>DATBZX010000347.1:0-3621 GCA_036512955.1 Terriglobales bacterium
GGGCCGATGATGTGCACGCCGAGAATTTCGCCGTACTGCGCGTCGCTCACGATCTTGATGAAGCCCTCGTGCGCGCCCACGATCGAGGCGCGCGAGTTGGCGCTGAAGGGGAACTTGCCGATCTTTACCTTCAGGCCTTTCTCTTTCGCCTTCGCCTCGGTCAGCCCGACGCTGCCGATCTCCGGATGCGTGTAGGTCGCGGCCGGTATGTGCATGGCAGTCATCTTCTTGGCGGGCTTGCCGGCGATGTGCGCGATGGCCACCTTGCCCTCCATCGAGCCGGCGTGCGCCAGTTGCGGGTAGCCGGCGATGATATCCCCGACGGCGTACACGCCCGGCTCCTCGGTCTGGAGCCACTCGTTGACCTTGATGAAACCGCGGTCGGGCTTGATCTTCGTCTTTTCCAGCCCGATGTTCTCGGTGCGCGGCTTGCGCCCGACGGCGATCAGGACCTTTTCGGCGGTTACGACTTGTGCTTTGCCATCGACGTCGAACGAGACGGCCACGCCGTCCTTCGTCTTCTCGACTTTCTTCACCGAGGCACTCACGAAGGTCTTGATGCCGCGCTTGCGGAAGGAGCGGTCGAGTTCCTTGGAGACGTCTTCGTCCTCCAGCGGCACGATGCGCGGCAGCATTTCGACGATGGTGCAGTCGGTGCCGAACGAGTTGTAGATGGACGCGAACTCGCTGCCCACCGCGCCCGAGCCGACAATGACCAGCGACTTTGGAAGCGCAGGCAGGCTGAGGATTTCGATGTTAGTCAGCACCTGCGGGCCGGGCTCGAGGCCGGGGAGCATGCGCGCTTCCGAGCCGGTGGCGAGCAGGACGTTCTTGGCCTGGATGATGCTTTTGTTGCTTCCGTTCGTCACTTCGACCGAAAGCACTCCGTCGTTCGCCGGGCCGGTCAGTTTGCCGTAACCGCTGATCGTCTCCACCTTGTTCTTGCGCATCAGGAACTCAAGTCCCTTGGCGTGCTTGGTGACGATCTTGTTTTTGCGCTCCTGGATGGCCGCCCAGTTCAGCTTGGGCGTGCCCACGTCGTCGATGCCGAATTCCTTCGCCTGTTTCAGGTGGTCCCAGATTTCGGCATTGAAGAGCAGCGCCTTGGTCGGGATGCAGCCTACGTGCAGGCAGGTGCCGCCCAGCTTGTTGTCTTTCTCGATGAGTGCGACTTTCAGTCCAAACTGTCCGGCGCGGATGGCGGCAGTGTATCCGCCCGGGCCACTGCCGATGATTGCGACGTCGTAAATCTTGTCTGCCAAGACTTGCTCCTACTATTGCGAATGGCGTGGGTACCCAAACTAGTGATTCTACAAGACCGGAAAAGGATTCGGGGGGCCGTGGGGGTGGCCGTAGGTCAGTTTGAACGTCTCGGCCAATGCCGCTAACGCGTGGCATAAGGCCGAATGCGAACCGAGATTGCTATTTCCCGAACGGTCGGTCACCATGGTAATGTCCGTAAGTCATTGATTGTGCATATGTGCTGCGCAGCTGTGCTAAGCTTGCATATATCCCAATGGATGAAGACACCCGTTGGAGTGATGGCGCTCACTTCCTCCCCCCATCCACGTGTGTATACTCATCCCCTTTAACAAGACTTGGAGCCTGAAATGACCAATCATCACCCGCTCATCTTCACGCTCAGGGACACCATCTCTGGTGATGGTTTCCTAGCTGGCATAACGCTGTCCGGTCGAGCGTTGATGGTCAAAGAAGACGACGGTAAGTGGTGGACGTACGGAGTGCGCCCCGGCGCACTCGCGGAAAGTAGCACCACGCCAGAGGAGAGCTTCGCGCGATTCCGCAACCGCTACAAAGAGGTGCTGTTCGACACAGCGCACGACTGCAAGAAATTCGCTGACTTCAAGCGCGAAGTCGAGCGATTCTTGAACGAGGCCGACGCAGAGGAAGAACAGCGCTGGAATGATGCGCTGGCCGCAGTGCGGGGCTGCTCAGGGCCACTCTTGGAACCATTCTCAAAACTGCCGAGAGAGAGGCCAGAGTCATCGCCTGTCAAGGTCACAGTCGAAAATCTGGCGGCTGGTGGCAGGAAATTCAAGCCCAGCGACAACATCAACGACAAACTGGCTAAAGCTGCCTAAACATGTCCGCAACCGCCTCGCGCGCAGACATGGAGCGAATGCTGAAACGCTGCGCGGCGGGATACACAATGCGGCGAACAACGCACGGGTACAGCATAAAATTCAACGGAAGAACGTATCCAAGTATGCCCAAGTTCGACAACATCGAACTTGGGCATATTCGCAAGATGGTGCGACATCTCCAGATCAATCGGGACTGCGCCCGACAGACCATCCCCATCTAGAAATTCAAACTGCACCACTACCGGAACTAGCCGCTGATTGACGCAGATGAACGCGGCTCTTGAAGGATCTATGTTTTCACCGAAATGCGTAGATGCTTCGCTTCGCTCAGCATGACACTTCCTGAAGAATCAGCGTCGATCAGCGTTCATCAGCGGCTGACTTGTTTTGTGCCGGATTCACCACCCACACATTCAGCTTCGATCCGTTCGCCCCGCGATACACGCGCTGCGTGGCCTTCTGGAAATCGTTCGGCTTGGCCTGGTAGATGCTGGGCACGAAGGTCTGCGGGTTGATGTCCACCAACGGGAACCACGTGCTCTGCACCTGGACCATGATGCGGTGACCGCGGCGGAAGGTGTGGTTCACGTCGGGCATGACGAACTCGATCTTCGCCTGCTGCCCGGGCTTGAACGCCTCCGGTTTTTCGTAGCTGTTGCGGAAACGCCCGCGCATCGGCTCGCCGCGCACCATTTGCTGGTAGCCGCCCATCTCGATCTGCATCGGGTTGGGATCGGCGTTGGGAACATCGACCGGATATACGTCGATCAGCTTGACCACGAAATCGGAGTCGGTGCCGGTAGTCGAAACCTGCAAGCTCGGTTGCAGCGGCCCGGCGAGCGTGATGTCTTCCGTCAGCGGCTCGGTCTGATAGACGAGTACGTCGGTGCGCCAGCCCTGCTCGCGGTTGTCGCCGTCCATGTAAGGACGCGCCATGCCCGACGTTGTGTGCTCGAAAAAGGGCACCGGCTTGTTCGGGTCGCTGACGTACTCGTCAAATCCCTCGGCGGGCGCGTTAAACGACAGCGTGCCGCTCGCGCCCAGGTAAAGCGTCTTCTGCGCCGTGTTCGCCGGTGGCCACGCGTCGTACTTGCGCCACTGGTTGGTGCCGGTTTCGAAGACGTACGCATTGGGCAGGTCGTTGGCGCCCTTTCCTTTCAGGTAGTACTCGAAAAACGGGAACTCGATGTTGCGCTGGTAGAAGTCGCTGACCATCGAATTGAAGTGGATATCGCCGAGGCTGTCGTAGGTCGGCACGGACCAGCAGCCGTGGCACCACGGGCCCATCACCAGCCGCACGCGCGCGCCGGGCCCATTCTTCGCGATGGTCTTATAGGTGTTGAGCGCGCCGTAGAGGTCTTCGGCGTCGAACCAGCCGCCGACGGTCAGCACCGCGGGCTTGATGTTCTTCAGGTGTGGCAGCAGGTTGCGCGCCTGCCAGAAGGCGTCGTAGTTGGGATGCTGCGTGACCTCGTCCCAGAAGGCAACCTTGTGATGGAGGAAGTTGTCGTTCACC
>DATBZX010000348.1:0-23374 GCA_036512955.1 Terriglobales bacterium
TTAGTGCTATAGATCGACATCGTCAAGCCGATTCCGCACATCTGTATGTGATAGTCCCGTAACGGGACTGGGCAATCATCGGCAACTGGATGTTCAGGCTTCAAGAACAAACTGCGGATGGTAGTTTCTCTGCGGTGGAGGCTAGTGCGGCGCGTATATATCTGCCACTGGATCCGCGAGCTTTTGCGGCTTCAGGTTGTCACGGTTGCATGGGATGATGATGGTCAACTCTTCATCGACAAAGCGTTCGATAAACGTACGGAAGCCGGTCGTAGTTCCGGAATGCCAGGTGCGGCGGCGTCCATGATAGGGATCGAGATACCATCCGAAGCCGTACTCGGTGGGCGAACCACCCTCTTTCACTGCGCCTCCCGGAACTTTCACCGGGGTAAACGCCGCCTGCATTTCCGCCGCGCTCAACAACGTGTGTTCCCGTAAAGCGTGGTCCCACTTCGTGAGGTCTTCCACATTGGAGTAAATGCCCCCATCGCCTAGCACTGCGGAGGTGGAGCTCTGGTCGGCTTCGACCCACGCTTTTTCTTTTTGCGTATAACCCAGCGCGCGATGAGGTACCTGGTTCTTCCCTTCCTCGTAGGCCAACGTCCCGGTCATGCCCAAAGGCACGAATATTCGCTCGCGCAGGAATTCGCCGAACGGTTTGTTGGAAACTTTTTCCACAATCATCGCCAGCAGGGCGTAGCCAGTATTGCTGTAACGCCACTTCGTGCCTGGCGCAAAGTCAGTCGCACTCTGCTGCTCCATCAACGCCAGGATTTGCGCGTCCTTGATCTGCGGAATCTTACGATCGTCCATGCCGGGAAATTGCGCGGCATACAGATCCTCGTAGTCCTTGAGCCCCGACGTGTGGGTCAGCAGCATGCGCACCGTGATCGTGCTGCCGTGCGCGGGAAAGCCTGGAAATATCTTCGTCAGCGTGTCTTCGTAATGCAGCTTGCCGTCATGCACCAGCAGCATGATGCAGCTCGCAGTAAATTGTTTGGTGAATGACGCCAGCCGGAAGTCGGTGTCAGATGCTATGCGAGTGCCTGTGTCCAAGTCGGCCAATCCGTAGCCTTGCTTGAAGATCGGGTTGCCATTCTTCAGAACAATCACTGCAAGACCCGGCGCGCCGGGTGTCACCAGCGGGTGAAAGATCGCATCAATTTGTTGCTTTGTGGGATTCTCCGCATTGGCGGGAGCTACGATCACCGAATTCGCTGCGAACAGGAGACTGGCGAAGGCCAACGTTTTCAGCAATGAGTTTCGCGCCAATTTTCTGCGATTCACGAATAATGATCGGCCACGACAGTGGGCGTGGCGGCTTCGGTGTCCGACAGCGATCGAGCTACGGTAGCCGCACTGGGCCGCACCAGGACCATTCGTCCACCTTGTTCCAGCCGGTACCAGTCCCCGCGCCATTCAATCTGGCGGCCACAATAGCTGGCACACCAGAAACCGACGCCCATCAGGTCGCGTAGCGGATAGAGCCACGCCAGGCGCACCGCCTGACTATCGCGCACCACACCCCAGCCTGCGACAATCGCCATTATCACGCGGTTGAGATAGGCAGCTGCGAACAGGCTAATCCCGATCACCCAAAGATGCAGCGCGCCGCCGGCCAGCAGTCCCAACAATCCAAACGGCATGGCAAAAGTCAGCGCAGTGCCGGCGTGGCCCGCGCGGCGAGAAAAACGCGTGCTCTTCATCCAGCGAATCTGGTGCCGCATGGAGCAGGCAAAGCTGCGGTTGATCACCACGTGATCGATGACGTGGTGCGACATCACCACCCGCCGGCCACCGTCCGAAACATCGCGGCCCAACACATAGTCGTCGGCGCAGTAGTCGGCCAGTGGCTCGAATCCACCGACTGCGTCGAGCGCATCGCGCCGCACTGCCATGGTCGGACCCAGTGCGAACTTCATACCTTCCAGCAAATTTGCCACGATGGCGCCCGAGGTCATTTCTATGCTCATGCCCAGTGCTTCGAGCTTGGACCACAATCCTCCAGTGGCAACTCCCCGATATAAGCAGGTTACCAGGCCATTGCCCGGATCGAGGAGCGGGCGCACCACCTCGGCAATGTAGTTGGGCTCAACATGTACGTCGCTATCACTGACGATGAGGTAATCGTGAGCGGCGTGGGCGTACATCTTGACCAGCGAGCAAACCTTGGCATTGGGGCGGAGCGGCTCGCCCGTGGCAACAATCTTCACCGGCACCGCAGGATACTTGCTGCTGATGCGGCGGGCCACCTCCAATGCAGGATCGTCGGCGTGGCGCGCTCCGAAGATAATTTCGAAACTTGGATACTGTTGCTCGAAAAAACTGGCCAGGTTGGCTTCCAGGTCGGGCTCCATGCCACAGACTGGCTTGAGCAAGGTGACTGGCGGACAATCGGCGACGCCCTCCGTCTCACGCCGCTGATTGCGGCGAAAGCGGGCGCTGGCAATCATTACCAGCAGCAGGTATCCGGTACTCGTCACCAACCCTGCTGCCGCGACCAGCAGCAACAGCTTCAGAAACATCATTCCCAACTCCCGAAAGGCGCACTTACGGGTTGCGTCCGGAGCCGCGACCGGATACATGAAAGTCGCGACCCCGATTACGTGGGGAGAAAACTTTCGCGAGCCCCAAATCGTTCGTCACCAGGGCCAGGATGCTTCGCCCGTGCCGGAACACAACCTTATAGCTATACTTGTATCGACATTATAAGGGAGTTCCCATGCCAATAACTCAGCAAAACTCCGCCACTGTAAGTGAAGAAATCACCATCCATCCCCCAAAAAGGCTATTGTTTGGACCCGGCCCCACCCAGGTGCATCCCCGGGTGTACCAAGCGATGGCACAAACCATCGTCGGCCACCTCGATCCCTACTTCTTTGAGATCAGCCAGAACAACCAGCGGATGCTGCGCCACGTCTTCGGCACCACCAACGAATGGACTTTTGTTATCTCCGCCACCGGCAGCGGCGGCATGGAAGCTGCCATCAGCAACTTCGTCGAGCCCGGCATGAAAGTCGGCATCTTCGCCAACGGTTTCTTCTGCGACCGCATGACGGAGATGGCCAAGCGCAATGGAGCCGACGTGGTGCGCTTCGAGAAGGACTGGGGCGGGTCCTTCGGCGATGCCGAGGCAGCCGAGTTCATCCATCGCGAAAAGCCCAAGGTTGTGATGTACGTGACTGCCGAAACCTCGACCGGCGTGTTTCAGCGCGGCGAAGCTATCTGCAAGGCCGCACACGAAGTGGGAGCCTTGGTGATCGCCGACTGCGTGACTTCGCTCGGCGCCATGCCCGTCAACGTGGACCAGACCGGCATCGACATCGCCTACAGTTGCACACAAAAAGGATTGAGCTGTCCTCCCGGACTATCGCCCATCACAGTCTCGCCGCGCGCTGTCGAGTGGCTACAGGCACGCAAGTCGACCAATCGCTCCTGGTATTTTGACCTCAAGCTCATTGGCGACTATTTGTTCGTGTCGCATCGCTATCATCACACCGCCTCTGCGACGCTGTTCTATGCGTTGCACGAGGGCCTGAGCCTGATCGAGGAAGAAGGCCTGGAGAACCGCTGGGAGCGCCATCGCCAGGCGCACCTCGAATTCGTGAAAGGCATCGGCGCGATGGGACTGGAGATGCTGGTTCCGGAACAGTACAGCATCTGGAACCTGAACACGCCACAGGTGCCCGCAGGCGTCGACGACGCCAAGGTCCGCGCTACCTTGCTCAAGGACGATGGCATCGAGATCGCTGGAGGCTTCGGCCCGCTCGCGGGCAAGGTTTTCCGCATCGGCTTGATGGGCCCGCTCGCAACCTCAGACCACGTGCAGGACTTCCTGGCGCGCTTCGGCAAAGCCCTGCGCGGCGCGGGATACAAGGGCTAAACATCTACCACCGAGGCACAGAGACACAGAGCATTTCTTAGATCTGATTTTCTCTGTGTCTCAGTGCCTCCGTGGTTCATCTATATGCGTGGAATGCCAGACATGGATGGAAAGCGAGCTACCGCAGACACACCGCCACGGAACGAGACGGATTTTCCGCCCTATTCTCTGTGCGGCGCCGTTCCGCTGCGGCACATCCATCACAAGGCGAAGCCCGCGGCGGTCGAGTTCCCCGCCGATCCCCTGCTCGCCATTGCTCCGCCGCTTCTGGTGTACGACGGCTCCTGTGGATTCTGCAGCCGCGCGGTGCAATTCATCCTGCGGCACGAGCGCCGCCACGATTTGATGTTTGTGCCGCGCGATTCGGCGCTGGGCAAGGATCTGCGACGCACCTACCGCCTCGAAGCCGTCGAATCGCTGCTGTGGATTGCCGATGGACAAGCCGCGATCGAATCCAGCGCCGTGCTGAATGCGGCCAAGTATCTCGGAGGAGCCTGGCCATTCCTGGCTGCGCTGGGATCGATTTGTCCCGCCGGATTACGCAACTGGGGCTATCGCGTCATCGCGCGCAACCGCCGCCGATTGTCTTCATCGGCGACAAGCTGCCTGGTGCCCACCGCCGAACAGCGCGAGCGATTTTTGGGCTAAGTTTGGAGTGCACCATTCAAGTCTGCGTCTCGGTCGGGTCTTGCGCCGTCTCAGAAATTCTCAATCTGCCACACGTTCTTGGGCCCGCCGGCTTCAGCTATCGCCAGCATTCGTCCGTTCGGTGACGGGATTGCATGCCAGATCTCTGGATTGCTGGACTTGAGCAAGACAGTAGCTCTGCCGTCCAGCGAGACACTCAATAAGGCGCTGTTCTGTTCAAAGTTGTGCCAAGACACCAGGAGCCGCTTCCCGTCGGGAAACCAATTGATTCCGATCAAGCCGCTCCATCCTTTTACAACCAGATCACGCGTCTTGCCCGTAGAGGTGGATCGGAAGTGGATCGTGTCCTGATCGGGACCGTAAAGGATGATGGCTCGTTCCGAGCCATCGGGGGAAAGACTCCAGTTGCACGAGGGCTCAACTTGCGGCGCCGCTGCAATCTTGCCGCTCCTCATGTCGAACCGATACGTTTCCCAGGCATCTCCCTTGATCACGCTGTACAGGCAGGTGGTTTTGGGCAGGCCGGCACATTGCACATTAAATATCCCAACATCCTTCAGGATTAAACGAGGCGTTCCACCGCCTATTGGAATGGCGAAAATGGAGGAAGGGATTTCGTGGCCGGCGGATTTAGGGGTGGAGACATAAAGGATCTGCGAACCGTCGGGGGTCACCATGGCTCCCGAAACCTGGTCTGCGCTAGTCACCAGACTTTCCGCTGTGGTCTTGTCGATCGCCTGCTTGAATATCTCCCGCGTGCCGTTTCGATCCGAGCTAAACAGAACTGACGTGCTATCGGGTGTCCATGACGCCGGTATATTTTCATTTTCATCCAGCGTCAGTCGTCGGTTCGCGATTAGTTGTGTGCCGTTATCCGTAAGTGTCCCAACGTAAATGCTGGGCAACCAATTGCCCCTTAAGAAGAGCACTTTCTTCCCATCGGCGGTCGCAGTAACCAGCGAAATCCAGCCATGTCCTCCCGTGATACGTTTCGGCGGCGAGGAAATCTTTGCTGCATTTTGCAGCGATACGACCCACAGGCTCGACTCTTGCTGGTTTTGGGGGGATCCGAAGGCGTAGATGAGGCGGCCATCGGCTAGCCAATGCAGTGCGGGACTCAAGCGACTATCGGGAAAAAGGTTCTCCGAATTTCCTTTCTGCCACTCATTCACCTCAACCGAACTCGTCCGGGCATTGTAGGCCCAAATCGATCGGACGTAGGCGATTCTTTTGCCATCGGGAGACCACGTAGGCGCTCCCACCTGCGAGTCATCGGACTTGGCGGCGGCGCTCTTTACCAGATCTGTCCCGTCGGAGCGCATGACCCACTCTTCCCGGCCCCACAGGCCGTCGTAAGTAAATGAACCGCGGCGGAATGCGATGTGGGATCCATCCGGGGACAATGAACCTCCCGATGCATCATCCACCAGCTGTCGGGGCGGGCCTCCGAACACCGAGATACTCCACAAACTTGCCTTTCCGGGTTGTTGCGCTCGGGTGACAAGCAAGCGAGAGCCGTCCGGAAACCAATCATCCACTCGGGCTGAGAAATCCGGGGGGAGGGGCACGGGGTGGGTCTCGCCGGTGCCAAGCAGTTTCAGGTATATACCCGTATTGTCGGCATAGGCCAGGTACTTGCCGTCCGCAGAGACGGCCATGCTGGTCACACTATTCTCTGCCGAATTCGCAGTCAGCTTTCGTTCAATGACCTCCGCGCGACTCGATGGATACCGCCACAAGGCCCACGCCATGACGGCAATCACGGCCAGCCCCACAAGGGCGATCGCCGCTTTCAGCTTCCAGCGCCGGGGAACCGAAGACGTTGCCGACGAAACCGGCTCTGGCGACGCACTCGTCGAAATTGGAACAACAACCGCCAAACCAAGGTTGATGTTTCCGTTGCCACTGTCGTCTCCATCGTGCCCTTCGACAGGAAAAACAAACCGGTAGCCGCGACGTCCTAACGTTTCCACAAAGGTTGGGTGTTCAGCAGCGTCGCCGAACGCCTCCCGTAACCTCCGGATTGCAGAGTTAAGGCCATTGTCGAAGTCCACAAAAGTGTCTGCCGACCATAGTCGGGCGCGCAACTCTTCTCGCGTGACGACTTCTCCGGGACGCTCCAGCAACATCGACAGGATTTGAAAAGGTTGGTTCTGGAGCTTCACCTTCACGCCATTGCGGCGCAGTTCGCCTGCGCGCAAGTCGACCTCAAAGACACTGAAGCGAACCACGCGAGGTTGGTAGTCAGGCATTAATTCCATGTTCACTGGACGCTGTGCGTTTCAAGAGTATGGGCCAAGAGTACCTCAGCGGCAAGCCGACCCCACTCCAATCAGGATGTGACGAGATCCCGGTCCGCCAACGTGTCCGTCAACCACATGCAGCGCAATCACTTATCGCGTTAGCCACAGGTGCTCGACAGGTGCTCGCCGTTCCATTGCCCAATCTGCGGTCTCGCCCCACAGTCACAACACTGAATCTGTTCACTGGGGCGAGGAAGCAGTCCAACGCAGCACTTTCCTTTCTCATTTGGCCTCATTTGGCCAAGACCAACAGGGATTGTTCTCGGCGGGGATAGCGTCGAAATCCCGGCCGTAACCAGTAGGCGCCGGTGGATGTCTGTCGCGGGGCGCGTTTTGCTTGTCTTTCCCGCGTTCGACTCAAGCACTCGTTGAGTCAGGACTACCTAACCAGAATCGAAGATTGACGGAAAGAGGAGAGACATGAAAACAATTCGCATCAAAGTGTCAACAATGTCCACGCGTGTGTTCTCGAAGAGTCTCATAACCGGGGCGGCCTTTGCTGCTTTGGTGATGACGGGAATGCTGATCGCCTCTCCGTACGCAGGGGCGCAAGACAATGGATCGCAAGACGAAAAAGAAATGATTCGGATCGGTCTCGCGGTAGCTCCGGTTCCTCTGAACATGGCCCGCAAGGACAAAGACATGGTGGGACTGGGCAGCTATATTGTCAACGTGAGTGCCGGTTGCAACGGTTGCCACAGCAATGGTCCTGCCACTCAGTTCCTTCCCACGGGCAACCCCTACCTGCGGCAACCGCCATTTAATGGCACCACGACGGTCAATCCAGCGACTTATCTGGGCGGCGGCAGAGACTTTGGGCCATTTCCTGGTCCGCAGTCACCATTGCACATTATTTCCCGCAACCTGACTCCGGACAAATCCGGATTGCCGGAGGGCGGTCACACATTAGCGGAGTTCATCCAGATTATTCGGACCGGTGTGGACATGGATCACGCCCACCCCAACTGTCCGACCAATGCCCCCAACTGCATGCCGCCTCCCTTCGATGGCAACAAGCTGCAAATCATGCCGTGGCCGGACTTTCGACTCATGACCGACCGTCAGCTTAGGGCTATCTACTCATACTTGGGCGCGATTCCGTGCCTTGAAGGCGGCCCCGGCGAGCCTTTCCCTCGCTGTTACTAAACGGCAAGCCAGTTCGCACCGGAAGAGTGACCGGCTCAGCTGTTCTGAGCCGGGTTCGGTAAACCAACGGTGCTTCGCCTTTTTGACATGTGTAGAAAGGATTTCGAATGCGAAAACTAGTTGCTCTTTGCTGCTTGGTGGCCTTGACCTGCTTGTCGGCCCTTGCGAGTAACATCATCTACGGCGACAGTGCGAATGGAGGGAAACCATACCTCCTCGAAATTGACAAGACGACTGGTGCCATTGTTGCAACCTACAACAATCTTGCTGGCGGATTTAACGGACGCGGTATCGTAGTCGTCGGCAACATCGCGTACTACACCGACGCTGCCGATAACAACGTTTACAAATATGACTTGTCGACCAGTACGGACTTAGGCGTCGCCTTTTCGGTAACTGGCGCCGCTGCCTTGTCAACGATTGCCTACGACGGTACGAACTTCTGGCTCAGTAGCTACCTCGGAGGGAACCAGGGCTACCTGTACACGCCAACCGGAGTTCTGCTCAAGACCATAACGATGGCAAACTGCACGGCCAACTGTGATGGCCTAGAGTACTTTGTGCAGAATGGGAAAGGCTACCTGATCGAGAACCGTGGAGATGGCCAAGGTCCCTATGATGTGTACGACCTCAACGGCAACCTCGTCACGGCGGCCTTGATCCCCGGCACCGGCGAAACCACGGGGATCGCGTTTGATGGCACCCACTTCTTCACGTCGAGTCCTGAACTGGGCTCGACAGGCTCGATTTCCGAGTGGACTACAAGCGGCGCGCTGGTGCAAACGATCGATCTAACTGGCGGAAGTTCCGGCCTGTTGATTGAAGACCTGTCTTTTGATTACTCCCAAGTCCTGAATACCCCTGAGCCCGGAAGCCTCACGCTGATGGGTGCCGGGATCATCGGTATGGTGGGGATCCTCCGGCGCAAGATTCACCCCTAAAGACAGCATCCGAGAACTCTGTTGGGACTGATGGCCCTCGATAAGAGCGAAGGCGTTGTCAAGGACAGAGCTATCTTCTCCGGTGTGTGTGACACCGCGTGATTGGCAGAGGAGGCTGAGAACAAAACCCTGGGCATCACGCTGAATCACTCTGCGGTGGGTCCTCTCCGGGGAGTCGTCGGGAGGGGTACCCAAAAGCCTCCATGTTTCCCATATCGGGAATCCGCGTTTCACGGCTTCGGTGCAGCCGTTTATTTGCGCGGATAGGCCTCCACCAACGCCCCCAGAACCAGAGCAGCGGTCGGCAACTGCGCCTGCTGCGGATGGCTGGTGACGTAGTTGGCCACCAGCTTCGACACCTGTCCCACGGTGATGCTGGGCGCGTCGAACAACGGCAACACCTTCATGTTGGCGTTGTAGGCTTGCAGGCCGTCCATAACTCCGGCGAGCCACACGTTGCACGCACCGGTGTTTTGATCGGACCGTCCCATCGCAGTGGGCCCGCAGATGCGCACGAAGTCGGTTCCGGAGTTGCGCAACTCGGCACCGTTGCCGGATTGGGCGACGGCGATCGCGGGCAGACAGAAGAGAACAACAAAGAGAAGTGCTGGTTTCATGAACTGAAGTGTAAATGTACGGTGAGGCCTGTTCCAAGCGGGAGGATACCCAGGTTAGCGTCGAAAAGCACGACGCCAACCTGGGGCACCCACAATCTTCGTACGGGGCTACAAACTAAAAGATCAGCGAATCCTCCGTGCCTCTGTGTCTCTGTGGTGAAATTAATCGCTGCAATATCCGCGCGGATGCGTCCTGTGCCACTGCCAGGCGCTGGCGATGATGCTTTCGACGTCTGAGTATTGAGGACTCCATCCCAGCAAGCTGCGGGCCTTTTCGGAACTGGCGACCAGCACGGCAGGATCTCCCGCCCGGCGGGGACGCTCGATGACGGGAATGGCGTGTCCGGTCACCTTGCGGGCGATCTCGACGATCTGGCGCACGCTGAATCCGGTGCCGCTGCCCAGATTGCAGATCAACGTTTCATGAGCTTCCAAACCATGCAACGCCAGCAGGTGCGCAGTGGCCAGGTCGTCCACATGAATGAAATCACGGACGCAGGTTCCGTCCGGCGTGGGATAGTCGGCGCCAAAAATGGTTAGGGCGTCTCGCTGCCCGAGCGGCACTTGCAGGATGATCGGGATAAGGTGGCTCTCACTGCGGTGGGCTTCGCCGCGCCCTGGCGCCGCCCCGGCGGCGTTGAAGTAGCGCAGACAGGCGTAACGCAGTCCATGCGCGCGTTGAAACCAACCCAGCATGCGTTCAACAATCAGCTTGGACTCGCCGTAAGGATTGGTGGGAAACAGGGGATGCTCTTCGACGATGGGAACGCTCTGCGGCTCGCCGTATACCGCGGCCGTCGACGAGAACACAAAACGCAAGATATTGTGTTTCAGCATCACTCGCAAGAGCGTCAGCGTACGGGCGGAATTGTTCTCGAAATACTGCTCGGGATGCTTTACCGATTCCCCCGCCTCGATGAGCGCGGCGAAGTGCATAACCGCATCGAAAGCGTGACTGCTGAAGAGTTGGTCCAGCGCGGCTTCGTCGCCAGTGTCGCCCTGGGCGAATTCCGCCTCTGCAGGCACGGCTTCGCGCCATCCCATGACCAGATTGTCGAGGACGGTGACGGCGTGTCCGGCGCGAAGTAGATGGTCGGCCACGACACTACCAATATAGCCCGCTCCGCCGGTTACCAAAACTCGCATGGATCTACCTTCGCCGGCCGAGACCCAGGCCTGTGGCGTCCTCGTGAAGTGAATCCGGCGCCCGAGGCTACTTGGTGATAACGCCGCAGGCGATGCGGTCGCCAGCGTTGCCGGCGGGATCGGTCTTCATGTCGTCAGCCTTGGCGTGAATCATGAGCGCCGTGCCTCCGTTCGCGAACAAGGAGTTGGCTTCGCTGCCGGTTCCCAGGACAACGTCGGCATCCTTGACCGTAGCCTTCGAAGTACCGTTGGGCTTCACCGTGAAGTTGGCCATGTCTCCGGCGTGATGGCCCTTGGGATTGAGCGTGCCGTGTTCCTTGTTCTCAGGATTGAAGTGGGGGCCGGCGGACTTGAAGTCCGGCGCTTCGCACTTGGCATTCTGATGGAAGTGCAGCGCATGTTCGCCCGGAGGCAGGCCCTTGACGTCGAGCTTGACTTCAACACCCTTGCCGGACGATTTGATGGTGGCTGTGCCGACGCTGTTGCCCTTGGCGTCTTTCAGCTCGACGGCCTGTTTCTTGACGGGTTTGTCGGACTTACTGGACTGAGCGAAGCCGGTGAGGCTGAGTGTGCCGAGGGTAGCGGCGAAGAGTAGCGAGCGGGTCATTGAACGGTTCATATCAGCAGAGTTGTATCACAAATGGGAGAGCGTTGGGGAGGAGAAGGAGTAGGGGCCGAATTGGAAGGGCGCGTGTCCAGATTCTGGACAAATTCCCGTTCACTTTCTAGAAATTGGATGGCGTGCTGACGGTTGCCATCCTGGAAACACAGCGTAAGTGAAGCACCCACGGAGCTAGCAGAGCGATGTGTCGTTTGGCAGTCGTCGTGCTGTGGGAATGATGACACCGAAAAAGCAATGGTCCGGAACTGCAGGTGCCGACTGCGGTGGACCGACGAACGGTCCGCCGGAAGCGCAGTTTGGCAGTCCGGAACCAGAGAAATGGGACTGGGAATGGCGGAGCCATACTTGTCTGAGGGTTCTCCTGGAAACGCGACGGGAGCAGGAACGCAACGGCGCTGGTTGGCGGCCTACACCAAGGCGCGGCATGAGTTCGTGGTGGCACGTCAGCTGGAATCCAAAGCCGTCGCCTTCCTGCTCCCTACGTACCTGGGCGTGCTGCCGAGACGGCTGATTTTGGTTATTCGCGACATCACTGAAGCCGTCACCACTCGGCAACGATTACAGGAGCGCGAGGTGATGGCGGCGACGGGAGCGTTGCTGGCAGGAGCGGCGCACCAGGCGAAGAATGCCATCTTCGGATTGTCAGCCACGCTGGATGCGTTTGAGGCCCGAATCCAGAAAGACGCGTCTGAGGACGAGTACATTGGCAACCTGAGATCGGGAATCGCGCGGGTGCAAACCCTGATGCGCGACCTGCTGGACCACGCGAATCCGACAACCGGCGAATCCGAAAGAGTGTCGATGTCGGCTGTGCTGCGACGGTCCGTTAGCGGATGCCAGAGCCTCGCGGCCAAAATGGGAGTCACCTTCGAATTGGACGTGGAGGATGGCGCGGAGGTCGCGGCCAATCCGGCGCGGCTGGTGCGGGCACTGGAGAACGTGGTGGAAAACGCCATCCAGCACTCTCCGCCAGCAGGAATAGTGCAACTGCGGCTGCATCAAGTCAAAAGCGGTGAACGAAAGTTTTTGCGGTGCGACGTGATCGATCAGGGGCCGGGATTCCCTCCGGAGCACATGGAAAAGCTGTTTGCCCCCTTCTTCACATTGCGTCCGGGAGGGACCGGGCTGGGACTAACGATTGCAAAGAAGATGGTCGAAGATTGTGGGGGAACGATCCGGCTGTCGAACGGGGCGTCTGGAGGAGCGCGGGTGACCCTGTTTCTTCCCATTCCCGATGAGACAGTATTCCAGTTTCGAAATCGACTGAGTGGTGGCGACGATGGCGCGAAATAGGATCCTGCTGGTCGATGACGATCCCGTGATCCGCTTCGCCATCCGTGATTTCCTGGAGTCTCAGGGAATGCAGGTAACTGAGGCGGAGAGCGTCCAGAAAGCGCACGAGAAGTTCCGCATCGCCAGTCCGGATGCGGCGATTGTCGATTTTTCGCTGCCCGATGGCGACGGGCTGGAGGTACTGCAGCACATCAAGAGCGTCGATCCGGACCTCCCCGTGATTGTGCTGACGGGACAGGGATCGATCGAGTTGGCAGTGCGGGCGATCAAGCAGGGTGCGGAACAGTTTCTTACCAAGCCGGTCGAGTTGGCGGCCCTGCACACATTGCTACAACGGGCGTTGGAAAACAAGCGCTACCGGCAACATTCTCTGATCAACCTGTCGAAGGCGAAACGTGAGCGTCTAGACCCTTTCCTGGGAAAGAGCGAGGCCATCCGCAAGTTGCAGGAGTTGGCGCGGCGGTTGGTGAGCAGCGAGAGTCCCATTCTCATTCAGGGTGAAACGGGCTCGGGAAAAGGAGCATTAGCGAAGTGGATCCACGAGAATAGTCCGCGCGCGGAAGAGGTGTTCATGGACCTGAACTGCGCGGGGCTGGAGCGCGAGTTTCTCGAGACTGAGTTGTTCGGGCACGAGCGGGGAGCGTTCACTGGCGCAGTGAACTCCAAGCTGGGATTGCTGGAAGTAGCGGACCGGGGAACGGTGTTTCTCGACGAGATAGGCGACATCGACCTGACGGTGCAACCGAAGCTGCTCAAAGTGCTGGAGACTCGGCAATTTCGCCGACTCGGCGACGTGAACGACCGGACGGTGGACATCCGGCTGATTTCGGCCACACACCGCGACCTGAAAGAGTTGGTGCAGGAAAAGCGCTTTCGCGAAGACCTGTATTTCCGCATCACCATCATTCCAATCAGGCTGCCGCCATTGCGCGATAGGCCGGAGGACATTCCGCTGCTGGCACAAGACATTTTGAGGCGCATCGCACTGGAACGAGGGCGCGACACGATCGAATTAGACGACGAGGCGATGACGATGCTCACGCATTACCGATGGCCAGGAAACATTCGGGAGATGCGGAACGTACTGGAGCGCGCCGCGCAGCTCGCGGAACGCAATCCGCTCACAGCGAAAGACCTGGAGCTGCAGTGGTCAAGTAACGCTCCAGTGAACTCCGCGACGACAGTGGACACGAGCCTTACGATGCGGCAACTGGAGTTGCAATACATCGCGCTCGTGCTAGCGGAGGAAAGTGGTTCGATCGATCGCGCGGCGGAGCGGCTGGGCATCTCGCGGAGTTCGCTATATAGCAAGGTGAAGAACAAAGAGGTGGAGCGGCTGATGTCGTGAGGGGACGCGGCGGATCAGGAACCCAGGTTGTGCTAACCCAATTGCGACTCGTAACGTGGGTTCACAGCGATGCTAACACCCGCAACACCCCCGTCCGGCAGGAAAAACATATCAAAGCCCAATGCTTCAGGGTCTTTGTGAGAACTACGGTTTGGGTGGCGATGGTGGTACAACCCGCGTGTTACTCAGCCCCGAAGGGGCGGGAACATGATAGCCCAGCACGGAGCCGTAGGCGGAGTGCTGGGTAGGGTCGAAATAATACGTGAGTCCCCCGGGGACGGCACACGCCCACTCGCCTGCGGCGCACGGTTCACTGGGCCCCTTCTGGCAAAAACGTTACTACGGCTGGAACGAGGGGAACATAAGGAGTTCGTCGAGGAATGGAAGTACCTCCATCGCAATCGTCGGGGTCCCCGACGAGCGCCGATGTTGCGCTGGTTGGGGTGAAAGCCGGTGAAGCGTGGATTGGTTGAGCGACCGGAAGATTGGGCTTGGAGCAGCTACCGTAACTACGCGAGCGGCGACGACTGCGGCGTGGCTATCGAATCATGGCGAAGCAGAAGCCACACTCTGAATCCCACACTCGGCGACTGAAGGCGTTGTGGGCCGCCCGCGAGTGCCCCGGAGAGACGAACACATCCGCTCAAGCTTCACTTAAACGGGGGAGCGCCCCTGAGTTTATTTTGTTGAAACAGGTGCCCACTTGGTTTCTGACTCAAGTAGCGCCCGCTTCAGCTGGATGAATGCGTCCGGTACCTGAATCATCTGATTATGATCAGCATCGATTTTTATGTGAGGCTGGTTGCAGATCGCGGTCGCGCTGTCCTCACTGACAACTTGAACGTTGATTAGACTTCCAAACTCCTTTACTGGCAGTTTCTTGCCCTCGTACGCACAATACGCGTCAATGCCCTTCATCCAACTTGAGGACTTCCATTTGTCGAGCAGGGCGGTAAGGTATGGATTTCTCTCGGCTACCTCGGCTGCGAGAATCTGAGAATCTACCCATGGCCTGAGATACTCGACCAAAACATCCGATCCTTTGTAGGGCGTTCCATAGGTAAACACCATTTTGAACGGACGGGAGGTCGTCTGGTCCCCTTGCATGTACCAGATCGTTTGCCACGCGATCACGCCTCCCAAGCTGTGGCAAACGAAAACGATGTTCCGTTTCCCGTCTCCAATCGTCCGCCGATGAACTTGCGATTCGAGATCCACTTGGGCGATTTGAGGCACCTGTCTTCTCCTCGGATAATCAAACATGAACACATCCGCAAATGATTCGATTTGCGGATCGGTTGCGATACGGTTCGGGAGGTCACCCCAAGCTTTACTGGATTCCGTATAGCCGTGAATAAAAATGATTACGGTGTCCCTGTTTGCGTGCGGTCCGCCGTTAATGTAGTGAGGTTCGGCTACAAGAGACACGCATGTCGCGAGAAGTATCCAAACGATGTGGCGCATAATGGGTGAATCAGCTTAACACAGACTTCTCGAGGGGGTGATTCAGGTATCCCATCGACTTCACCAAAAGAACCTTGAGAGTGCCCGTTCCAGCGAAGCTTGAGGATCAGCTCCGTCACTACGCCAGCGGCGACGACTGCGGCGTGGCTATCGAATCATGGCAAAGCAGAAGCTAGTCTCTGAATCCCACACCCGCCAACTGAAGGCAGTTGTGGCCACCCGCCAGTGCGCGAAGAACGCCCAGGTCATATAATCATGCTCTAACCACAACGGAGCCTGCAGAGTTGCTGGGGGTATTACCAGACACAACAGTTTTTGTGCAGAGCCAACCGGCTATCGCAGTGAGGTCCGAGGATGGCCATCACGAGAGACGAATATGTTCGGGTCCTGAATACCCGTCGGCGTCGTAGTCTTTTCCTGACGGTAGCCGTTCCTTTCTTGTGTTTCGGCGTGGCATGGGGACTCCTGTATCTCGTTAAATCCGGACCTGAGGTCGGCATTAGCAAGGCGGGTTCCGACTATTTGCTTAACACCGGGCCGAAGCAGTTTTCTGGGCATGAGTTGGAAAGGATTCTCGAACGAAGCCAAGGCGGGTTATTCGGCGCCACTGCACTGGTGATAATTTATTGGATCTATTTCGTCTGTATTTTGGTAACAGCAACAGCGTTTCTTATTGCTCCGTTTAGAATCCTTTGGCGACGAAATATCCGGCGTAGGGACTGGCGAGACGACCTACTCACCGTGACCCGGTTGCAGCATGCATTGGCGGGGTTCATTGAATCTCCTTCCATATCTTCGAAGACGCGTCTGCGGCTGCTGGCCGTCTCCCCAGGGTTGTACACAGCTATCTCGCCACTAAGAGCTCGGTGGTTTCGACGGCCCGAGTATCAGTGGTTTAAGCCACAAGCGCTGGACCCGGACACTCGCTCCATAGTGCATACAGCCCAACAAATGGAAACTGCTTTGTGGAGGGCTGTGGGCGGTGGCCGTGACCTTCGACCGTTCCTACACGCCATCGACGTACTGTCCAATTTCTTTTTTGCGATCGCCTGTAGGCAGGACAAGCGCTTGCGTCAATATTGTACTGGCAGTCGGGAGCCCGATGATGAACGATCGCTGTTGATCGAGTTTGCCCGTATTGCTCGACCTGCTGTACTTGATGCCCGGAAGACTGATCGTAGGGAGCGAAGACCGTCTCGCGTTTTTGCTCTCGTCTCGGCTGTGTGGAGTTCGACCGTCACGCGCGTCGCGTTGGCGGTATCGAGTAGCGCTGCCGGGGTCATGCTGTTTGGTGTATTGCTATTCCACATTCAACGCTCACAGGCTTTTCTCACTTGGTTTACCGTCTCGTTCGGTAGCGTAACGCTCTCGATTGGAGTCGAGGCATTTAAGCTCGGTCGCCCCGCCGCTGCAAAGGGACGAGATTCGGTCCGCGATGAATGAAGTGGGTGGTCCACAATCACCTGCCGTCGGCAATTGTGCGTTCACTGACAACCGACACCTGCCCACCGCTTTCCCATTCCTGGAAATTCCGGTTACCTTCGTAAGGCCAACTCCTCCTAAATCTCTCCCTCCCCTCTTGACTTCTCCGTACCCTCAAAGTTGGACACCTGTGCCCGGGGCAGTTGTTTTTTCTGACAACTGACCATTGGCAACTGACAACTTTCTTGAGGAGCGCCATGGAATACCGTACTTGCACCTACATCCACGACGATGGCGGCATCTGCAACTCCGCCGCCGTCACCGACCGTAACCTTTGCCTCTACCATCTCCGGCACCGTGCCCGGCTCATGCTCATGGCCCAGTACCGCGCCCGCGGCGAGCGCTTCGACTTGATACTCCCGCCGCTCGAATCCATGTTCGCGGTGCAATCGGCGCTCACCCAACTCTCCGAGGCCCTCGCCGCCGACATGATTGAACTCAAGCGCGCCGACCGCCTCATTCGCGTGCTGAATATCGCTTCCCGCAATTTGCTCAAGTCCGACAAGTGGCCCGCGAGCCCTTACCACTCCGACCAGCCCGCTCCCGCCGTCGACCTCGCCGCCGAGTTCGGCCTGCCCAACGATCTCGATCTCAACCGCCCACCGGAAATCGCCTTCCCCGAGAGCGTCATCGCCAGTGATGTGGGTGCCCCACCCTTGTCGCCGCTCTTTGGCGACAGGGTGGGAAACCCCGTCAACTCTCTTTCCTCCCACATGCCTACCGTCGCCTACTGTAAAGACGGCCCCGGCTGCCCTGAGCACACCATTCGCGCCGACTTCCCTGTAACTCCCGAGATGGTCGAGATCCTCGAAATTAGCGAGGCCCACGGTTCAGATACCGCCGCCCTACGCGGCAGCCAATTGGAGCGCAACCGCCACCGTCGCCAGTTGCGCACCGACCGCAAGCGCTTCGCTCAAATGGCACTCCAGCACAATCTGCGAATCGCCGCCGAAAGGATGGTTGCTGAAAAGCTGGCCGCAGCGAAAGCCAGCCCCGAGGCACCGCCCGTCGCTGCGCCCACAGGGAAAAAACCACCCACAGCCGCTGTCGCGGGCACCGAAATTCCAGCGGAGGAGGCAAAAAACATCGCCTAACTCCTTACGGCAGACATGGATAGCCGTAACTACTAATAGAATGAATGAGATGTGAACAATTTCCGCCCAAGTCGATGAAAACAAAGGAAGGCGCAAAAAAATAAAATCGCCAAATTACGTCAACCCAATAGCGGGTGCGGACCAGGACACAGAGGTCGTTCAAGTTATGATGATCGGTTCCGGGCGCTCAGCAGGTGCAGTTTGCGGCGCTCGATTCGAAATCCTATGGCGGGACACTTATGCCTGATGCTTTCATTTGCGATGCTCTTCGCACTCCCTTCGGCCGCTATGGCGGCGCGCTGTCTTCCATTCGAACTGACGACCTGGCGGCGATTCCGATCAAGGCGCTGATGGAGCGCAACCCGGCGGTGAACTGGGCGGCGGTGGACGACGTCATCTTCGGCTGTGCCAACCAGTCGGGCGAAGACAATCGCAATGTCGCGCGCATGGCGCTGCTGCTGGCGGGACTGCCGCAGGAGGTTCCGGGCACAACGGTCAACCGATTGTGCGGTTCGAGCATGGACGCGGTGGCCATTTCGGCACGGGCGATCAAGAGCGGCGAGGCCGAACTGGTGATTGCGGGCGGAGTGGAGAGCATGTCGCGCGCGCCCTACGTTATGGGCAAGGCGGATGCGGCGTTTTCGCGGACAGCCAAGCTGGAAGACACAACGCTGGGCTGGCGGTTCGTCAATCCGGCAATGAAGGAACGCTGCGGCGTGGATTCGATGGCAGAAACGGGCGAGAACGTGGCGGAGGAGTTTCACATTTCGCGCGCCGACCAGGATGCGTTTGCATATCGCAGCCAGCAGCGGGCGGCAGCGGCCATCCAGAGTGGCGCGATGGCGGAGGAAATTTGGCCGGTGACGATTCCTCAGCGCAAAGGTGCGGCTCTGGTAGTGGATAAGGACGAGCATCCGCGTTCGGAGACGACGATGGAGGCGCTGGCCGCCCTCAAGCCGATCGTGAAGCCGAGCGGAACGATCACGGCAGGAAACGCGTCGGGGATCAACGACGGCGCGTGCGTGTTGCTGCTGGCATCCGACGCAGCCGTGAAGAAATATGGGCTGACGCCGAGAGCTCGCGTGGTGGCATCGGCGGCAGCGGGGGTCGCGCCGCGCATCATGGGCATCGGACCGGTGACGGCGTCGCGCAAGGCGTTGCAGCGGGCGGGACTGTCGATCGGCGACATGGATGTGATCGAGTTGAACGAGGCCTTCGCGTCGCAGTCGCTGGCCGTGTTGCGGGAGTTGGGCCTACCCGACGATTCGCCCAAGGTCAATCCCAATGGAGGCGCGATTGCGATAGGGCATCCGCTGGGAGCGAGTGGCGGACGTTTGATTACGACGGCGGTGTATCAGTTGCTGCGAAGCAAAGGACGATACGCGCTGTGCAGCATGTGTATCGGGGTGGGACAGGGGATCGCGATGGTGGTCGAGCGGGTTTGAACGCACTTGTTGGCTATTGCGCGACTGGGGGTCGGGCGAGACTCATGGCATGTTCGAGGGCCTGGCGAGCTTCGACGAAACCGGGCTTGATTCGTAGCGCTTCCGAGAACTGGGCGATCGACTCATCGATCTGACCCAACCTGGCTAGCGCGATTCCCAGGTTGAAATGCGCGTCCGCGTCGTCTGGCCGCAAACGTATGGTCGCACGAAACTCGCGCGCGGCCTCCTGCACTTTGTCTTCTTGCGCAAGAGCGATTCCGAGGTTGAAGTGCGCATCGGCATTTTCGGGCTGCAGCCGAACCGCCTGCGAGAACTCGGCCGCGGCATCGTCGGCGCGTCCGAGAGTGCCCAACACAGACCCCATCCGGAAGTGAGCGACGGCGTCACCCGGTCTCTGATTTACCGCAATCTGCAACTCGCGAAGGGCCTCATTGAGATGTCCCTGGCTGGCCAGGAGTTGGCCCAGTTCGGCACGCGCAGGGACATAGTATGGCCGAATGCGAACCGCCTCGCGGAGTTGCTCAACCGCTTCATCGCTCCGACCGCGAGCCTCCAAAGCCGACGCCAGATTGAAGCGTGCCAGGTAATTTTCCGGTACAACGTCGATGGCATGCTGGTAGAGCGAAAGGTCGTCTTGCCAGTACTGGACTTGTAGCCATGTGAGCGTCAAGCATGCCGCGGCTACTGCGGCCGCCAACGCAACCCGGAGTCGCGGCCAGGGCTCAAGCGCCTCCGAGATTCCCCAGACCAGCGCAATCGACAGACCGATCATCGGAATATAGGTGTAGCGGTCAGCCCGCGCTTGTGCGCCGGTCTGAATCAATCCGATTACCGGCAAGAGAGTCACAACGTACCAGAACCATCCAACGAACAGGTATGGCCGTTGAGAGGGCATGCGCATCACCAGTACGGTGATGGCGGCCAGTAAGATGCCTGCGAAAATGGCTGGCACGACGAGCGACCTTAAGGGGTAGGGATAGAACACGGCAAGGTGTGTCGGCCAAAGCGTTTTGAGGAGATAGACAACGTAAGTGATGAGTGCGTTCTCAAACCGTGTGGCAAAGGGAATCAACTCGAAGGTTGCGACCGCTCCACCCCTCTGATGGGCAATGTAGGTGACGGCCGACGCCCCGATGGAGGCAACAAAGAAGGGCACCTTTTCGAAGATCCGAAAGCCACGACCCAAGGGCCAATAATCCAGCAGGAGGAGCACAACCGGCAATGTCACCAGCATAGGCTTGGCCATCAGGCCGAGACAAAACACGAGGACAGCCAAGGTATATCGTGCCCGGCCAGGCCGCGCGGTATATCCAGCGTAGGCCCAGAGAGTCAGCATCCAAAAGAGCGTGCTCAATACGTCTTTACGCTCGGCTATCCAGGCGACGCTCTCAACATGCAGGGGGTGGACCGCGAATACGAGCGCTACCAATGCGCTCCGCCAGCGCGCACCCGTGATACGCAGGAGCACAACAAACAAGAGCAGCGTACTAACCGCATGGATGCAGACATTGGTTACGTGATGCCAGCCGGCGTTCAGGCCGAAGAGTTCGTAGTCCAGCATGTGCGAAAGCCAGGTCAGGGGAAACCAGTTCGCGTCGTGAAACGTGGTAAAGGCCCAAACTAAGCCGTCCCAGGTCAATCCACTGCGCACCTGAGGATTTTCGGATACGTAGATCGGGTCGTCGTAGCTGAGGAAGTCATGGGCCCTTACCTGGCCATATACCGAAAAGACGGTGAGCAGCAACAGAGCGCAGATCCAGCGGTCGAGGCCCGATTTTGGCACAGCGCCCGGCGTCTTCCGGATGGATGACGATGACGTTGGGAGGGCCGTGCGAGGTTGTCTCAAGCGATACGAACCCATGGCGTGACGGGACTTTGTTTAAGTTCGCCAAGTGTAAACGATGCGTTGGCGGTGCAATAGATAATCCGCCGGGATGCCCTGGCGCAGGTTGTGCTCATAGGTGATCTCGATATCGAGGGCCCACAGGGCAGAAGCGACCACCAGCCAGATGAGCATCCAAAGTACACGCCTTTTGTTTCGTAACATTGCAATCTCAGTCGATCTATTTCTTCAGGTACTTAGCCAGGAAATCGGTGGTCAGCTTCCAGGCTTGGGCAGCGTCATCGGCGCGGTAGCCCATTTTGTTGTTGGGGTTCTCGAAGGCGTGTCCGGCGTCGGGGAAGATGTGAATGTCGGCAGTCTTGCCCAGCGTTTTCATTTGCGATTCGAACTTCCTCACGTCGGCGGGCGGGATGCCTTTGTCCTGGCCGCCGAAAATGCCGAGTATGTCGGCGTTGATCTTTTTCAGCGTCGCGTCATCGGAAGCGAGATGACCATAGTTGATGACGGCAACTTTAAGCTTCGGATCGGCAACCGCGAGGTTAAGAGAATAGCCGCCACCCATGCACCATCCGATGGAACCGATGCGCATGGGATCGACGCTGGTCTGCGAACCCAGGTAGGTGGTCGCCGCCAACAGGTCGCGATTGGCGCGATCGTCGGGCACTCCGCGCATGATCTCGTGGGCTTCTTCCGGCGTGGCAGCCACCTTGCCGCGATAGAGGTCGATAGCGAGAGCGACGTATCCCTGGTCGGCCAGCTTAGAGGCTTCTTCTTTCACCCAGTCGTTCAGTCCCCACCATTCGTGGATCACAACCAGCGCGGGAAACGGGCCCTTGCCTTGCGGCGTATAAAGAATCGCGTTCACGGTTTCGGTGCCGCTCTTGTAGGTGACAGGCTTGCCCTCAGCGGCGAAGGAAGCGGTTGCGAACATGGCGATCAGGGCTGCGAGAATAATCAGTCTCATCGGTTTCTCCTTTAGACACCGGCGCAACGCGGAAAGTTCTATTTCTTGACGGCGCCCAGGGCTTCGAGCAATTGGCGACCAACCTTCTGCAGTTCGCCGAAGCGCTTCTGGTAGTCAACGAAGAGGCGATTGTATTCCAGGGAATGGTCGGCATCGAGATGGGCGCGCAGCATCATGTCGCGCAGGTGCACGGGGTTGGGCAGCACAGCGTCGTCGTTCAATTCTTCGAGAGCGGTGGCAGGGTCGTAGTGGTACATCGTGAGTCCTCGGTGTTGAGTGTGATGATGCAACGTAGGGCGGGCGGGATGCAATACCCCGCCCTACCGCGCTGGCGCGCTAGAACGGAGCCCCGGCGTGGTAGGCCTGTGCGAATCCGGTAGAATATAGGATTCTCCAAATCCAAACGGAAGCATCTAGAAAAGACAACCATGCATCGTTGGTCCAAGCTCTTTATTCCTACCCTTCGTGAGGCCCCGGCGGACGCCGAGGTCGCCAGCCACAAGTTCCTGGTCCGCTCCGGATACATCCGGCAGCTCGCGGCTGGGATTTATTCGTTCCTGTTCCTCGGACACCGCTCCATGTTGAAGATCACACAGGTGGTGCGCGAGGAGATGGACCGCATCGGGCAGGAGTTTTATCTGCCGGCGCTGCATCCGCGGGAAATCTGGGAGGCCAGCGGGCGCTGGTCGGCGATGGGCGACAACATGTTTCGCCTGAAGGACCGCAGCGGACGCGACCTCTGCCTGGGCATGACCGAAGAAGAGGTGATGACTGAGATTGCACGCAAGGAGCTGCGCAGCTACAAGCAGTTGCCGCAGATCTGGTACCAGATCCAGCAGAAGTTCCGCGATGAGCCGCGTCCCAAGTCGGGGCTGCTGCGAGTACGGCAGTTCACCATGAAGGATTCGTACTCGTTCGACATTGATGCGGCCGGACTGGATGTCAGCTACCAGAAGCATCACGACGCCTATTGCCGCATCTTCGAACGTTGTGGATTGAAGTTTGTGGTGGTCCATGCTGACTCGGGTGCAATGGGCGGATCGGGCTCGCAGGAGTTCATGGTGTACACCGATGCGGGCGAAGACCTGGTGGCGAGCTGCTCCAGTTGCGGGTATGCCGCCAACCTTGAGAAGGC
>DATBZX010000349.1:0-10707 GCA_036512955.1 Terriglobales bacterium
GGCTTGCCGTGTTCCAGTCCGGGGATATCGGTGAGAAGAACGCCAAACGACGCGAGAAACTTAATGAGTGACCCAGCTATGCCGGTCCTTCTCGTCGGGCCGGTCTTCTTGAATGCAGTTACAACGCCAGGTGCGGTGCGCAGAACTCCGATGATATGGAAGGCGACACCGGCGCCTGTGGGAGGCTCGGGCATCAACTGTTCCGCGAAGGCAGCCGAGTTGTCGGCCAGCGTTTTCATCTGTTCAAAGGTCATGGTGGGAGCTTGCAAGGCGTCCACCGCAGCGGAGATGTGATCGGCTGCCTCATTGGCGTCAAAGATGGGAATAAGCTCTGACGATGAGCTGACAGAGACGGGCGCTCCAAAGGTAAACTGCGACTTCACGGGCGCGGCGTCGCGTGGCTTGCTGGGCTGAATTTTGGCCAAATTCTCCGCCATATATTTGCGCGCCGCGGCAGCTATTTCAGGGCTGAGCCCCATCACCACTATTTGTTCTGCAGGCGACACGGGGGAAACCGTGTCTGGCGACTTGGCAATCTTCATGAGGGTCACAGGCCTTCCGCCGGCAGATTGTTCAAAATGACATTGCCGGCATTGCAATGGTTGAGGGATTGTACAACTGTTTCGCTATCGAGGGCGGCTGGGCTTGGCGGCAGCGGTTTGCCTGCTGGTGCGATCGGTCCCAGATCATCGGAGCTACATCCTCGGAGCTACCCCCTATCCACCGCGCGTCCCCGCGTTTTAAGATAGTGAGTTTGGCGCTGCGCCAACCTGCATTCAATTACTCCGCCACGAAATAGAAGGGACTCATCCATGAACAGCTTCGGCAGTCGCTCCACCCTCCGTGTAGGCTCCAAGGAATTTGAAATCTACCGCCTCGATGCCGTGGAGAAACACGGCTGCTCGATCGGGCATCTGCCGTACTCGCTGCGCATCCTGCTGGAGAACCTGCTGCGGCGGGAAGACGGCAAGTCGGTGAAGGCCGATGACGTGCGCGCTCTCGCTGCATGGAACGGCAAGAGCGTGCCGTCGCAGGAGATCGCGTTCATGCCCAGCCGCGTGCTGCTGCAGGATTTCACGGGCGTGCCCGCAGTGGTCGACCTGGCGGCCATGCGCGATGCCATGAAGGCGCTGGGTGGCAATCCCGGGTTGATCAATCCGCTGCAGCCGGCGGAGTTGGTTATTGACCACTCGGTGCAGGTCGACGAGTTCGGCACGCCACAGGCGTTCCAGCTCAACGCGGAGTTGGAGTTCTCGCGCAACAAAGAGCGCTATGCCTTTCTGCGCTGGGGACAGACCGCGTTCAAGAATTTCGCGATCGTACCGCCGGATACCGGCATCGTGCACCAGATCAACCTGGAGTACCTGGCGCGCGTCGTGTTCGTGGGAGCGAACGGCGAGACGGGATTGCCGATGGCGTATCCCGACACGCTGGTGGGCACCGACTCGCACACCACGATGATCAACGGCGTCGGTGTGTTGGGATGGGGCGTGGGCGGAATCGAGGCCGAAGCCGCCATGCTGGGACAGCCGGTATCGATGCTGATCCCGCAGGTTGTTGGCGTGCGGCTGAAGAACCAGTTGCGCGAAGGATCGACCGCGACCGACCTGGTGCTGACCGTCACCGAGATGCTGCGCAAGAAAGGCGTGGTGGGCAAGTTCGTCGAGTTCTTCGGGCCGGGGTTGCATGCGCTGCCACTGGCCGATCGCGCGACAATCAGCAACATGGCTCCGGAGTACGGCGCGACTTGCGGCATCTTTCCGGTGGACGACGAGACGCTGCGCTACCTGCGTCTCAGTGGCCGCACCGAGGAGCACATCAAGATTGTCGAGGCGTACTACAAAGAGCAGGGGCTGTTCCACAACGTCGATACTCCGGAGGCTGAGTACACCGACGTGCTCGATCTCGATCTCGCGAGCATCGAGCCTTGCATCGCGGGGCCGAAGCGTCCGCAGGACCGGGTGCTGCTGTCGGCGTCAGCTGCTTCGTTCGAGCAGGCGTTGCCCAGCTTGCTGAAGCCGGGACAGAGCGTTCCTCCGAAGCAGGGCGCGCGTTGGGAGGGAGAAGGCGGTAATCCTGCGGGACCCGAAGCAGTTCACGAGGCCGGAGTCGTGACCGAAGTCGCACTCGAAGAAGCTTTGAGTCACGGTAGCGTAGTGATCGCGGCCATCACGAGTTGCACCAACACGTCGAATCCGTCGGTTCTGGTGGCTGCCGGACTGTTGGCGAAGAAGGCCACCGAGAAGGGCCTGACGATCCCAAACTGGGTGAAGACCTCGCTCGCGCCGGGATCGATGGTGGTGACCGAATACCTCACGCGGTCGGGACTGCTGCCCTACCTCGAGAAACTGAAGTTCCACGTCGTCGGCTACGGATGCACCACGTGCATCGGCAACTCGGGGCCGCTGCCGGCGGAAGTTTCGAGCGTGATCGCGGACAAGGACCTGGTGGTGGCGTCGGTGTTGAGCGGCAACCGCAATTTCGAGGGCCGTATCAACTCCGAGGTGCGAGCCAACTACCTCATGTCGCCGCCGCTGGTGGTGGCGTTCGCGCTGGCCGGGCGTATCGACATTGACGTGTACAACGAGCCGCTGGGCTACGGCAAAGGCAAGCCGGTCTTCCTGAAAGATATCTGGCCAACCGCGAAGGAAGTCGCGGACGTGCTCGCGGAATACATCACGGGCGACTTGTTCCAGACGGCGTATAAGGACGTGTTCCGCGGCGACGATCGCTGGCAGGGGCTGAAGGTTCCCGAGGGCGAGACGTTCACGTGGGATGACAAGTCCACCTACGTGAAGAACCCTCCGTACTTCGAGAACATGCCGAAGACGCCGGCGCCGGTGGGAGACATATCCGGAGCGCGGGTGCTGTGCTACCTCGGCAACAGCGTGACGACCGACCACATCTCGCCCGCAGGCTCGATCAAGCCCAACAGTCCGGCAGGACAGTACCTGATCGCGCACGGAGTTTCGGTGGGCGACTTTAATTCCTACGGATCGCGCCGCGGCAATCATGAAGTCATGATGCGTGGGACGTTCGCGAACGTGCGCCTGCGCAACAAGCTCACGCCGGAGCGCGAAGGCGCGTACACGCGGCACCTGCCCGACGGCGAGGAGATGTCCATTTATGATGCGTCGGTGAAGTACCGCGCAGCGGGAACTCCGCTGATGGTGCTGGCGGGCAAGGAGTACGGCTCCGGTTCGTCGCGCGACTGGGCGGCGAAAGGCCCGCGCCTTCTAGGCGTGCGCGTGGCGCTGGCCGAGAGCTTCGAGCGCATTCACCGCTCGAACCTGGTAGGCATGGGCATCCTGCCGCTACAGTTCCTCCAGGAGGAGAGCGCCGAAACCAACGTCCTGACCGGCGAGGAAGTGTATGACGTTGTGGGACTAACCGATGTTCTGGAGAATTTTGCACCCGGAAAGACCGTGAAGGTGATTGCCAGGAAGGCGGATGGCTCGGTGCATGAGTTCGACGCCACCGTACGCATCGACACGCCGCAGGAAGTGTTGTACTACCAGCACGGCGGGATCCTGCAGTACGTGCTGCGCCAGCTCCGGCAGAACAACTAGGCGGAGGCCACAAATAACCAGGGGCCGGATTCGCATCCTGCCCCTTTCCAGTTCCGCACCACGATTACGTGTTGCATCTTCAACTTCCGGCGTAGTACTCCAGCGGTTCACCAGAGAGCGCTACTTTCCGGAGTAGTAACCATCGCGAGCTTGCACGGCCATGTCCTTCTGCGTGGTGGTGACCAGAATCTTGTGATAACCACCTTCGGCGTCAGCCAGGTCCGGTGTGAAACCCAGGTTGTACTGGTTGCGCAATTCCTCGCCAATGCTGGTGTAAATCTGCTCAATCGACTCGTGCTTGGAAACCTCGTAAAAGCGCCCGCCAGTCTGCTGCGCCAGCCGTTCCATGACCTGTTTGCCATCGGCGTGACCCTGGGACTTGCCACCGCGGCCCCCTCCAGGGGAGCCGCTACCGCCGCCGGGGTTGCCGCCGCCGGGGTAGCCGCCACCGGGATATCCTCCGCCAGACCTGCCACCTCCGGGATACCCTCCGCCCGGATAGCCACCACCTGGGAACCCAATACTGCCACGCCCTCCGCCCTGGTGGCCACCAGCCATGTTGTTATAAGCCTGCGGGTCCGCGAACAAGATGGCATACACCAGCGTGTCGGATCGTTGAGCCGCCTCGATAGCTCGAGTCAAGCTCACCTTGCTGCCCTGGTCCACTCCATCGGACAGGACGATCAATGCCTTGCGGCCCTGCTGTTTGCTCATGACCTCGTCGGAAGCGAGAAATATCGCGTCATTTAGCAACGTCCCGCCGCCGTGTTGAGACGGGCCGCCGCCCTGCGATTGCCGCGGGTCAGGAACCTCCAGCTTCTGCAGCGCCGCTTCCAGTTTGGGACGCTTGCTGGTGAGGTCCTGCAACAGCTCAACGTCGCTGTCGAAATGCAGCACGAACGCCTTGTCTTTCCACTCCCTCAGCAAATCCTCGAGGAAGGTGTAGCTGGCGGTGCGTTCCTGCTCCAGCACGCGGCGCTGGCTCAGACTGGTGTCCACCAGCAGGCCGAGTGTCAACGGGAGATCGGTTACCTTGGCGAAGTATTTAATGGTCTGTGGCCGGCCGTCGTCGGCCAATTTGAAGTCGTCCTTGGTGAGGCTGTTGACGATTTGCCCCTGTTTGTTACGCACCGTGGTCAGCACGTTGACCACATTGACGTCTTTCGTAATGGTGGTGGTTTCCGGCTGGTCCGGTGAGGCTGATTGCGCCTGCGGGGTCTGCTGCGCATGCAACATCAACCCAGTTAACAGAAGTAAAAGCAGTATCAGAAACGTTCGCGAGGTGAAGCGATGGTCTGAGTTTTGGACGTGCAGGTTGCTTGCACGAGAGGCGAAATGCATGTTCTTCCCTGGGCGGAATGACTTTTCAATCTGAGTCGGCTGAAGGCAACTAAACCCATTTTGGTGGGAGAAGTTGCGATGAAAACACCAGTTCTTAACGTCAATTACGAGACAATCCGGATTGGATTGGGGCTTCGCGCGCTCGGATTACGAGTTTTTATTGCTCATCATTGCATCGAATCGCCCTCGTAGCCGTCTACTCATATAACCACGAGGAGAAACCTTGAAGAAGTCTGAAATACTGCAAGCATGGGCGACCATACTGTCCGGCAGAAGCCCCTCCATTTCGATCGAACTCACGCGCGAATGCCCGCTTCGCTGTCCTGGGTGTTACGCGTATGAAGATGAGCATCTGGGCATACCGGGCCTGACTCTCCGTCAGCTTTCGGACTATAAAGGCAGCGCTCTGGTGCAAGGAGTTCTCCGCCTCATGCAAGAGCACCGGCCCCTCCATGTCTCCCTGGTGGGAGGCGATCCGTTAGTGCGTTTTCGCGAGCTTGAGGTACTCCTGCCGGAGTTGGAACGGCGTGGCATCCACGTTCAGTTGGTGACCAGCGCCTTCCGCCAGATCCCAACGCGATGGAACGCCTTGTCTAAGCTAAACATTGTGGTATCCGTTGATGGACTGCAACCGGAACATGATGTGCGACGTAAGCCAGCCACATACGAACGTATCCTGAAGAGCATCGCTGGAACCAAGGTCACGATCCACTGCACGGTCACCGGCCAGATGATGGATCGGCCGGACTACCTCGAAGATTTCGTTCGATTCTGGAGTGAACGCGAAGAAACGAAACGAATCTGGATTAGCCTATTCACGCCTCAGCAGGGGGCCGTAGGTCCGGAAATCCTGACGAGGGATGAGCGGAGACGGGTTGCAGAGGAGTTACTTCGGTTGCGGGTTGCATATCCCATGCTCGACATGCAGAAGAACATGATCGACGAGCTTCATCATCCACCAACTTCCCCAAGAGATTGCATATTCTCCCGCACCACGGTCACCGTTTCAGCGGATCTGAAGAAGCGGATCACGCCGTGCCAGTTTGGCGGAACCCCAGACTGTTCGCAGTGCGGCTGCATCGCCAGCATGGGCCTGGCTGCAGTCGGGCATCATCGGGTGCTACCTGGTGTCACAGCGGGACAGCTCTTCGCAGTATCCGAGCTGATCGGAAAGGGAGTGAACAAACTTCGATCGATGCGCCACCCTGCCGAACCAGTTGCCCTTCCGGAAATCGAGGAAGACCGGGAAGTAGCATGAGGAGGCATCGATTGGACCTCAAGCCCCGCTCGTGTCGTTACCGAGGCAGAATATCGGCCAGCGCCCACTCGATGTGATCCACTTCCTCACGGATCACCCGAATCGCCTGCTGATGGGCGGGATACGGCACGGGCGGAATGGCGGCTACCGCGTCACGAATCTTGTAATTTCGATCCCAGACCTGGTTGATCTTCGCAGAGGTCAGCATCCGGTGCTGGTAGATCCTCTTAGCCAGCTTGGTGACAATCCAGGCGAAAGCCAGACCGAACATCATTTCGATTGGAAGCCGATCGGTTGCGCCATCGAAATCGAAGAACAAGAGCCGGTAGACGGCTTCGCCCAGACCCAACGAAGCGAAAATCACTCCCATACCAACCAAGCCAAGCGTCAACCGATCAACCGGCCGAAGCTCCAAAGACCTCTGATTACTGCGATGGTTTTGCACGGTGCCATTGCCCCACAAAAGAATATGCGATGATCAGCAGTCCTATTGTCCTACATCCGTCGTTTTTTGTGGACTCAATGGCTCAGATAAAGACAATAGTTTTTGGCATCGGGTTGCCGCCGTTACAGCGATGATCGATCTTCGGCCCCGAGCCGGATATTGCAACTGCCCACCACTCTGTTGTGCGCGCCGACTTGCGTGCCTTTCCAGCGGACTCTAGAATCGCCACTTGTACTGGAGGAGTGAAATGCCGCCCGTGAACGTAGGTGATGAGGCCCCGGATTTCGATCTGCCTGCAGTGGTGGGCAATATCAGGCAGCGCGTCAAGTTGAGCGATTACCGGGGAAAGAAGAACGTGGTGCTGGTGTTCTATCCGGCGGATTGGACGCCTGTTTGTTCAGCCGAGTTGCCGGCGTTCAATGCCGAACTGGAGAAGTTCGCCGGCTACGGCGCAGAAGTCGTGGGAATTAGCGTGGATTCCATCCCCAGCCACATCGCCTGGCAGAAGAAGGAAATCGGAATTTTAAGCCTGCCTCTGGCCAGCGATTTTTATCCCCATGGCGAGGTGGCCAGTAAGTACGGCATTCTACGCGAAGGCGAACCCGTCCCGGGCATCAACGAGCGCGCAGTCTTTGTGATCGACAAGCAGGGCAAGATAACTTACGCCAAGGTCTATCCCATCGACCGCCAGCCTGACACGGAAGACGTGTACCAGGTTCTCCGCAAGATGTAACGCTTCGGTCGAATTGGTCGTGATCAATGGTTTTGTACGCAAACACAAATCCCCGCAGTTCGCGGGGATTTCCTATGCGCGAACAAAGTTGTGATTAACTGGCCTTGGCTCGCCGGTAGTTTGGCTCTTGAAAGGCGCCAATCAGCAACTCCAGAACTTTGTGCACGTCGTCGAAGGTGTAGTGAGCGGGCAGTTCGGAGCGGTCCGCGACAACCTGATCACGCCATAGCCCTTCCGCCATGCCAACCACGGCCGCGCGCACCGCGTCGAGATTGACATCGGCCCTGATCTGGCCTTCGTGGCGCATGTCTTCCAGAATGCGATCGAGTATCTTCCGATACTGAAGGGCACCCCGGCTTAGCAGGACGACATTGCTGTCCTTGCTGACGCGGCGGGCCTCCAACGCTGAAAGTACTTTCAGTTCGGGATCGTTTTCCAGTTCCACGGTGATGGCTTCCAATACCGCCAACAGACGATCGGCAGGCGAGCCTTGCGGAATCATCTGGATGCGCTCGTTCATTCGGACCCAGCCGCGGTCGAAGATCGCAACCAGCAGTCCCTGCTTGCTGCCAAAGTGCTTCATCAACTGCGATTCGCTGGTGCCGGCATCGCGGGCGATCGCTACCGTACTGGTATTTTCGTATCCCTGCTGGGCGAAAAGCCGTTTCGCCGCCAGCAGAATTCGATCGTGAGACGACACCGTTGAATTATCTTTGATTGTCATGTTCCAAAACTCCTGTCTCATGACCACTTGAAAAGTGGTAACACGGCCGAGGCGCATGTGTTGCGCGCTCGGCACGGTTTGAATCAGAACGGTTGGCGCCCCAAAAGAGAAAACATTGTCTAAATAGTACTCCCACTCGCATGGGTTCGAGCGGCAATAATTTCGGCCCGCCATAAGGGCGGGCCGAGCGGATTTTCGGACAGACTCGGTTACTGCGACTTGGTGGGCTTGCTGGCGAGACCGGTCTTGGCGGCCGCGGTTTTCTGTGGCGCGGGGCTGGGGCCAGCCTCCTTCATCACCTTGTCAATCAACTGGTAAAGCTGGGTGCGGTCCACTACTTCGACAAACGGCGTGCCGCGCGTCGTGTCGCTCACCACGTAGATGGTGGGAGTGTGGTCGAGTCCCACCCGCTGGCCGATCTGATAGTCCGCCTTGACCTTGGCCGTGAGTTCGCCCGTAGGATCGACCACAAAGGGGAACGCCACCTTGTTGTCGGCGGCGAAGCGCTCGGTCATGCCGCGCAGATTTTGCGGCGTGATCTGGGGCTGGTTCTGGAAGATGAACAGCCGGTAGTCGTCGCCCAGTTTTTTCGACTTGGTATCGAAGTAGCGTGCATTCACCGCCGCGTCAAACGACCAATTGTGCATGGGCAGCGGGAAGTCATACTGCACCAGCGGAATGTTGTACTTCTTTGCGGCCTCGTGCAGTAGCGGTGCGGCGCGGGCACAGTCGGGACACTGCAGGTCTTCAAAGACCAGGATGGCGACCTTCGATCCCTTCGGCGGCCGCAACAAGGAAGTGTCGCCGGCCCAGGCAGAAGCGCTGGCCATGAGCAGGCACGAGGTCATCAGGAGAGCCGGCAAGAACAGGTTTCGTCTCATTCGCAATGGTGGGTGGCGGAATAAGTTGACGCGCGCCACTCTCTGAACATAGTAACGGAAATCGTCAGCGAGAGTCTCGAACCGGGAGCTTTTCTGAGTGGAAATACCCTGCCCCGGATCCCGAGGCAGGGTGTGGGTACGCTACGGGGTCTGTATTGCCTTCAGGATGTCGAGCAGTCCGTATCCGAAGACAGCGTTGGGAATCGCGCTGCCGGGCAAGCTGCTGCAGCTTTGCGTGCTCGTCAGCGGGAAAGCCGTCTTGGTTAGCTGCGTCGTGGTAGCGGCGATCTGTCCGTTGAAAGTCGGTCTCGCTTGCCACAGCAGAGCGACGCCAGCAGCAACATGAGGAGACGCCATCGAAGTCCCCTGCCAGTAACCTTGGTACATGTTCAGGTAGGGGATGGCTGCCCGGATGTTGTAGCCGGGAGCGACGAGTTCTGGCTTCAATCGGTTGCTGCCGTCAGCCGTGACCGGCCCGCGGCTGCTGAACGACGCAATCACGTTATAAGCATTGGTGGCCCCGACGGCGACACCGCTGCTATAGATCGCTGGAGTAGTTTTGACCGTGGAACAGCTCGGCCCGTAATTTCCGGCTGCCATCGACTGGAAGATGCCGGCCGCTGTGACCGCGTTTTCGATCGCTTTAAGGGTGGTCAGCGAACAGCCTTCACTCGCCGGACAATCCCACGAATTATTGATGACATCCGGCGCCATGGCTGGGTTCGCCAGCTCAGGATGCCCCATGGGATACGGTGCAATCAGGAACTGAAAGCACTCGATGTACTGCGCCGGAGAGCCTATGCCGTGTCTATCCATGTTGCGGCAGGCGATAAATTTTGCACCCGGAGCCACGCCCACCTGGTTTCCCAGTCCATCATCGCCCACCATCTCGCTCATGGTGAAGGTACCGTGAAAATTAGGGTCGATTGGAACCAGGGAATGGTCGCTGGTGGCATCGTGCCAGCTGTAGCTGTGATCCACAGCGGTCCCGTTCCAGCCGCGGTAATGGGACTTCAGCGCGATGTGGTCCCATTGCACACCCGTGTCCGCATTCGCAATGACCATACCTTCGCCGTGAAAACCGAGGGCCCATACTTGCGGCGCATTTACTTTCGCCACATTCCACTCGATCCCGCTAGGTGTCAGGATGTCTGTCTGCATCTGCTGGGTCGAGTTGTGGGTAGTTGGCAGGGAGAGATTGGGTACTGGAATCGAACTGCGAACTTTCGGATTGGCTTCGATCCGCTGCACTTCATTGTGTCCCGCAAGCTCGTATAGCAGATCGCGGCTGGCGGTCAGCTTGATCATGTTGACGCCGTAAAAAGACTGAAAGGGGATGCCGCGGTCCTGCAGCATCTTGCGCATGGGGGCATGGGTGCGTTCAGCGACCGCCCGAAGCGCGTTGTAGACATATTGTCCCTTTTCCAGCTTGGTTTTCAAATTCGCCGCCCCGCTCAAGTCGGCCTGCTCGCTAAATACGATGAGGGCTTCGCTGCTACCGCCGAGGGCCGTCTGGGAGGCCAAACTCGGCGCGATTTTAGCAGGGGCTGCGATCTCAGAAGCAGAAGCGGGGAGACTGAAATAAGCGGTTAGCGTCGCAAGCGAAAAAAGCGCTAAACCTAGGGAACCTCTGAACTAGCCCCACTTTTTTAGGCGGGAATGACTTGAAAAGTAAGATTCAGATCGATGCCTTCATTCCCACTGGTTCTTTGAGCCCTCCGGCTGGCCCGTGCCGATAGCCGGGCGCTCTTGGAAG
>DATBZX010000350.1:0-29469 GCA_036512955.1 Terriglobales bacterium
TCTCCTTCGAGATCAGGCTTGCAGTCGCTCCGCCCGGTTGCGCTTCGACCACAGGAAATACACGGGAATCCCCATGAGCACGATGATCAACCCAGGCCACGTGTATTGAGGCTTATAGCGTAACAAGACTATATCAATGAATACGGCCATCAAAATATAGATCGCTGGCAACACCGGATAACCAATCGCGCGATAGGGACGCAGCGTATCCGGCTGCTTCACTCGCAATACAAATAGTCCCGCAATCGTCAGGATGTAGAACACCAGGACCGCGAACACGATGTAGTCCAGCAACTGTCCGTAGCTCCCCGAGATGCACAGCACGCACGTCCACACGCACTGCATCATCAGCGAGTGTGCTGGCGTGCGATATTTGGGATGCAGTTTGGCCGCGCCTTTGAAGAACAATCCGTCTTTCGCCATCGCGTAATAAACGCGCGCCCCCGACAGGATCAGCCCGTTGTTGCAGCCGAATCCAGAGATCAGGATCATGATGGCCATGAGTTGCGCGCCCCATGATCCGAAGATGACCTGCATCACCGCGGTCGCCACCCGATCTTCCGATGCGTGCTGAATGCCGCGCGCCAGGATAGTGGTTCCATTCGCATCACCCACCAGCGGCAGCACGCTGAGGTACACAAAGTTGGCCAGCACGTAGAGCAGAATCACCACTCCTGTACCGATAGCCAGCGATAGCGGCAGATTACGCTGGGGATTGCGAACTTCGCCCGCGGTGAACGTGACGTTGTTCCAAGCGTCGGCGGAAAATAGCGAGCCCACCTGCGCCACTGCAAGGATGGTGACCGTCCCTACCAGCGCGATTGGACCGCCCACTCCGACCTGCACCGGATGCAGCGCAGAGAAGCCCGCGTTGTGCCAGAAGTTGGCGCCGAAGTTGGCTGCGATGGCCTGCGCGTTGCGGCCAATAAAGATGCCCAGTCCCACGAGTCCCAGCAAAGCGGCCGTCTTGGCGAACGTGAAGACGTTCTGCACGGCGGCGCCGAGCCGCACGCCGAAGATGTTCATCACCGACAGAAAAATCACCACCAGCACCGCGACCAGATTTTGGGTGCTCAGGCCGACATCCATGTTGCCCAGTACCATCGGGCCGAGCGGAATCGGCGGAACATGCCAGAGGTGCAGGATCCAGTTGCTGGCGGAAACGGAAGGGAAAAAGACGCCGAGGAACTTGCCGCACGCCACGCCCACCGCCGCGATGGTGCCTGTCTGTATGACCAGGAACAGGGTCCATCCGTAGAGGAATCCCCACAACTTCCCCAGCGATTCGCGCAGGTAAACATACTGTCCGCCCGCGTGTGGCATCATGGCCGCGAGTTCGCCGTAGGCCAGCGCTCCCGTGATGGTCATGAAGCCGGTAACCAGCCACGCAGCGATCAGCAGCGCGGGCGAGTTCACCTCGCGCGCAATCTCGGCCGACACGATAAATATGCCAGAGCCGATCATCGAGCCCATCACCAGCGTGGTTGCACTGGTCAGGCCCAATCCCTTTACGAACTCATTTTCGCCGGAGGCGAGAGAAACTGTCTTGGTTTGGCTGCTCAAAGAACCTCTTCGGTCTGTAAGGTATCTCGGAAGAATCTACACCAACAGCCGCAGGAATTCCTCAGCCGCCCTGCGAGGAGAACTCAACAGGTCGGAAATCACCGCTACCGAATCGGCGCCGGCCTCGATGACCGACTTCGCATTCGCGCGCGTGATTCCCCCGATCGCCACCAGCGGCTTTTTGGTCGCCGCTCGCGCTGCCCGCACGCCTTCGAGGCCAACCACCATGTCAGGGTTCTTCTTGCCCGTCGTGGGGAACACCGGCCCAATCGCAATGTAGTCCGCCGGCCCCGCGTCGGCTTCCTTTACCTGCTCGAGATTGTGGGTGGAAACGCCGATGATTCGATCCTCGCCAACCACCAAACGGGCACCTTCGGCTGGCAGATCATCCTGCCCGAGGTGGACCCCGTCATACCCGGCCGCCACACAAATATCGGCGCGGTCGTTCATGATCAGCGTCGCTTTGTCTCCGAGCACACGCTTGATTTCGCGCGCATGGCGCAGCATCATCCGGGTGTCACCCTCTTTGTGGCGGTATTGCAATACGGTCACACCGCCCTCGCCCAGGTCGCGGGCAAACTCGACGACCGAGTTCATTGTCCGCAGCGGCGGCGCAAAACAGGTCACATCCACGATGGCGTACAGCTTGGCTAAGCGAAGGGTTTTTGGCATAACCGGTTACTGCTTCATGGCGTCTTTATTATTGTTCTGGGCCAGGAAGCGCTCCATGAATTTGGTGTCGATGTTGCCCGCCCGGAAGTCCGCATCGGCCATGATCCGTTTGTGCAGTGGAATGCTGGTGAAGATTCCCTCCACCACGAACATGTCCAGCGCGCGCGACATGCGCGATATCGCCTCATCGCGGTCGCGTCCGCGGGCGACCAGCTTCGCAATCAACGAATCATAGTAAGGCGGAATCACGCCCTCCGCATAGGCCGCCGTGTCCACCCGAATGCCCGTCCCACCTGGAAGATTGAGCGCCGTGATCTTTCCCGCTGAAGGCGTGAAGCGTTCCGGATGCTCGGCGTTGATGCGGCACTCTATGGCGTGTCCGCGCGACACCACGGGATGGTTGATGACCTCGCTCATCTTCATGCCTGCCGCAATCATGATCTGCGACTTCACCAGGTCCACGTCGGTGACCATCTCCGTCACCGGATGCTCGACCTGGATGCGCGTATTCATCTCGATGAAGTGCAGTTCGTGATCTTCGTCCATCAGAAACTCGATCGTTCCGGCGTTCATGTAGCCGATCTCGCTCAGCGACTTCACCAGTATGCCGTTGATCCGCTCGCGCAATTCCTGGCTGACCACCACCGACGGCGACTCCTCCACCAGCTTCTGATGGCGGCGCTGGATACTGCATTCGCGCTCGCCCAGGCTGATCACATTTCCGTGCTCGTCGGCCAGCACCTGGAACTCGATGTGCCGCGGCCGCTCGATGAACTTCTCCATGTACAGATCGCCGTTACCGAACGCTGCTGCCGCCTCCGACTGCGCTGCATGGAACTGGTTGGGCAACTCGTCAGCGCTGCGGATGATCCGCATGCCGCGACCGCCTCCGCCCGCCGAAGCCTTCACGATCACTGGAAAGCCGATGCTGCGCGCCCACTCCTGCGCCTCATCTGCGGACAGCACAATGCCGTCGGACCCAGGCAGGATCGGCACTCCCACCTTTTTCATGGTGGCGCGCGCCTTTTCCTTTTCGCCCATTACCCGCGTAACTTCCGGCGGAGGCCCGATGAACTTGATCCCGCAACTCTGGCAGACTTCGGCGAAGTTGGCGTTCTCGCTCAGCAGACCGTAACCAGGGTGGATGGCATCGACGTTCGCAATTTCCGCCGCGCTGATGACAGCAGGAATGTTGAGGTAGCTCTCACTCAGCCGAGGAGGTCCGATGCAGATGGCTTCATCGGCAAAGCGTACGTGCAGCGAGTTGCGGTCGGCCTCGCTGTAAATTGCCACCGCCTTGATGCCCAGTTCCTTGCAGGCGCAGATCACCCGCAGCGCAATCTCACCGCGGTTCGCTATCAGGATCTTTTTGAACATGAATTCGTCGTGTCGAACTTCACAGCAGCTCGCATCGAACGGGCGCGGCTTTCACAGGCTGCTGACGATTGCGAGTTCCAACGTGCTTTGAACGGGCACGGCTTCATCTGTGCCGTACAAGCCTCTACTATTTTTGTCGTTCCTTGCGGGCTCCGGCCCGCGGGGAATCTGCTTTTCTGAATTTTGCGATAGTCTCTTCAGAATTTCCCTAGCTCTTACTTATCCCAAACAACGGCATACCATATTCCACCGGGCTGCCGTTTTGAACGAACTGTTTCACGATCACGCCAGAGGCGTCAGCCTCAATCTCGTTCATCAGTTTCATGGCCTCGATGATGCACAGCACCTGGCCCTCTTTCACGGTATCGCCCACCTTCACAAATGGCGGAGACCCTGGCGACGCCGCTTCATAGAAAGTCCCCACGATTGGCGACTTCACGGAGTGCAGGTTGGCCTCATCGGCGGCTTCGGTGGATGCAGCCGCGGTTGCCGGCTTGCCCGGGTCCGTCGCAAGGCTGCTCGCCGGCGGTGCAGAAACAGCCGCCGCCACTGGCGCCGGAGCCGCCATGTGTACCACTTGCGGGGCATGCGCCTCGCCCCCGCGCTTGATGTGCAGTTTCACATCACCGCGTTCGATTTCGAACTCGGTGATGTCCTTTTCGACCAGCAGTTCGATCAGTTCTTTGATCTCTTTTTGATTCATCGCATTCCGCTCAGCAGGTTAACGTCGCCTACGATGTCTTAATCTCGATCAGTTCTTTCGTCACCGGAGTCAGCACTTCACAGCCCCTGCCGGTGACAACTACCATGTCTTCAATGCGAATGCCGCCCTTACCGGGGACATAAATCCCGGGCTCAATGGTGACAACCATGCCCGGAGCAAGCCTCTCGGTCTGCTTCGTCCCCAGTCTCGGAGGCTCGTGAATTTCCAGCCCTACTCCGTGTCCCGTGGAGTGCGTAAAGTGCCGGTCCAGCTTGGCCTTGCGCAGCACCGAACGCGTCGCTTCGTCCACTTCCCCAGCCGTAACCCCCGGTCGGACCGCAGCAATTCCCACCAACTGCGCTTCCAGGACCGCTTCGTACCACTCGCGTTCCACTCGGCTGACACGGCCGACATGCACGGTCCGCGTCATGTCAGAACAATAGCCCCGCAGTATAACACCCGAATCGATCACCACGAACCCGCGCCGTGGGATGGGTTGCGTAGACGCGCGTCCGTGCGGCAAGGCTCCCCTTTTTCCCGCCGCCACGATGGTGTCGAACGACATCCCATCGGCGCCTGCCCGCCGCGCCGCGAATTCCAACGTGGCAGCGACTTCCACCTCGCGCATGCCCGGACGAACCACCCGCAATGCCTGTTCGTACACCTTCGCGCCCAACTTCACGGCGACCCTGATCAGCTTCAACTCCTCAACATCTTTGATCATGCGCTGCCGCATGATGAGTCCGGTCGTCGCCTTCCACCCGATACGCCGATGCACCGAGTCTCTCATGTGCTTCGCGGTCGCCACCGTGGTCAGGTCCGACTCAAACCCAATCGCCGCCGAGCTCAGCTTGCCAATGACTTTTGCCGCCTCTGTCATAAGCGGCCCTTTGACAATCACGACGCGCGCGCCCTTTACTTCCTCCCGCGCCTGCTCGGCGTAACGTCCATCGGTGAAGAACACCCGCCGCCCAGACAAGAACAACAACAGCCCGTTGCTGCCTGTATATCCGCACAGGTACCGCAAGTTTGCGGCATGCATGACCACGAATCCGTCAAGCTCTTCGTCAATCAGTGTTTGCTGGAAAGTCTTCTGCCGGCGCGAGTAGTCCATCCCTACGATTGTATCCGTGCCGCCGAGCCGAGCCGCGACACAAGCGACGATACAGGCCGCAGCAACGCCAGATGGTCTCTCGACTCGCGTTACTCCGGCGGCTCTATCACCAATGCCGCGGCGGTCTGCTTCCGCGCCCGATAAATCGTATTCGTGCTCGCAACCTCGGCGACCGCATCGGCGTGCACAGCGTAGGTGCCCGACCCCGGACTCGACCCAAATGGAATCACCTGTTCCGCACCCGATCGCAACGTGAACTCCTGGTAGCCAAGCGCCGTCGCGCGTCCAATCTGGTTCACTGCCACCACAATCACCGTGAGCGTAAAGTCCTGTGCGGTGTAGTTAGTGACGGTTACCGAGCCGTCGATCTTGTCCCCGTGCACCGTCGGCGGCTGTTTCCATTCAATGCTCAACGCTGCAGTGACGATGACCGAGAACTCGCGCTGGATCTGCATCGCCGGACTGTTTGAATCCGTCACCATTACCGCGAAGCGATACGCCCCCGGCGCGGTCGGTATGCCAGAAATCGTACCGTTCGTGGGATTCAGCTTCAGGCCCGGCGGCAGCTGTCCGCCCGTCACCTTCCAAGTGAGCGGCTGCGCCCCACCACTGACGGCGATCTTTGATCTTGTGAACGATCCGACTGTCGTTGAGGGAAGTGACGTCGTAGTGATCGTCAGCGGCGATTGCGCCCACAAACTCCCGACCGCCCCGACAACACACGCCAGCAATATCGAGGGCGGGACCTTTCGCAACCAATTGCCGATCATTGTGCTGACATTATAGTTGGGTGACGGCGGGCTTATCGCTGGGCCTGCGCTTGCGGCAGTTTCTTGATCGCCGCCTCCAGGTCCGCAGGATGGAATCCAAACGGTCCCGGCTTACTCTTGAAGGCTACCTTCCCCTGGGCGTCGATCAAGTACAAACGGTCGGGCCAGCCGGTGTAGGCTACTTCGGTCGTGTTTTCGAATCCGTCGATCACGGCAGGAAACTTGATCCCCAGCTTGCGCACACACGCTCCCGCCACAAATGCGCGCTCTTCCTCGTCCTTGGGACTGGCGAAGACCACTTTGTCCTTGATGTTGCTCTGCATCTGCCATACGTCGCTGGGATGCGCTTCCAGGATGTAAACCGCGTAGAACGCGATCTGGCTTCCATACTGCTCGTAGAGTTTGTTGAGGGCAGGAACCTCCCGCCGGAAGGGCGGTCAAGTATAGCTCCCGAAGACCAGCACCACCGGCTTGCCGCGCAGTGAGGAAAGCTGAATCTCAGACTGGTGGTCCAGCGTCGGTAGCCGGAAGTCTGGGGCCGTCTCTCCCGGATCCACAGTGCCGGCACGCGCTTTGGTCCACATGGTTTCGAACGGGAACAACAGGAATGCCGGCCCGGGCATGTGCGACATCACTCGGCCAAATTTCTCCGGAGGTTGTCTCATCGCCCAGCCGACATACACCAGCAGGCCGCCCCAAAGACAGAGCAGGACAACCGCAAGAATTGATAAGGTACGCTTCAACGGCTTTCGCATTACGAGTTTCGCAAGTGTATTGCGAAACTTCCTCGCAATGAATAGTAGTTTTGAACTAGGGAAACTCCACCCACAGGGGTTCGGCGGAAGATCTGGCCGGTATGCCAGCGCCTGACCTGCGAATAACGACGCATGGATTTACCCCCGGCGAGTGAGCTGCAGGTTCTTGGTGGGTGTGCTCGCCAGCACCTTGCCATCGACGACCGTGTGCCCTTCCTCCATCAGTTGCCGCGCCTGTTCATCCACGCCTCCGGGGAACTTGGCAATTAGCTCTCCATCCTCGCGCAGCACGCGCCAGTATGGAGTGATGTTGGCTTTTCCGGCGATGCGGTCCTCTTCGGCAGCTTCCGCCACGATCCGCAGAAAAATCCCTGTGACCAGCGGACAGGTCACATCGGCATTGTGCCAGTGCGCCAGGCGACGTCGGATTTGTGACACCGTGCTGACTTCACCCCATGGAATCTTGCGAATCATGGCATCGACTTCCAACGCCGTCGGTATCAGCATCATGCCGCTGCCTAGCCGTTTCGCCAGACCCTCAGGTACGCGCATCAGTTTGGGGAGCATCGGCTTGTGCAGTTTGGCACGCCACGAGGTTTTCGACTTCCATGCAACCTTGGAACCGGGCATACCCACCTCTCATCCGCGTCCAACGCCCCTTTTCGCTTCAGGATAGGCGCGTAGACGCACGCAATTCAAGGGTTTGTGGCGGATATTCACTCGCGTTTTCCCATATCGGAAATTCTGCGCTGCGCTGCCTTACTCGGGCGGAAACACGAATTGGAACTTCTCCTCGCCCACCGGAACCGTCACTGTGACTTGATAGCTCTTCTTGCCGGTGTGCGAGACTGGCGCGCGATCAGTGAGCTTTGGCGTTGAAAAAAACAACACGCCTTGCACCTCGCCCTCCGGAGGAATGGTGTTGGCCAGAAACTCACTCTGCTCCAACTGCTCTGGACGAGCGCTGCGCTTAGCCAGTTGTGGCCCTTTGCCATCGCCGATTTCACGGTTGCGCAACTCGCATCCCAGGTCGCACGACGCCGAACTGTGCGCCGTAGCGCGTGGCTCCCCGCGTACCGTCAAGGTTGGCTCCGGAGCGTCGGCGTACCCCATCATCATTCCGTTTTGGCCGGTTTCCCTGCTCAGTTCCCGTAACAAATCAGCCATTGCCGGAAACCCCGAGGCGCTGCCTGTGCCCTGCACAGGATCGTTTCCCGCAGCAATACTGGCGACCCGTGACCACGCAGGTTGGCGCCGCAGGCGGTCGGCTATATCAGCCGCCGCAAGCAACTCCAGCGGCTTCGTCCCCACAGAATCGTCCACCATGACTGACTCCGGAACCACGTTCACCGATCGCTTTCCGTTATTAATGATGTGCAGCTTCACGCCAAAGTACTTGCCGTTCATAATCGGAGCGGCCGACGCCACCACCGTGTAATTTGTGCCTTGAAGGTATTGATAGCCCAGCCCGTTCAGGTAGAACGAACCGCGTTCGCGGGCGGCGCGGCTGAAGTCCGGCCCTGGGCCAGGATCACGGTCTTGTGCAACGGCGACAGAGCATAGCAACAGGGCATACAACACTCCACGCATACAGCCTCCACGGGGTTCGCCTTGGGCGCACCTGCTCAATGCATCGGCATGCAACCGCGAATCTTCAGCCCGCTATTCGGAGTGACTTGGAAATTCCAGGTGAACTGATAGATGGCCCGCAATTGCCGAGGGTTGGCAATCGTCACGAAACATCGCTGTATCGTCTTTAGTCGAAACTCGAAACTGGAAACTCGAAACTTCTTCTAGCTGATCGCGGCTCGCGCCGTCTTCATCAATTTGCGGGGGCGGGATACTTCGCTGGTGAGGCTCTTGTTCTCCATCCAAGTGTCAAGGATGCTCTTCTTGAACTTCCAGCGGTTACCCAGTTTGAAGGCGGGGATCTTCTCTTCCGAGACATATTTGTAGAGGGTATCGGGCGATACGCCCAGGTACTGCGAGGCCTGCCGGATATTCATCACTTCACGTGCATCAGCCATCCTCAACCCTCCCATAATTCTTGCAACCACCGGCATCGGCCGGGCGCGTTTTGCTCGCAGCGACAACCGCTTTTAGCATCACTGCTGCGCTCGACGTTTCCGGGGATTGCCCGCTCGCACCGGATCTGTCCCCTGTTTCTCCCACTTTTCAGCGGAATTCACCGGCACTTTCGCCGGACTTTCGGGGTTCCTCCGTGCAGCCAATCGCCCACCATTGTAGGGTCATGGACGCCGAACAGCCATAGCCTTGCTGTTGTCGCAAACGATACCTGCCCCTCCAGCCATCCAGCCGCCCTCCCGTTCCTCTCCGTCATCCCGACCGGAGCCGCCGCTTCGGCGGCGAAGTGGAGGGACCTGTTTTCTCTCCCGGTTGGTGTCACGAGCGCGCCGACCGACCTGCTTTTCCTCCACCGTGCTTCATGAGTTACGATGGTCTGGTTCATCTGGAGGCGCCTTGCTCTGCAGCAGTTGCGGCCACGACAACCCACGCGAGAACCGTTACTGCGGAATGTGCGGCACACCTTTCCCCCATCGTTTTCTGCCTGTCCCGGAGGAGCAGAGTGCGCTGACCTTTCCCAGCGGGCCGCTCGAGATCGCGCCGTCGCAGCTTCCGGTTACTCCTGAACCCATTTCGCCGCCAGTGCCGTCAGTCACGGCAAGGGTTGAGGAATCGCTACCCCTGGCTGCTGCCGAACCAGCCGCTGCTGTTGTGTCGCCGCTGGAAACTCCGATGGTTGGGCCCGGGCCAGTCGCCGAAGTCGGAGAGCCCATGGGAATAGAACCGGTCGAAGTACCTGTGGACCAGCTCGCGCCAGACCAGCCTCGTTCCACCATGGCCCCAACCACCGAGCCTCCTCCCGTCATGCGGCCGGCTCCGCCGGCCGACGTGCACCGTCTATCGCCTCCATCTGTTTCGAATGAGGAAGTTCAGCCTCACTCGTCGCTGCCCGAGATTCGCCGTTATGCGACTCCGCACCCCGAACCTCCGCCGGTCCACGTCGAAGCTGGCAGCCTAAGGCCTTCCAGTATCCCGCGTCCGCCTGCACCGCAGTCTCTGGAACCTCCGCCAGAATCGGCGGGAATGCCCACCTTCCAAGCCGTCTCGGAAGCGGCTGGTGCGCCGCCGATCAGCCCCTTCGAACCGCCGGTCGCAAAGGACACTGACGAAGAGCGAGAGTTGCAGGAGTTCGTGGCCAGTTTCCGCTACCACCCGCCCGAGGAAGCGATTGACGAATTGACCATGCGCAGCGAAGCTCCTGTGCTCGACGCGGAGGCGCCGGTCACGGCTAGCCATCCTTCGTTCGATGACGACGTGCCCCCTCCGCCCGAGGCCGGTCCGCATCCTACCGGCGAGGAATATTACCCGGCTGCGAATGCCTCGGCCGATCGCTCACGCTACCTCGAGATTGCGGATACACATCAAGCTGCGCCCGTCCGAGCTGCTTCGACCGCGTCGACCACTTCGTTTCTCGGACTTGACGAACCCTCGACGGAATCCGCACTGCCGTCCGATGAACTTGCTCCGCCCGCACGCCGTCACTGGTGGCTGTGGTCGTCGCTCATAGTTCTGCTCGCCATCTTTGGTACACTCGGGTTCTTCCAAGGCCGCGCCCAAATGAACCATGCCTACCTGGGCCCCGTCGAGCTAATCCAGGAGCAGTACGCCAAGCTGCGTCAGCGCGCTTCGGAGATCACCGCATCCGCGCCGGCCACGACTGCCGAGAAGCCCGTTGCTGAGGCGCCTCCAACGAAAGAACCACAACCGAACGCTTCGACTACCGACAAACCTACCGGAACCACCGCGACCCAGGCTCAGCCCGAATCCTTGCCTCGCCAGAACCCCCAAGCGTCGTCCGCCACTCAGACCGCGGCGACGCCTGATCAGCAGCAGCCAAAGCCCACGTCAGCCGCAACGCAAGATTCTCTGACACAGGGCAACAAATCCGTCGTCGCATCATCGACTCCATCAGTTAGTGTCACCCCGCAGAAGCCAGCGACTGTTACCAAGGCGACGCCCGCTCCCGATGCCGCTGTAGTCAAACGCGAACCTCCCCCCGAACCCCCGCCGTCCGTCGCCAAACCAAGATCCAGGTCCGACCCCGGCCAGGAGGAACTAGCCAGGGCCATGCAGGCGAGCGATCCTGCAGCCGCCGCGGCGTGGCTCTGGAAGGCAACATCCCGCGGCAATCCCGTGGCTCCGGTTCGTCTGGCCGACATGTACATCAAGGGCAAGGGAGTTCCCCACAGTTGCGAGCAGGCTCTCGTACTGCTGCGCTCCGAGGCTGCCAAGGACAACGCTCCTGCCCGCAACCGCCTGGCATCGCTCTATACCAATGGAACCTGCGTCGCCCGCGATCGCGTCAAGGCTTACCAGTTTATGTCCTCGGCCCTGGCCGTAGATCCAGGCAGTGAATGGGCCGAGCAGAACCGCAAGGAGCTCTGGCAGCAGATGACGCCCGCCGAGCGCGCCCAGGTAGAAAAATCCCGCTGACCGCCGCGCCCGTTATAATGTTTTCACTGGGACGCCGGTCGTCACTACGGCTCCTTTTGCATCCACCCAATTTCCCTTGCATCACAGACATTCGGAGGAAAGAACCAGAATGGCTTACGAAGTTCCACCGCTGCCTTACGATTACTCTGCTCTGGAGCCGTTTATCGACACCCAGACCATGCACCTGCATCACGACAAGCACCATCAGGCGTACGTTACCAACCTTAACGCCGCTGTCGACAAGGCTCCCGAGTTGAAGGAGCTCAGCGCCGAGGAGTTGATCAAGAGCTTGGAGAACGTGCCCGAGGCCATCCGCACCGCCGTTCGCAACCACGGAGGTGGCCACGTCAACCACAGCATGTTCTGGTCCATCATGGGCCCCAACGCCGGAGGCGAACCCCACGGCGCCATCGCCGACGCCATCAAGAGCACCTTCGGCGACTTCGCCAGCTTCAAGGAGAAATTCAACGACGCCGGCGTCAAACAATTTGGCAGCGGCTGGGCCTGGCTGGTGCGCGATGCCGCCGGAGCGCTGCAAATCATGAGCACTCCCAATCAGGACAACCCGCTCTCTAAGGGCTTCTACCCCATCATGGGCAATGATGTCTGGGAGCACGCTTATTACCTCAAATACCAGAACCGCCGCGCCGACTACCTCAAGGGATGGTGGAACGTGGTCAACTGGCCGGAAGTCAACAATCGCTTCCAGCAGGGCAAGTAGTCGCCGAATCTATGCTGATCAATTTCCCAAAGGGTGCGCCAGGCGCACCCTTTTTTTGATTACTTCGTAATGGTGAGCCACTGGCAAGTAGTGGACACATGGTTGCATTTTCGCCGCACAGTTTTGTATTTCGGTAGACCGCCGCGCACCCGCAATCATCCCGCACGGTTGGCTCAATCTTCCCTAATTGGGAGTAATCCTTCCTTTGGATTGCGTCCGAAAGACAAAACGCCCCGTACAAGCTGATTGAGCTTGATCGGGGCGTTGTTCCGAAGAAACTACTCTGCGTTTCACCCCACTTTCCCTACCAACCAACACACCGCGACGCTTTCTTGGAACACACCTCCTCCGGATTGCGTCTATGCAACCATCGGGACGGGCTGGCTGTCACGCTAGCGACGGGGAGGGTCTATGGAATGGTTGGGTTCATTCACCCAGGACACACGTTATGCGGTGCGCGGGTTCCGCCGCGATCGCGGATTCACGCTGCTGGCAATCGTTGCGCTCGCCCTAGGAATCGGTGCAGTCACGGTGATCTTCAGCGTCATCGAAAATGTTCTGATCGAGCCCTTCCCTACCGCGCCCCCGAACGCCTCGCCTTGGTTTATGTCCACGACACCACCCGGCCCGAGGGATACAACAACCCCAGTTACCAGCTTCCGGAATTCCTTGAGATTCGCGACCAGAACCACATCTTCGAAGACATGATGGGCAACTCCGGGCTTGACATCCTGTACACCAGCAAGGACGGCACCCTGCAATTCGATGGACAGTGGGTGACGCCCAACACCTTCGAGTTCCTCGGCATGCAGCCACTGTTGGGCCGCATGATCACTCGTGCCGACGGAGACGCAGGCGCCGCGCCTGTGTTCGCCATGAGCCATCGCTTGTGGAAGAAGCAATTCAACAGCGACCCCACGCTGGTGGGCAAGACGCTGGTGCTGAATGGCGAGCCCCGGACCCTGGTCTCGGTCATGCCGCCGCGCTTCCTGCTGGGCAACGTCGATATCTGGGTGCCCAACAACATGAACCGCAGCGATCCCGTGAATAAGCACCTCGACTTCTGGCTGCTCGGGCGTTTGAAGCCCGGGATCACGACGCAGCAGGCAGCATCCGATTTCGAAGTCATAGCGCGCCGCCTGGCGAAAACCTATCCCGATGATTTCCCCAAGCAGTTCACTGTGCTGTCGAAGACGCTCACCGACGACGTGGTCGGGCAGTTCAAGATGACGATGTTCACCCTACTGGCGGCGGTCACCATGCTGCTGCTCATCGCCTGCAGTAACGTCGCCAACCTGCTTTTGGCCAGGGCCACCGCACGTGAGCGCGAAATCGCCATTCGTGCGTCGATGGGTGCCAGCCGTGGTCGCATCGTCCGCCAACTGCTGGTCGAGAGCCTGCTGCTAGCACTGGGTGGCTGCCTGCTTGGCTGCCTCTTCGCCTATCTGGGACTGAAGGGCGTCACCGCAGTCATGCCCGACCAGACCATTCCCGCCGAGGCCGTGCTGCGGCTGAACTGGCGTGCCCTGCTCTTCGCAGTCGGCGTGACCGGGCTCACCACTTTGTTATGCGGACTCGCTCCCGCGGTGCACGCCGTCCGCGGCGACCTCCATACTCGTCTCAAAGACACCGGCAAGGGCGTCAACATCGGTTTCCGTCACGGTAAGTTTCGTTCCGGCCTGGTGATTTGGGAGGTGATGCTCTCCATCGTCCTGCTGGTGGGCGCGGGACTTATGATGCGTAGCCTGTTCGCTCTGCAGCATGTCGAGTTGGGCCTGAACCCGGTCAACATCCTTGTGGCGCGAACTCCGCTTCCCAAGGGCCAGTATGAAACCGCGGCGCAAAAGAAAATCTTCTTCCGCCAGGTACTGCAGCGCGTAACGGCGTTGCCTGGAGTTATCGCAGCGACCGAAACGTCTTCCCTGCCACCTTACGGCGGCCCCGAAAGCGACGTCGTCATCCCGGGCAAGACCCATGCCGATCCATGGAATGTCATGTTCCAGTTATGCAGCGAAGGGTATTTCCAGACCATGGGACGCCATCTGCTGCGCGGCCGTCTGCTCACCGAATCCGATGTGGACGCAGCGCGCCCAGTCGCGGTGGTCAACGACACCCTGGTGAAAACGTACTTTGGCAAGGAAGATCCCATCGGGCAGAAGATCAAATTCAAAGTACTCGACGAAATGCCGCAATCGACCAAAGACCAGTATTTCGAAATCATCGGCGTGATTGCCGACGCAAAGAACCGCGGACTGCAGCAGGAGCCCCAACCGGAGGCGTATCTACCCTACAGCGTCACCGGTGCAATGGAGCGCGGGATCCTGGTGCGCACCGCGGTGGAACCTCTCTCGATGCTGATGCTGGTGCGTCGCGAAATCTGGGCGGTCGATCGCAATGTCGCCCTGACCCTGACCGGAACGCTGGAGGGCTACCTGCAACAGTTCTCCTACGCCGGCCCGCGGTTCGGGTTGATCCTGCTGGGCATCTTCGCCGGCGTCGGTCTGGTGTTGGTGGCCATCGGCGTCTTCAGCGTCATGGCCTACTCGGTCTCTCTGCAGACCCACGAGATCGGCATTCGCATGGCGCTGGGTGCGCCGACGGTAACCGTACTGAAGATGGTACTGGGCAAAGGGCTTCGCCTGATCGGTATTGGTGTGCTGCTGGGCATGCTGGTCAGCCTCGGGTTGACCCGCTTGGTGTCCAGCATGTTCTGGGGAGTCTCGCCCCGCGATCCGGTCACTCTTCTGGGCGTGCTGCTGGTGCTGGTGTTAGTAGGAACTGTCGCATGTCTGGTTCCCGCGCGCCGAGCCACCCGCGTCGATCCGCTGGTTGCATTGCGGTATGAGTAGCCGCATGTGCCGCACAAACTGGGTGCCCCACACAAGCCGCTTTTGCTTGTGTGGGAATCGTGTCATTCAATCCGGATAAGATCACCCGAGATTGTCACAACATCCAACCGCACCGTTTCTTTCCTCTCGGTCATCCCGACCGGAGCCGCCGTTTCGGCGGTGGAGTGGAGGGACCTGCTCTTGCTCTTTCTTTTGCTCGAAACTTGCTTTCCCGACCTTGCCAATCCCATTTGATAAGCGATATGCTTTCCCGATCAACGCTGAGGTAAAAGGCTAGCCATGCGCTCAGACAGGAGGTCGCGATGACACCACGGAAAGTCCCGAAAACGGCGGCGAAAGCTGGCGCAGATTCCACCAGTGAGCGCAGCCGGCGTCTCAAGCAGATCAGCACCAATACGTCTCAGATCGTCAAAGATGCCGCCTCCATGCTCGATGAAGAAGTGGCTGCCGGGATCGTTGCAGCCCGCCAGATGCAGCAGCGCTTCCAGAAGGAGCGCCGCATCGATCCCAGCGATTTCAAGCAGGCGCTGCAGAAGTTCCAGGGCAATGCCCACGAAGTCATCACCCTGCTCGACGATCAGCTCGCTGAATTGCAGTCGCAGGAGAACACCGACCTTGCCAAGCGCTTCATCCAGCACACTCATGGCGTCGTCGATCTCGCGGTGGAGCTCGTCAACATGGGTGCCGAAATTGCCAATCAGCTGGTCGCAGCCGCTCCCAAAGCCGGAAAAGGCAGCCGTGCCAAGCCCAGTCGCTGATCGCGTGCGTCGTCGCCGCCCTCGGCCCCAGACTTCGGAGTTTTTTGGGCACACCTTAGCGCGTTACCGTGAGTTGACTAACCAGGCGCTTTTGTCGCTGGTACCCAAGTCCGGCCCGCCCCATCTCTACGATCTGGTATCGGCCTATCCCAGCCGGCCGGGAAAGGGCCTCCGCGCTGCGCTTTGCCTGGCTACCTGCTCTGCCCTCGGAGGCAGTCTCCGCCAGGCCTTGAACACCGCCGTGGCAGTCGAACTCTTCCACAACGCATTTCTGATTCATGACGACGTGCAGGATGAAAGTGAGAGCCGCCGCGGCGCGCCTACCCTGCATCGCGAGTACGGCGTCTCCATCGCGGTCAACGTTGGCAATGCCACCAACCTGCTGGCGCTGCGGCGCCTGATGGAAAATACCGGCGTTCTCGGTCCGCAGGTGAGTTGGCAGGTAATGCAGGAAACCGAACGCATGATGGCCCATTCCCTCGCCGGACAAGCCACCGAGCTGGGATGGATTCGCGACAACGTCTGCCGTCTCGACGACAAAGACTACCTGCGTATGTGCCTGAAAAAGACTTCGTGGTATTCCTTCATCTATCCCATGCGCGTGGGGGCGCTTATCGCCCAGGGAGGCCGGCTCAACGCCGCAAGATTCTGCCGCTTCGGCTGGTATCTGGGCGCGGCTTTTCAGATCCAGGACGACATCCTCAATCTCACTGCCGACTACCAGAACTATGGCAAGGAAATTGGCGGAGATCTGTGCGAAGGCAAGCGTACCCTGATGCTGATTCATCTGTTTCGCAACTGTGCACCTGCGGATCGCCGCCGCCTGCAGCGCTATCTCGGACTCCCGCGCCAGCAGCGTGACGGCACGGAAACCGCTTGGCTGTATGGCTTGTTGCTGCAACAACGGAGTATTGAGTATGCGCGTCGTGCCTCCCGTCAATTGGCGGGAGCCGCGTTATTCGAGGGTTTGGCTGCCTTCCGTGATGTCCCGGATTCCGAGGGAAAACGCTTTATTCTGGAGATGGTTCTCTACGTCGTCAACCGAGACCGCTAACCCCCGGACGAACCTGGCCCTATTTCACCAACTGGAAGCCGCAAAAAAGCGGCGCTTGCGCACCGCTGAGGGGAGCCATCGCTTGCCAATGCCTTGGCTGTTATCCCGCGCGGCCCGTGCGGACTACTTGCCACCGAGCATTTCGATCAGTTCAATCTGGGCCTGGCTCCAGTCCGCGTCGGCATGGTAGCCGTTTCTGTCGCGAGACTCGTAAATCTGGTAAGCGCGAACTCGTATCTCGTCATCAGAGAAGACACTGGGGGAAACGTCCGGCGTAGGCTCTTCCGGCGCAACGGGGATAGCCTGAGGAGTAACTTGGCGTTTGGGTTTAGACACTTCGACACCTGCGATTTCACTGCTAAGGGGAGGGGACTCCAGAACGGCTGACCTAGTTCAGGGGGTCTGAATGAGGAGTCAGGAAACTTCTCAAGCTCGATGGTACGCTGATCGATCTGCATTGTCGAAGCGGACTGATCGATCTCATCTTCAAGATAGCCTGGCACGAATGCAGGCAAACATAAAAATCCACCCAAGCAGACCGAGCTTGAGTGGTGGGTCCTGAGATAAGTAGTTCGCCTACACACCCAGAAACAGTAGAGTTACGTTCCCCGAACTAGTTCTGCGGGGGCGGAGTCGTGGTCGTCGTCGTGGTGCTCTGGCTCTTCACTTCCGGCGCCGGTGTGGTTGTGGTAGTCGTGGTGTCAGTCTGCTTCATCGGCGCGGCCGCCGGTGTGGTTGTGGTGGTGGTCGAATCGGTCTGTTTCACTTTGTGATGCTTGTTGTACTTGGTATTGGTATCGGTCGTCTGCGTGGTCTGCGCCGGCATCGCTGCCGGGTCCTGCGATGTCGTGGTGGTGGTGCTCTGGGTTGCGGGGGGAGCCTGGGTCGCCGTCGAGGTGCTTGATTGCGTAGTGCTCTGTGCCATTACCGGCAGCGACAGGGCAAACACAATAAGCGTCCCCAGAACGACAGCAAGTAGATTCTTGGATTTCATTTGTTTCTCCTTATATTTCTCTGGCCAGACACGATGGTAGGACTTCGCGTCGGGCTGAGTCTGAGCACAATTGCTCGCTCCCGGTCGAGGGGTATCGTTCTAGGGATGGTGCAACAAAAGCTTAAGATTGTTCGCTAAAATAGCTTTCCGAAGCAGGCACGATCGACTTTCCTGGCCTGTTGCGCAGAGCTATCCTGGCACAAATCGCAGGCTGGATTGTACTTGTTGGTGAATTCCCAATTTGACAATCGTGAATGTACCCGGTAGAGTAGTAGGTGAGGCAGTGTAGACCTTCCCCTCATTCAGGTCCTCTGAATATGAGTCAGCCCATCTGAAGTTGTCTCCGTCTTATATGCGACATGCGAAACAACCTTTTGGAGGTTGAATATGTACGCACGCAATGTAGCTTTTCGTTTGAAATCCAACATGCAGTCTGACTACACCCGCACCTTTGAGAACCAGATTCTTCCTTTGCTGCGCAAGCAGAAGGGCTTCAAAGATGAAATCACCCTTTGCAGCCCCAACTCGGCGGATGCAGTTTCAATCAGTCTGTGGGAGAACAAGAACAATGCAGACGACTACAACACCAACACGTACCCAGAAGTGTTGAAGACCCTGGCAAAGGTAATCGATGGAACGCCGCGGGTTCATACGTTTGAGACGGTCGTCTCGACGTTCCATAATGTCCCCGTAGCCGTGTAGTTTCGGCAACCATGCAGCCCGGGAAGGCGGCCAATCCTGCCTTCCCGAACTACAAAGTATTTCGTGGAACCAACCGCCATCTGCGAGCTTTCTAGCTTGCCTGGCCTATGGGTGGCATTAGCGCGATTGCTCTCTGAAAGCAGTCGCTTGCGACAAGGATGATAAGCATGCATCTTACGGCAAACGCAGAAACTATCGATCGTCTCGTCGAGCAGGGCGCACTCCTTTTGCAGGCCTTTCATGCAGAGCATGAGAATGGGCCTGCTGGATGCGAGGCCGAATTCCTCCGTGGCGAATTCGCTGGCTGGCGCAGCACACTTCACACTCAATACCACGACTGCGCCGAAGAAATCGTGGACCGCGTTCTCACTAAAACGGGCTTACCCATCCCATCGGGCTACATTGCAGCTGATGTTGGCCGTCCCTCCTGAGGGCGGCGAACTCCTGGTTTAGTTCTGCTTGAGCGGTCCGCGCTCGCACGATTGTGAGGGTTTAGATGCAGCCATCCAATTCTGAAAATCGACGGTCCGACATCTGGAAACAGATGCAAAAAATCGAAGATGAACTCTTTCACCTGTTCGCGGGACCCGGAGAAGTAGACATCGACACCCGCCTCCGCGTCGGACGCCTGCGTGGCGAGCGCACCCGCTTGGCAAGCCAACTGCTGCTCAACGAGCTCCGCTAGGCTCACGCCTCATTCGGCATGACAATCCACAAAATGAGGTACAGCAGCCCGCCAGATCCGGCGAACAGGAATAGCAACAACCACAGCAGCCGGATCGTCGTCACGTTCCATCCATAATATTGCGACACTCCGGCGCATACGCCCGCAATGCGCCTTCCCTCTCGCGGACGCACCAGCCGCCGCTCCGCCACCCCACCTACCAGCGCCGCGCCACAATACGCGCACAACCGCGCGTCATCTGGATTCGCCTTGCCACAATGATTGCAAAACATCGCTATCGCCTCCCCGAGGGCGCGCGAATAACCCGCTACGATCCTCGCCTGAATCGGTACGCACCATGATAACGGGTGGGGGTAGCCCTCCGCCGAAACCGCGACCGTTCCTCCCACCACTTACCAATGGAAGGGAAAGGATGGGGTTCCCACATTCACCGTTCATGGGACTGAAACGCGAGAGGGTGGGGCACCTCGCAGATCCCTCGCCCGTCTTGCGGCGGACGCGATGACAAATCCAGATGAACCTGAGAGTCTCTTACCCCTTGCCAATTTCCCCCACCGCTCGCCAGGCTTGGTCGATGGCGGCGTCGGTATAGGCTTTAGCTCCGGCATCGGAATTGGCGATGGTGATGCGGCCGAAGGGCTGGCGTCCGATGACACACGGCCGCTCGTCGGGAGCAAAGTCCGGGTCCCACAGCGTGCTGTACTCGTAGGCATAACCGTGCGTCCAGCGGTTCACGGTGATGGCCACGATGTCGCGCGCGGGATCGAATCCCTGCGAGGCATTCTTAGTTACACCGATCTCTGTTCCGCTTGACGGTGTTCCTGACGACGCGGCTCCTCCCAACATTCTTCCCAATTGATCTCGAACGTTGCGTTCGATGTCTGCGTAAGGCGTCTGGTAGAGCTCGAGGTGTCCGTACCGATACTGGTCGCGCGAAGACAGTCCGGGCTTGCAGGGCGTGCGCAGCATGAACAGGACCGCGGGCTCATCAGGCTGGCTGGGGAACTTGTATTCGCCCAGGTTGACGGGGAAGTCGAGCGAGGTGTAGCAGTGATAGCTGCCGGGCGAAACGATGTGCTGTACCCCCAGGCGCGCGAACGACTGCCAATTGCGGATGGCGACATGGGTGTAGAGCAGAGGTACCTTGACGCCGTAGTGCAGCGCTTCCCTTTGATGAGCCGGCAACTCGGGGCAGAGGTAGGGAATCATGCCGTTGTAGCACGCCATGACCACATGACCGGCTCGCACACCTTGGAGTTTGCCGTCGCGCATGTAGAGCACGTGCACTTGCTTGGCGCTGGCGTGCGGACCATCGTGCTTTACCTTGACTACAGTGCTGTTGAGCCGGATGCGAACCGACGAAGAGGCACGGTCGAGCTGGCTGTAGTCAGCGCGCGCGGTGACGACGTCGTACATGTCATGTCCGGGGATGGCGGCGGGAATCAGCGAACGCACCAGCAGGCGCGCGATGGAGGCGTTGCCGTCGGGAAAATGGAAGATGTAGGGCTCCTCTTTCGCGCGCTCGCCGAGGTCGAGGCCGTCGAAGCCGGCATACTGGATGGCTCCGTAGTCATCGCCCGCTTCGTAACACGAGAGCGCGGGTGCGGCGTCGATTCCCACACCGAACAAATCGTGTGACCAGGACTGGAAGAAGGGCAGCGCTTCGGGCGTGACGTTGCAGACTTTGGTCAGAAAGTGGGCATAGCTCATCTTGGCCAGCATGCCGCGTTTCTGCTCGCGCGTCATGCCGGGAAGGTAGTCCACATCGGCGGTGTATACCCGAGCAATGTCGCGCCGTGCCGTTTCACTGAGCGGAGTGTGTTCGAGGAATTCGTGCCAGGGAGTGGTGTTGAGTCCCGTGACAAGGCGATCGTGGCCGAAGGTTTCGCGATCGAAAAACACCGCGGTGCCAAGCTTGGAATAAAGCTTCTCGTCGTATGCCTTATAGAAGACAGAAGTATCGATGCCAAGGTCGGTGAGCAGAGACTTGGCGACCGTGCTGTATTCGTCGGGACTCTCAATGGATTGCGTGCCGCCGTAGCTCAGCACCATGCGGTTGCCGGCGCTGAACTCGTTGCGCTTGGCGTGTCCGCCGAAGTCGTCGTGATTGTCGAGGATGAGGATGCGCGCCTTGTTGCCGGCCTTCTGGCGATAGAAGTAGGCGGCGGCGAGTCCGCTGATGCCGCCTCCGACGACGACCAGGTCGTAGGTTTCGGTGAGGTCGGATGGCTTGGGAGCGGCGTCCCAGAAAGCGTCGTCGCGCAGCGCGTGCGCGTACTGGTAGGTGGCGTCATAGCTGCCGCGAAGTCCGGTGAGCTCGGGAGGATAGTAGCCGGCACCGGCTGGATCTTTCGACGCAAGGTCGTCAAGCGCAGCAAGCAGGGAGGCGTTCGAGGCGAGTAACGCGCCTCCGACGCCGAGGCTGACGCCGTTCAGAAAGTCGCGGCGCGTGATGTCGCGGTGCATGCCGAGTTCGCGATCGTTGCTTTTGCTGCTCATCCCTTTCTATCTCCCCAGCAAACTCTGTACTGTTGTCATCCTGAGCGAAGTGAGGTCGCCTCGGCGACTGAACGCAGTCGAAGGACCCCTTTACCCGCCACGATCCGCTTCGCGATTCCCTACAAATCCCGTATCACCCGCCGCACAGTCCCGCCGCGAACTGCGGGAGGATTTGGCGCGACGATGAAACTGCTGGTAAGCATTTCGTGGATGCGCTTCATGCGCTCCTCGGAGTTGTACACCACGGTGCACAACGACTCGCCCGCCTGCACCGGATCGCCGATTCTCTTGTGCAGCACGAACCCCACGGCGGGATCTACCACATCGTGCTCGTGTTCGCGACCGCCGCCGATAAGTACGCTGGCGTGTCCGATCTGCTCGCACTCCATCGCGCTGACGTATCCGGAAGCACTGCTTGTAATTTCAGCGCGGAACGTCGCCTGCGGCAGAAGTTTGGGATCGTCGATCACTTTTGCATTTCCGCCTTGCAATTCGATCATGCGGCGAAATTTCGACAGCGCTGCACCCGATGCGATCAGCTCGCGCGCCAGTTGTTCGCCCGCTTCCACGGTTGCCGTGCGCTCTCCCAAATGAAACATCCAGGCCGCGAGCGTCATGGTCAAGTCGCGCAAATCGCTGGGGCCCTCGCCGCGCAGGACGTCCAACACTTCCTCGACTTCTAGCGCATTTCCGATCTTGCGGCCCAGCGGCTGGTCCATGTCGGTGATGAGCGCCACCGCGCGCACGCCCATACGCTTGGCGGTGTCGACCATCAACTCGCCGAGCAGCGCCGCATCTTCCTCGCGCTTCATGAAGGCCCCCGAGCCCGTTTTCACGTCGAGCACCAGCGCGTCGATGCCCTCCGCCAGCTTCTTGCTCATGATTGAGGCGCAGATCAGCGATGGACTATCGATAGTGCTGGTGAAGTGACGAAGTTGATACAGCTTGCGATCGGCGGGCGCGATCTCCGCGGTTTGGCCGATCATCGCGCATCCGCATTGTTCGAGCACGCGGGTGAATTCCGCGATCGACAGATTCACGCGGAAGCCCGGAATGGCTTCCAGCTTGTCGAGCGTGCCGCCGGTGTGTCCCAGGCCGCGGCCGCTGATCATGGGCACCGCAAGGCCACCCGCCGCGACCAGCGGAGCAAGAATCAGCGAGGTCTTGTCGCCGACGCCGCCGGTCGAGTGCTTGTCCACCGCCTTCCTGCCGAGGGAAATCAGGTCAAGCATTTCGCCCGAGTGCAGCATCGCGTCGGTGAGATGCGCCGTCTCCGCCGGAGACAGCCCGCGGACATGCGCCGCCATCAACCATGCCGCTGCCTGGTGGTCGGGAATCTCACCGCGCGTGTGTCCTAGGACCAGGTGCTCAATCTCCTCGCGCGACAACTCGTGTCCATTGCGCTTCCTGCGCAGGATTTCCAGAATGTGCGGAGCTCCACCGGTGTGTTCGTAACTGGCTTTGGTCATGAGGCCCGAATTCCTTCGTAATTGATCCGGTTGGCGAGGCTGCAACGCAGTCGTGACACTACAGGCAGGTAGTTGCGCAACCGTCGTCCAATCCCTGCATCTCCCTTCCGGCTGTACTCATCTACTGTGGTAGCGACGCCGCAAGAGCGTTCGCAACCCAACGAGAACTCTAGCTTGCCCGGCCCGAGCCGGGCGTTTTTCGCGAATGTGTCTCTTCGTTGCGGCTGCGAATCCCGCTTCCATACTATCGCGCCGCCTCTTCACGTCACACTCTTGTTACATTCATTTTGCTTTCCCATGACAATCCCCGACACTCGATTGCCCTAGCCTCTTCGTATGCAGAGGTCGGCGGTGGTGAGGTTGCTTATTCCACTCGTGCCCGACTCTGGGAGGCTGTTGTGAAATCGTTGCTGGTCGGAATTCTAGCTCTCGTGATCAATCTAGGCTGTGGAGGCTATGGCTCGGGGATGGGCATGACTACGGCGCCCGCGCCTACTATTTCGCCGGCGTCGGGCACCTACCCAGCTCCGCTGACCGTCACCATTTCAGCCGGGGTGCAGAATGCCGTTATCTACGTGACCGTAGATGGTTCCACGCCAACCCTGTCGTCACCGGTGTATAAGGGGCCGTTCGTGCTGAATCAATCGGCCAAGGTGCAGGCAATCGCCCTGGCCAACGGATACTCCACCAGCTCGGTAGCTGTCGCCAACTACACCCTGCAATAGGTCTCCGGAACAGGAGCAGGGCACTCCGCTGTTGGGGGTTCAGTGGCGGAGAGCGTGTTGGCGCCGCGGGGCCACTCGTGAGGTGGGTACGAGTGGCCCTTGCTGCGTTTGGTGATTGGATCTCAGACGGAATCTCGAAGAGCCGTTCTCTGGCGATGTTACGCACCACGCTCTCCATTTGCTATTATCCCTCCCCAGAGGGATGCGCACGTTGAAGACCATGCAGTTAGCTTTGTTGGTTCTGATTTTTGGGACCTTCGCAGTTGGCCAATCCTCAAGCAAGAACGCAAGCAAGTCCGGAGTCATTTACGGTTCCGGATGTGTGGAGAAAGCAGTTGAAAACAGTTGCCACATCCTGATCGATTCCAAAACTGGTAATACCTACAACCTGCTCTTCAGCGCGAAGGCCCCGAAATCCGGCACCGCCATCCGTTTCAAGGGCACGGTTCACAACGGCATGACCACTTGCATGCAAGGCAAGCCAGTGAACGTCGCCTCGTGGAAAAAGGAAAATGGTATTAAGTGTCCGGCGCCTGCCGCGCCCACTCACTGACCAGAACCCAGACGAACGCGCACCAAGTTTCAAGAACGTGAGATTCCATCAGCAACGACGAACCCCACCGGAACTCGGCGGGGCTCGTTAGCACTCGGTCTTGGGGATACCTCCGATTACATTCCGGCGTGCTCGTGCTCTGCCATGTTGCCGCAGCAGCAGCCAGCATGGGTCTGCTTGCCCTTGGCCATCATGGGGCATTTGTCGCCCGAACAGCATGACTTGCCCTCGGCCATTTTGCCGTCCTTCATCATCGGGCACTTGTCGCCGGAGCAGCAGGCCATCTTGCCGTCCTTGTGGGCCTTCATGTCGCACTTGCTGTCTTTGCAGCAACCGCCATCTTTGCCGCAGCACTCCATCTTCTCGCTCGACTTGGCGTCGGCTTTATCGTGATTACAGCAAGAGCAGGTTGTGGCTTTGTCGGCCGGTGCGGGAGTTGCTTGAGTGGCGGTCTGGGCCATCATGGCCATCGCCATCAATAAAGTGGTTGCGATTACAAGAATCTTCGATTTCATGATTTCCTCATTTTCAGTTGCGCGGAGAAATCTTCGTCCGCTGGATCACACCTGCAACGGCACAACTGCCACCGTCGCGCACACGCAGCGAGGCGCGCGCTAAATCCTGAGGTCGGTTTTCAATCCGAGAATGGGTCTTACAAAGCGAGGCGCATCGGCATTGAGCATCTCGCCAAAATATTGTGCAGGAGTCGGCACGAAGCTTGAGGCTGTCGTGGCGGCCGCGTCCAATAGACGCTGTGTGGTCCATTCGGAGGTGACCAGGAACGCGAGCGGCCGCTCGGCGTCGTTGCTGACGGAACAACAGGGCGGATGATTGGCGCTGAGCACCCCAGCCTGCGAGGGGCACCGCGGCATCGCATCCGAGTCCGCCATATTGCTATCGTCCGACGCGGCCATCGTGCTGGCGGGGGCATGCATCATCATGGTGTGGCAGGCCATCACCCGGTCGCCAGCGACCAGTGCCAAGCCGGCTTCAGCCCATAGCACGATCACCAGGGCCAGCATCGCTGTCAGAACTTTCCGGATTGTGGCATTCCCGCTCATTGTCAACCCGTCTATTGTGACGTCCGGCGACCCAGCAGTCTGTGACACTGGGCACATTTCAATAATTCGACGGCCCACGCTCTCAAACGATAGTCGGGTGCCCAACACAAGCTTCTTTTGCCTTTCTTCTTCCCGTCATCCCGACCGGAGCCGCCGCTTCGGCGGCGGAGTGGAGGGACCTGCTCTCTCCGCCGACCCTCTCCTGAATTACACTGGAACGGCAAAGGAACCCGACCGCATGAAGCTATCTTTATTGTTCGCCACCCTGCTCGCTACCTCCACTCTTAGCTTTGCGCAGAACCTACCCGCCACACCGCCGGGAGCTTCGGAAACGCCGCTGCAAAAGCCCTTGATGGGCCCAATCACGGCAACTTCTGTTTGGCAGATTCCGGCGACGTTTCCCACCACCGTGCACAAAGCTTGCGACAGCGCTCCGCCGCCCAGCTTCGCCGAGTGTTTCATCAACCAGATGTCCAAATCCGGAGCCTCACCCGCCGCCGTGGCGTTCACCCGCATGCTGCAAAACCAGAGCGGAGGCGATGTCGGCATTATGAGCGGCTTCAACAAAGTCGGACCGGTGGACGTGGCCTTTGTGGTCTATCCTCTGCGCGCCAACACGAATAACGGCATCCTCTTTGTGAACGGCACGCCGAAAATAGTCAACGCCGAGGACCTGAAGTTGCTCGATCAAGCGGCCATGCAGCAGAGTCCGCAGTTCCAGAACACTTTGGCGCAATTCCCTAAGATGACGCTCTGGCCCGGTGACCGCGATGGAACCACGTGGCCCAACTCTTCACGGAATTCCGAGGGAGGCGTGTCCTTCACCCTCGGCTACCCGCTCCTCAACGGCTGCCACGCCTGTGCGCGCGCCGGTTCAGCGGAGTTCAACTGGAAATTCGGCCCCACCGGCAAGTTACTGGGCACTACCTTCATGGGCATGACGCCACCGCCCGTGCAGTCTCAGTGAGAGACAGGAGTACGCATCTGTTCGTCCTTACCACGGGGGATATCTATGCTTGATTGGTTGAATGTTAATTACGGTGCTGTTCAAGGGATTGCTTCTTTCATTACTGTCATTCTTACTGCTGTTCTTGTTTGGGCTACTACTAGGTACGTTCACCTTACTCATAAGATTGCTTCTGTTGCTTCTAAACAGTTATCGGCTAGTATGCAACCTGTTCTTGTACTTAGGTGTGAAACTCCGGCTCTTATTAAGACACCTAACGGGATGGTTGTTACGGTTAGCACAGACATTATGAACGCTGGTTCTTCTCCCGTAAAGCTCCTTAATGCTTCTGTTTATATCATGTACGGGATCCATGCCAGTTCTAATGGGGTTCGATACGATATTTACAAAGACGAATCACTGGTGCTGATGCCCAATGACCCTATCCCCAAAACGATGGATTGGAACTTAGCTAAGGTGGTTGACCGTGCCGTTCATTGGTCTATGGCGGTGTATTGCACTGATTTGGCGGGGATTAGTAAACACAGCTTCTTTTGTGATGATGAGAGGCAACTTCGGCATGAGTTTGGTTTTCGTGAAGATAAACGGTGATGATTGCGGTTCCTGCCTATCACCCGATGTGATTAATGTCTGAATTTGTTAACGTGACTAGCTTTTAGTAGCTCCGTGGAGGATAACCCATTGTTCTTTTCCAAAACTGTTACGTCTATTCCGAATCCTTCCAGCTGGCTTCTCAATTCGATTACCGTTGTTGTCTGCTTCAGATAATCTTCTGACGAGAGCGCAAAACGATACCGCACCATTAGTCTAAAGGCTAGGTAAAAAAGTGCATAGCCAGTAGACAACAGCACGAACCATGCTTCTCTAGAGTGGTCTCTAGCCGGATAGATACGTATCTTAAACGCCACGATAATGAGGAAAAGACCGAAATACGCGGCCCACGTGATCACTCTCAGCAAGATGTGTAGTATCAATATTTCCGGATGGTCAAAGTAAAGGGCTTTTCTGGCGAGTATTGTCAGCTCAGTGACGTACTTAACCTGCAACCATTTCTTCTTAAAGGATGCAAATTTAACACCGATGAATGTCCGTATGTCACCACCGAATACGAAAAACACGATGGATAAGACGATTGGGAGGCACCAAAACGCTGTTTGGTAAGGGTTGTCTTTCACCCACTGCAACGGCCAGATGAGAAGGGACATTACTGACTCCTGTTGTTGCGCAATTCCCTATTGTACAAATACGCGTGAATTTCATGCCCCTTGGGCCCGCTAGGATGGTTTGAGTTGAAGCAACCGTCTCCGTTATCATGGGCATGACGCCGCCACCCGTGCAGTAAGTCCGCGGCCGTAGGTCGCATCAACCGTGAAGTGCCGGCGGCTGATAGAGGGTAGAGATAGGGATAGAGCAGGGGCTTGCTGAGCGCGCGCGGTCCCGCCGAAATTACTTCGCTGCCGATGCAGGTTTCGCAGGCTGCGCGGGTAACTGGCCTTTCATCCTGGCCAGCGACTCATCCACCCGGGTCTTGAAGGGGGATCTCCGTGTAGGCTGTCATTCCTGTCCGCCAAAGGCCGACGCTATCAGCGCAATCACGTCAGGTCACGCACGTTCACCGAAAGCCTACACTCAACGGAGCGAAGTCAGTTTGCCGGCGGTTTGTCGGTGTCTTTCGTTCCTGGTTTCGCTTCTTCCTTGTCGTCAACGGGCGCGGAGAGGTGGAGTTTGCTTATGTCTTTGGCTCCCTTCCCGGGATCCTCAGGGGTGACCGCGATCCCAGTTGCAAAGGCTCCGGAGGTCCATTTGAAGTAATAGGTTTTGCCCGCCTCCGCCTCAAACCGCGCCCGCTCGTTTTCTTTCTGCCTGGCTTGATTGGCCGCCGCCCCGGCGGACATGATGACGCCTCCGTAGTACTCCTTGGGCAATCCGGAAATCACAACCGTACCCGGCGGCACTTCCATGAATTCGTATTCGCTGTTGAGGAGTTTGCCGAGGTGAGTGCCGTTGACATAAAGCTCATCGTGTGCGGCTGAACCGGTAAATCTGTACGTGCGGTAGATACAGACGATGGCTTTGCCGCTGGACGGCGCGGGCAGTACGGCGGGACCATTCGAATCCTGTGCAACGGAGATGGGCCCGGTGCAGAGCAACGCCATCGCACTTAACACGAGCAGAAGGCTTGCAAGTGACTTGCAAGCTCTTATGGGCCAAAACGCTGCAACACTACTGAAAGCAGGGTTACTCATCTTTGTCATGGCGAGTCTCCTCGTATGGATGTGCTGGTAGGGAGGTTATGAGTGAAGAGGAATTCCCATTTTTCAAGACAAGTCAACGATAGTCCCTTAAAACTTTTTGTCAGTGCGCGGAGTCACGTCGGGCCGTGACTGGCCTGGATATCCCATGGTCCTCGGCGTTGTTCGGGGTTTCCGCCCCGCTTTTCCTACTAATCCACAGGCTTCCACAGACTTGCACCGAGAATGGGCGTTGTATGCGTCGTCGGGCAGGACTAGAGTTCGGAAATCGGTTTGCGCTTGGCGATCAGGTGACTCGTCACTCAGGGCCCAGGGGCTGGAAATCGGATCGGCGGCGCCTCGGAATGTTCAGAATTTTTCCCCGTTTTCGCCAAGCCTTTTCCGCTCTGTAGTTTGCAGGCTCTCGCCGCTCGTCAGGGATCGCATGTTTACTGGTCTGGTTCCCTTTTGGGAGCGTAAAATACAAGATGTTGGGTTAGTTACTTGACATCCACAATATGGTGGGCGTACTGTCCATTTCACTTGCTCGTCGATCCAAGTGTTCAAGACAGGGGTTTCTGAGCATTTTGGAGGCCGGGACGGCAGAGGTGACCGTCACGGGGAGTTGCCAACGGCGAGCGCAGCTTCGGAAGCTGATGTACCCCAATTCCCCCGCGAAATTGGGCGCAGTTGAAAGTTCAGAACGGTGAAGCGCTTCGCCACGCGATC
>DATBZX010000351.1:0-15999 GCA_036512955.1 Terriglobales bacterium
GGGGATGCCAACGAACGGTTCTCGATGTACGACTTCGCCGGTTTCCTCCTCGACGTCGGTAACAGCTCGTTTGGAGTGCATGATCCGACCACCATTGATCGCAGCATCAGTGGGCAGACGGTCGGCTTCAACTTCCCGGGAATCGACCAAATTAGCCCGGGACAGACGACGCCTTTGCTGGTGATTGAAACCAACGCGAGGTACTTTACCAAGGGCTTCACCTCGGCCCAGGACGGCACTGCGGGTTACGGATTCGCGTACGCACCGAGTGCGGTTCCCGAGCCTTCGTCACTGGCATTAATTGGCGGCGGTCTATCCGTTTTCGGAATCATGTTGCGCAAGTTCCGCTTCGGAAAGTCAGTCTAACTAGTAACCCGCGAAAAGGAGAAGCACTACCATCGCCAGTCCGGATGGCCGTGCTTCTCCCGACGCATTTGTCGTTCTGGTTTTGGTCCGGACTGCTGTATGAATCGTGCCAACGATTGGTTCAGCGGTGCGGACTAATGCATTGTGTCCGCTTGTCCAGCGGGTTGCATGATGTTGTCTGGATTGTTGGCGCCAGCCCAATCCAATAATCGGTAGTCGAACCTCTGCTGACTCCTGCATCCGTCTCTCTGCACGTAGCGCGGTCACCGGATCGCGCTTCTCCCCCCTCGCGCCCCTAAACCCTTTAGCAGCCATTACTTTCATCCCAAAATCCTCCTGTGCAATATTGCTCAGCCTGATTTTAGATAAACTTTAGTAACTATAATTTAGGAGATAATGGTTACCTTAATTTCGTCTAAGTTATTGAAAATAAATGACTGCCTCCCAATCTAAGCGAAATAACCCCAAAAGCCCTGAGTTGTTATTGGTTTGGCGCTTTGTAATCGCGGCGGACCCGTTTAGTATTGCGCTTCCGGACTGGGCAGGAAGGCCTACCAGATCCGGATAATCTCAAAACTAAGGGTCCCCAATGAAAATAACGGAATGTGTACGTCCGTCCCACGCGACTGCCTTCTGGAGTCCGCTGATGGGACTACCTCATTATTCAGATCGCCGATATATTGGCACCGCAGTTTTATTACTGGGGATGTGCATAATCGCTCTCTCGCTCCCCGCTTCTGCTTCCGACACCGCTGCACCAGCTAAGATCGCGCCGAGCCTGGCCTCCCAGACGGCCCTGGGCGGTAGCAGCGAAGCGCTCATCGTATTTAGCGAGCAGGCCGACTTGAGCGGAGCAGCGAATTTGAAAACCAAGCTGGAAAAGGGACAATACGTCTACAACGCGCTTCGGGCGGTCGCTGAACGCACCCAGGCCCCCATGCGCAAGATGCTGCAGGAGCGCGGCATCCCCTTTCAGTCTTTTTACGGCGTAAACATGATCAAGCTGACGGCCAGCCGCAATTTGCTGTACGAGCTCGCGGGAAACAATGAAGTGCGGCGGATCGAAGCGAATCCGAAAGTCCGCAGTTCGATTCCAGTACCCAACCTCACTCTGCCGACTACCCACAATTCGACCCAGCAATCACTGACAACCAGCCAGGTCACAGGGACAATCGAGTGGAACGTGGCGAAAGTGAACGCACCGCAGGTATGGGCGATGGGCTTTCACGGCGAAGGCATGGTCATCGCGAATGCGGACACGGGTGTGCTATGGGACCACATCGCCCTGAAGTCCCATTACCGCGGCTGGAACGGGACCGCTGTGGATCACAGCTACAGCTGGCACGATGCCACCAGCGACCATTCCCTGGTTCCAATCGATCCTAATTTTCACGGCACCTTCACCATGAGCGAGATGGTGGGCGACGACGGACTGGGAAACCAGGTGGGCGTGGCTCCGGGTACGAAATTTATCGCCTGCCGCAACATGGATAGACACGGCATAGGCTCTCCGGCGCAGTACATCGAGTGCTTTCAGTTCCTGATTGCACCGTATCCCATGGGACATCCTGAGCTGGCGAACCCAGCCATGGCGCCGGATGTCATCAATAATTCGTGGGATTGTCCAGCGAGTGAAGGCTGTTCGCTGACCACCCTTCAAGCGATCGAAGACGCTGTGACGGGAGCGGGCATCTTCCAGTCGATGGCAGCCGGAAATTACGGGCCGAGCTGTTCCACGGTCAAAACTACTCCAGCGATCTACAGCAGCGGCGTGAGCGTTGGAGCAACTACTTCTTACAACACGATTGCAGGGTTCAGCAGGCGCGGGCCGGTCACGGTGGACGGCAGCGACCGGTTGAAACCGGAACTCGTCGCACCCGGATACAACATCCGGGCCGCCATCCCCTACCTGAACATGTACCAGGGTTACTGGCAGGGGACTTCGATGGCCGCTCCGCATGTTGCCGCCGGAGTCGCTCTGCTGTGGCAAGCAAGGCCGGCGTTGAATGGGCAGATCGCCGCCACCACCACGCAGCTAACCAAGACTGCTTTCCCGCTGACGAGCACGCAAAGCTGCAGCAGCTTGCCAGGCAGCGCCGTTCCCAACGCTGTCTTTGGATACGGACTGCTCGACATCCTGAAGGCAGTTCAGACCCCGTAGCGCACACACATCCTGCCTCGGAATCCGGGGCAGGGTACTTTAGCGGCGCGACAGTCTTTGTCACCGAACCAGGTTCGATGTTGCTCGACTTGTCACCCAGACCGCCCGACTACTCAGGCAACCGTAATGACTACTACTCACTTTGCGAGGAGCCATTACTTGCGGAAGTGATCGCCCCCGGTAGCCTCCTAGGAAGGGGCGACACCGCAAATGCCCGAGTTATATCCTTTGCCGGGCAGAAGTGAGTGGGCGTCCCCGAACGAGCTGAAGTCCTTCGTGAGCAGATCCTGCACGAATTCGAGGGCCACATCCAACTTCTGCGCCGTTGGGTCCTCATTCGAAATCACCGTGAAGGTACTGGTGATGAATAGCATGTTTCCCACCGGAACGTAATTCCAGTCCTGCGCGCTCTGCAGCATGTGGCTCAGCCTCCGTCCCTCTGGGGTAAGTGACAGGACAGGGTTGTGGGTCATGCGTCCGATAAAATCGAGCGGCGGAGGCACCAGCGGGACAACGTCCCTATAGTTCTCATAACGCATCTGGCTCATCACGGCCTCGAACCCCGTCTGAAAACTGACGTCCCCCGGCCTGGGAGAAGCAATCGTGATCACTGGTTGAACATTGGGAAGGCCGCGGTCCTGGCTCAGGAGGTAAGCCGCGATGGTCGCCATGGCGCCGCCCTTGCTGTGTCCGGTGACAAAAACTGGAGTGTCGCCGTTGGGGTCCAACGCCAAAACCATGTCGTGTACCTGGTGGATAATTGACGTGGTGGCGTTGAAGAAGCCGCTGTGTACCTGACCGGGCAATTGGTTGGGCCCGCTGGGACTCGAGGCGGGCACCGCAAAGAAATTCTGCAGCCAGTCGAGCCAGCTGTCGGGATCGGTTGCGGACGGCGTCAGGGTTCCGCGAAACGCTACTACGATGCCAAACGGACACTGCCCGACGGTGGCCACGTTGATGAAGCCTTCTCCTCCGTAGGCGACTTGCGGATTCGCAGTGTAAGGAACATTGGGGCTGTAAATCGTATCGGGCGCCCAGACGTTGGTGCCGGGCTTCACGTTGTAAGCCGCCCCGCAGGCATTCAAAAGGACGCAGTTCAGATTGCCCGGTGCAGTACTCATCGGTGACTACCTCCTAGTGTTCGCGGATTATGTGCCCGCTCGCATTGCCAATGCAAGATGTTTTTCGCCAATAGGTAGACATTCGCGGGCGTCGCGAACAGGACAGCGTAAGTTTGCTCCAGGAGAGAGCCGCTCTTTCATTTACTCTTGCGGCGCCACATACCCCTGCTTGTAATGCACATGTAGCGGCGCAGCGGATGGCGTCAACATTACTTGCACCTTGTGCCACTTGCCATCGTGCTTATCATTGCTCGGCCGGTATCCCAGCACATACTGATTGCGCAGTTCCCGGCTGATCAGTGCGGCGATCTCGGGAATTTGCTTGCGGTCGTCGGCTGCGATGGCCCTTCCTCCGGTGGCGTCCGTGATCGTGCTCAGCCATTTACGCCCCATGCGCTCTTCGAACGTTTTGAACAAGTGCACCGGCACGTCGTCGAAGACGCCGATCCCGTAAGTGATCACGTTGGCCTCCTCCACCATGTTCCGGGTCTCCTTCAAGGTGTAGCGGCTGCGGTTGTCACCCCCATCGGTAATGATGACCAGCGCCTTCCGTTGGTGGTGGGCTGAACTCATCCGCGCTATTCCCAAGTACACCGCGTCATAGAGGGCCGTGCCTCCTTTAGGGTCGGTCTCCCCCAGTTTCGCTTCAATGGTTTCGATCGACTGCTCGGAAGTCCCGATCACTTCAGGATGGCTGGACACCGAGATGGCGAAATAGTCGTCCTGAGGGTTCGCATACTTGAAGAACTCGACCACCGCCTCCCGCTCGTATTCGATTTTGTTTCGCATGCTGCCACTGCAGTCCAGGATCAGTCCCACTGAGATCGGTGCATCCTCGTTGGAAAAGTACCGAATGGGTTGTGGGACGCCGCCTTCGTACAGAGTGAAATTCTGCTTGGGAAGGTCGACGACTGGCCGGTTTAGGGCATCGGTGACCGTGACCGGTACCAGCACCAGGTCGACATCGACTCGCATTGGCTTTGTCCGGGGTCGTAACGCAGGTTCGCCAATGGATGCCGCTAAGGTACTCGCGTCCGGTTGGACGTTCGGAGCCACGTGAGCCTCGTCAATTGAGCCAGCCTGCGCCCATGCCGTGCCAGCCAGCATGGACATACCCACCGCGAGAGGAAGAAGAAGTGCAATCTTGGCCGTGTGAATTGCAGTTTGCGCGATCATGCCGGCCTCCCCTTGAGTCCCACATCCCATGCATCAACGACGAGCTTGCTGTTAGAACGCGAAGATCCAAGTCATCCCGGAGAGAACGTCTCGCGCTAATCGGAGAGACTGCCTCGACGCGACGCGCCAAACCTCAAACGAAGTGCGTGATAGCTGGCCCACATCCGGAGTTCCCAGCAACAAACGCAGGGCACCTGCTTTTGATGCAGGAACTATAGACCCAGTTGGCAAGCCTGACTAGTAAATTCCAATCCGGCTTCTTCCGTGAGGATTCCCCTACTTCACCGGCGGCAGATATGGCAGCGTGCGGGCGAAGAACCAGCACAGGAAGAACACGATCGGGATGTGCACTGCAAGCTGCAGCATTCCGTAACCCACCAGGTCGCGCGCCTTTAGTCGCAGGATGCCCAGCAGCGGCAGCATCCAGAAGGGATTGACCAGGTTCGGCAGCGCCTCGGCGGCGTTGTAGATCTGCACCACCCATCCCAAGTGGACCTGATGAAGGTTCGCGGCCTGCAACACATAGGGGGCCTCGATCACCCACTTGCTGCCTCCCGAGGGAACGAAAACTCCGAGCACCGCGGAATAGATTGCGACCAGCAGCGGAAAAGTGTTGTGGGTAGTAACGGAGGCAAACAGCCGGGCAAGCCAATCCGAAATCCCGGTGCCCACAATCATCCCGAAGATGACGGCATAGAACGGAAACTGAATCAGCACGCCGCCGGTTGCGGGCACGCACTCGCTCACCGCTTTCATGAATCGCTTAGGCCGCCAGTGCAGCAGGATTCCCACGGTGAGGAACATCAGGTTGTAGGTATTCAGGTCGAGCGCGGCCAGCGCGCCCTGGGGCGAGGTGCGGAAGACGTCGATGAGGTACCAGCTCAACAGCGCCGCCACCAGGATGTTGAGTATCGGACTGTACTCCAGCCACTCTCCCGGCTTGGTCCGCACCTCCATGGCTCCGGCAGTGGGCTGAAATTCAATGCCGTAATCGGCCGCCGTGCGGGCGTTTTTGGCGGATGGCGCCGAGAAGTATGCTACCAGCACGGAGACCACAATCAGGACCGCCGTCATCGCGATGCTCTGCCACAGGAACAACGTGCGAGTCAGCGGGATCAAGCCGCTGACGGCGAACAGAGAAGGTGGAATGGCCGACTTGGTTGCCATCAGCATCGCTGCCGACGACGAGAGTCCCATGGCCCAGACCGCGCCGAGGCCGAGGTAGGCGGCGGCTCCGGCGGCACGGTAATCCAAATCCTTCACGCGTTGCGACAGCTCGCGTACGTAGAGGCCGCTGAAGATCAGGCTCAGCCCCCACGAGATGAGCGAAGTCAGCATCGAGAACAGCGCCACCAGCGCAATCGCGCCGCGCGGCGTTTTGGGCACGCCCGCCAGCCAGCGGATGGCGCGATATACCAGCGGAGTCGAGGCCACCACGTAGCCGCCGATGATGATCATCACCATCTGCATGGTGAAAGGCACCAGCGACCAGAAGCCTTTCCCGCCAGCGATGGCAAGCTTCGACGGGCTCTCGCGCAGGACCAGCCCGGTCAAGAACACGACGACAATTCCGATGAAGGCAAACACCAGTGGGTCGGGGAACCAGAGCTCGCTCCAGTTGGCGAGGGCGAGCCCGAAGCGCACAAGCGCTCCCTCGCCCCTGTTCTCGGGGTTTCGTGCAATGTGGTCAGGATGGGTATCGGTCGGCATGAGCTTCCTCGTTTCGCAGTAATGATGAACCATTCTGCGAAAATTGCAATCGGTTACCAAAGGATAATGGCGGAAAACGACCACCTCGGTTCGCAGCCTTCCCGCCCCTTCTGATATCGTTTCCCTTCGTTGTCTCGCCGCAGGAATCGCGGTGCAAAATGGCAAGCAGCGAGCGATTGTGCCAACCGAGGACCGTGAATGTCCGATAGCGCAGTGTTGACCGACAGCCTTCCCCGTCCCAGCCAGTTGTACCGCTGGCTGGTGCTGATTTTCGTCAGCCTGGCCATGTTCGGGAATTACTACATCTACGACAGCATCAATCCGCTGGAACGAATTTTTCTCGAGCAACTCCACTTCTCCGCCTCGATGTTCGGATGGCTCAACGCCAGCTATAGCGTCGCCGCTTTGGCCACGTTGCTGATTGGCGGCATCCTCATCGATCGCATCGGGATTAAGAAATCGCTGCTGCTGTTCTCGATCCTGATTCTGCTTGGTGCGATTTTGACAGCGTTCAAGGCCAGCTTTTACATGATGGTGGCTGGCCGCTCCCTGGTCGGCTTGGGTGCCGAATCGCAAATCGTTGCCGTCACGACAGCGTTAGCGCGCTGGTTTAAGGGCAAGGAACTCAGCTTCGCCTTCGGCATCAACCTGACCATCGCGCGTATGGCTTCGATCGCCGCCGACAATTCGCCTACATGGGCCAAGTTTGCGTTTTTCCCCAACGGCGTGGACGCTCAACCGAGTTGGCATCGTCCGCTGGTGCTGGCAGCGGTCGTCGGCTCCACAGCCGTGCTCGGAGCCATGGTGTATTGGGCCCTGGAGACCTACGCCGAAGGCCGCTTCCACCTCGGCAAGTCGGGCGAGCCCGACAAGCTCAGCTTCCGCGAGGGACTGAAGTTCAATCCGTCCTACTGGTACGTCGTCGCGCTGTGTTTCACGTTCTACTCCGGCATCTTTCCGTTTCGAACTTTCGCGATTGATTTATTCACCAGCAAGTACCTGTCGCAAATGGGAGCATCCGTAACTTCGACCGCGGCGTTCGCGTCGGCCCAGCAGCATGCGGGATGGCTGAACAGCCTGCTTCCCTTCTCAGCCATGATCGCCACGCCGCTGTTCGGTCTGCTGGCCGACAAGATTGGCAAGCGCGCCACCCTCATGGTGGTCGGCTCGTTCCTTATGATGCCGGTGTACCTGATGATCGCCTACAGCAGTGTCTCGCTGATCGTGCCGGTATCGCTGATGGGAATCGCCTTCTCGCTGATTCCGGCGGTGATGTGGCCGTCCGTGGCGTACATCGTCAACGAGCATCGCCTGGGTACGGCTTACGCGCTCATGAGCCTGCTGCAACAAATCGGCTTCTTCATCTTCAATTTGGCCATCGGTCAGGCCAACGACTTCAGCCACGCCGGGCCGGAGAACTTCCATGGATACGCACTAGGCATGTGGATCTTCTCGGTCCTTGGCTTCCTGGCACTGTTTTTCGCCCTGCTGCTGCGCCATCGCGAAACCGGCCCCAACGCCCATGGATTGGAGACCATTACCACCGCGACGGAGGCTGCTTAAGCGTGGATTTCAACAACGCGGCTGATTCGTTAGCGGGCGTCAGGTTCCCATAAGCGGAAAACTCGCGCCTTTCCGCCCCAACCGTGCTGATTGGTCCCCACTCTGGGTCCCAAAAGGTGTAAAGCATAAGCAAGCGGGAAATTGCATCCCGCATCGCTGCGTTGTCGTCTCTTTGGACTGGCATTGCCGCCACCCAGCGGCTATCATGTCGAAAACCGGAGGAAGCTGTGACACGACCTGCGACTTCCCCTTTGGACCGTAAACTGCTCTCTGCTCTGCGTTCGCTGCTCGGTCCTGTTCCTGTCGCCCTGGTTTTAGGTGACTCGGAAAACCTTCCCAACACCGACACACCCGTTGTCGGCACGGTTCGTATTCCAGACCGCTCCACCTTGCTTTCCATGGTCATGAACCCCGAGATGAGTTTTGGCGAAGCCTACTCCTCCGGCAAGATCGAGATGGAGGGCGACCTCGTCCGCAGCCTGGAATGTGTGACCCGGTCGTCTCCTCGAGTCCGAAACTGGTCCTGGCGTCTCTTGTCGAAATGGTTTGACTGGGCGCAAGCCAACACCAGGAGTGGTTCCTCGCGCAACATTCAACACCACTACGACCTCTCCAACGACTTCTACCGCCTTTGGCTCGATGAGAAGATGGTGTACACCTGCGCCTACTTTCCCACGCCGGATGCATCGCTTGAAGAGGCGCAGGAGGCCAAACTCGAGCTGGTATGCCGCAAACTCTGCCTGCGCCCCGGTGAAACCGTAGTTGAAGTCGGCTGCGGCTGGGGTGCGCTGGCCATCTACATGGCGCAGCATTATGGCGTCCGCGTGCAGGCTTTTAACATTTCGCGCGAACAGATTGGGTGGGCACGCGAGTGGTCGAAAAAGGCAGGTGTCGCTTCCAGGGTGGAATTTGTCGAGGACGATTACCGCAATGTCAGCGGCCAATTCGACGTATTCGTTTCGGTTGGCATGCTGGAACATGTGGGCCGGGAGAACTACCCCGAGTTGGGCCGTATAATCCACCGCGCCATTGGCGATACCGGCCGCGGATTCCTGCACTACATCGGCCGCAATCGTCCGCAGCCGTTCAGCGTCTGGATCAGGAAGCGCATTTTCCCCGGCGCTTATGCGCCTTCGCTGCGGGAATCGATAGAGGTCCTCGAACCGCACAACTACTCCGTGCTCGACATCGAGAATCTTCGTCAGCATTACGCCAAGACCCTGGAACACTGGTTGGCCCGGTTTGATGCTGCCTTCGATACGGTCGTGCGCGAACACGGCATCGATTTCGCCCGCATGTGGCGGCTGTACCTTGCCGGATCGATCGCCGCCTTCCGCGCCGGTAATCTGCAGTTGTTCCAGGTGTTGTTTGCGGGCAGCCGCTGCCAGTCCATCCCCTGGACGCGCGAGCACCTCTATGCCGCGGTCCGCGAGGAGACGGACGACGAACAATGGACTCGTGCGATGTAGTGATCGTTGGCGGCGGACCCGCTGGTTCGTCCTGCGCCTGGGGACTGCGAGACTCCGGACTAGACGTGCTCATCATTGACCGGAGCGTGTTTCCGCGCCACAAACTCTGCGGCGGATGGATCACTCCGCTGGTGCTGGACGAACTGGAATTCACTCCCGAGGACTACTCGCCCGGCCGCACCATGCAAGCGATCAGCGGCTTTCGACTCAGCGCGATTGGCGGTCCGCAAGTTGAGGTGCGCACCAAGCGCGTCGTCAGCTATGGCATTCGCCGCTGCGAGTTTGATGAATTCCTGCTGCGCCGAAGTGGAGCGCGGCTGGGCGAAGGGGTATCGCTCACCTCGATCGAGCGCGTGGATGGCGGCTGGCTGATCAATGGCGAGATTCGGGCGCGCATGCTCGTCGGCGCCGGAGGCCACTTCTGTCCGGTATCGCGGTATCTCGGCAACAAGGGCGCACCGGCTCCCGTAGTAGCGCAAGAGATTGAGTTCGAGATGGACCCGGCGCAATCGGCGGATTCGAAAATCGCTGGCGATCTTCCCGAATTGTTTTTTTGCCGTGATATGCGCGGGTACGGCTGGATTTTTCGCAAGGACAACTATCTCAATGTCGGACTGGGCCGCACCGATTCCCACGAAATCTCCCGCCACGTCAAAGACTTCGTCGGCTATCTGAAGAAGACCCGCGAGGTCGAGGTGCCCGGCAACGGCATCTCCGGCCATGCCTATGGCTTGTTCGGCCACTCGCAACGCAACATTCTCGAAGATGGCGTGCTTCTGATCGGCGATGCCGCAGGCCTGGCGTATCCGGAGAGCGGCGAAGGCATTCGCCCCGCCATCGAGTCGGGGTTGATCGCCGCTCATGCGATTCTCTCGGCGAACGGTGACTACAGTACGAGGCAGTTAGCGTTGTACCGCGAACTGCTGACCCAGCGCCTGCAGCGTGAGCGCAACCGTCTCGACACTTTGTCGCAACTGCTTCCGCATGCGCTTCGCGAAATATTGGGGCGGCAATTGCTGCGCAGCAATTCCTTTTGCCGCAATGTTGTCATCGACCGATGGTTTCTGCGCGTCGCCGAGCAGCGATTGGCGTTCGAGCCACGCCCCGTAGTGCAGGAACTCGCCGCCAGCTAGTATTTGTTGCACTTCCCTTCCGCAGCAATTTCAGCCATGCTAGACACACTGGAGAATCGTCATGGGTGAGCAGGAAGCCAACTGCACAACTGTGGTTCGTCAGCATCCTGAACGAACCGTACCGGAGCGGGCGCAGGAATTTCTCGCCCAGGGCCAGGTCGCGCACGTCGGCTTCGAGCAGGACGGCCGTCCCTACGTCATCCCGATGTTGTATCAGTATTCCATCGAAACCCCCGACCGGCTTTACTTGCACAGCGGCTTCACTAGCCGAACGTTACAGCGACTCGCAGAGGGCATTCCGGTTTGCGTTACCGTGACCATGCTCGACGGCTTGGTGTATTCACGCGATGCCAAATACCACTCAGCCAACTATCGCAGCGTGATGTGCTTCGGCCGTGGTCGCATTTTCGAAGATGAGCAGTCAAAGCGCGTGATGTTTGAGGCAATGACTTCGCGCTATTTTCCCGGACGCACCGCCGGGCGCGATTACACGCCCGCGCCATCGTCGCATCTGGCGACAACCGCAGTGGTGGAAGTAGTGATCGAAGAAATCAGCGCCAAGATGCGCGAGGGCGGCCCCAAAGGTCCACAGGATGCGCAGGAAGGCGTTCCCGGCACCTGTGGCGTGGTTGACCTATAGAGCTATCTATTCTGGATTTGTCGGTCGGACCTTAATCGTCACGACAAACGTGGGCCTCATCATAGGCTCTGAATTGATATGCGGTATCTGTATCTCAGCCTTCCCTTGGGCAGCCGCGCGGAAAATGTACACCTGCGTCGGTCCACCAGGGTTCTGTGGCCACCCCGAGTGGACATTCTCGAAGCGGATTGCCGGGGAAGAGATCTGGGGTGTCTCTTCGTAACTTCCGGGACCAATGGTCTGGAGGGTAATCTCTATCTTCTGACCGACTGTGGCGACTACCTGTCGTCCACTGCTATCTACGTTGAGCAACAACGCTCGTTGCTTGCCGTTCGCGGAGATGCCACCGTTCTGGCCGCCTGCACTTCCACAAAGCATCCAGAACATGCTCAGAGCAGCTAAGAAGAAGCCCGATCGTGAGTTCGTCATGATCCGACGCTCCGAATGAATTACAGCTACCACGGGTTAGAAGCGCCATGACTCGCTTCGTTACCCGGCATCGCAATATTTATGGCCGGCTTTTCGCCGCTATTCCGACTCCATCACCAGGTAGCTCAGCCCGCCTTCGCGCTCGATCTGCAGCACGATGGGATCGCCCGGCTGGATTGCTCGCAGGACTTGCTTCAAACCGGCAATATCCGTTATCGGATTGGTATTGACCGCGTGGATTACGTCACCGGGCTCCGGGCCTGCGCCCAGCAGCGTACTGGCTGGTGTCCGCGCGGCCACAATCACCCCGGAAGAAATTCGCAGGTCCGGCAACAGCTTTCTCAAGTCATCATTGATGGTGACGCCGACGATGCCTAACCGGTTTACCACATTGAGGGGGCCGGTCACCATGTCCGCAAAGCGCTGCGGATCGTCAGACCGCTCGACCATGGTCACGTCGATGGTGACTACTTTGTCATCGCGCACCACGCCAATGGGCGCTTTCTGCCCAATCTTGTAGGCGAACAACTGGGTGGCGAACTCCTTCGTATCGCCCACGGGTTTGCCGCCGATGTTGGTCACGACATCACCTAATTTCAAACCCGCTCGGTCTGCTGATGACCCCGGAGAGACATCTTCCAGCAGCACGCCGTGGTCGCGCGGCAGCTTCAATCCTTCGGCGAGGTCGGGGGTGATGGTGCGGAGATAAACACCAATCTGTCCGCGGTGAACGTGCCCCTCGCTCTTGAGCTGTTCGTAAATGTTACGCACCACGTTGCTGGGAATGGCAAACCCCAGTCCTTCGCTCCCACCGGATTCGGACAGGATGAAGGTGTCGATGCCAACTACTCGACCGTCCACATCCACCAGCGGCCCTCCGCTATTGCCGGGATTGATGGGCGCGTCCGTTTGAATATAAGTTGTCGGATTCTCATCGCTGACCTGCCGCGCCGTGGCGCTAACCACGCCCATGGTGACGGAGTTCTCCAGTCCCTGCGGGCTGCCGAAGGCGAATACCACCTGCCCCTGCTTGAGTTCATCGGAGTCGGCCAATGGCAACGCGGGCAAGTCTGTCGCATCGATCTTCAGTACGGCCAGATCGGATTGTCGATCGAGTCCCACCAGCTTCGCGGTCACGGGGCCATGCGGCTTTGAACCGTCGGGCCCCGGCGTCTCCAGTCCAGGCAACCTCACCCGAATTCTGTGCGCGCCCTGCACCACGTGCGCGTTGGTAACGATGTATCCATCCGCAGTCAGAATCACACCCGATCCGATCGCTTCCTGCGGCTCGAACAACGCCGTGTCGGTCGAAGTCTTCTCGGAACTGAAGCCGTAACCAGTGGCGACAATCTGTACCACCGACTTGGTGACGGTTGCGGTCAGGGCCTGAACCGACTGGCTGAAAACATGCAGGGGATCATTACGCAGTGTGGCTCCGGCGGCGGCGGGTTTCTCCGTCTGCGCGACAGTGACTGCGGGATTCAACGCGAACACAGCGAGCAAGGCTGCAAGAAGACAACGACGGAAGAAAAATAGCTTCATCGTTAAACGATTCTCATTTAAATGTCTTTCCAGAGATTACAGCAGAAAGTTGGCCAATCACACTTGGTGGACATCCATTGGATGATCGGAAGTATAGACAGGGCGCACGATTCCTGCGCGGAGATCACAATCTCACACTTACTATTCCGGGTTGGCAGGGCCGGGGTTCCACAATCACCTGAGAGCGCCTCGCACGGATCCGTTGGAGCAAAAGGCTGAGTGGGACCGATGCCACCCAGCCTCACATTGGATCAATCCATTTTTGGACTATTCCCTTTCTTCGTCGGGTTCGCGCGCACGTTGAGGTTCGGAGCCTCCACGTATTCGTAAGCTCCGATGTCAGGCTTGGAATCGCGTTTGCTCAGCACAAAGTCGCGCAACGGTACTGGCAGAGTCACCAGCCCGGTGTCGACAAGTTTGGAGTTCTTCTTCAGCGAAAAGTCCCGCCGCACGGAATCGTAGAAGCCCGGCTCCACCGACAGATCTTTCCCGTTGGGCACGATTCCCGAGTAGTTCGCGCCCGGTGTTCCGGTGGTCCCCGTCAGTATGTACATATTCGAATCCAGAACGCCGCGCAGCGTGTTTCCATAAACGTCGTTGCGGTTCAATCCAAGGTCGTAAGGCGCGTACGCCCGAGTGTTGAAATCTGACAGTAAGGTGATGATGCCGCTGTAGTCGTTGAAGGCAATAACGTTGTTGTACACCTGTGGAAATGGGTCATGCGGGGCCCCGGTGTCGGCATAGATGAATCCAGTGCCTTTGTTGTTGACGACGGTGTTGTTTCTGAAAATTCTTGCCTCGCCGGTCATCTGCGACTGGAACCCGAGGCAAAAGCCGAAGATCGCGCCCTGAATATTGTTGTCGATCAGATTGTTCTCCCATACTCCGGGCCCGGCACATCCGCTGCTGAATCCGGTCTGCCCATCATGGATATGGTTGGCGGCGACGTAGTGGTTATGACCTCCAAACACGTTGTGGCCCGCGGCAAACCAACTGATCACATCGTTGCGCACCATTTCCAGCGACCCGCCGGCACCGGTTCCTATCTGGTTGTCGAATTCGTCGTACACAATATGAAGGAACCGGACGGCACTGGCGCCCGTGCGGAGAGTGTTGTCGGTCACGACCAAGCGATTGTCCCCGATGGACGGAGCAAAGTTGTACATATCCATCTGCAAGGTAACTCCGTTGCCGTACAGAAAGGCCGGCGATTCATTGGTGTCGCCGGCGATGACAAGGTTGTTCACTACTTGCACTCTCGAGCTCAGCGCCGGATCGGTTACGTAGAAGAGCATTGCCTGCCGGGTAACGTCGAACGAGCAATTCTGGACAGTAATATTCGTGCTGTCAGTTAGGCTCATTCCGCTTGCGCCCACATTGACTGGATCGGTGGAACGATTGCGGACGCTAAAACCGTCCAGCGTAAAATTACGGACTCCATAGCCACCTAAAACGTTTCCTGAGTGAACTGGCCTTTCGAGCAGTGTCACGGTTGGACCACTACTGGCGATGAGCGACACGGAATAGTTCGGGTTATTGATCTGCGACAAGTTGAACGGCCCCTCATAGGTCCCCGGATCGACCTTGATGACAACGTCGCTGGGAGCGGAGCCATTGATGATGGACGAAGCTTGCGAGATGGCGTCAGGGATTGTCGGCGCGTCTCCGGGTACACGAATCGTCGCGGTCTGTGCCCATAAAACCGAGCCCAGCCCCAGCATCGTAAGGACAAGAATCCATTTACTGAAACGCATACGGCCTCCAGATTGTGCACACGAGTCAGTTCGTCGCAGGCCGCGTTCGAGGAGTTCCCGAGAGACATCGTCATTGGGTCGACCGAGAAATGGCGGGAGTGGCGGGCCGACGCGAGGCTTCGAGATTTATAGCCCCACCTTAGTGCTATAGATCGACATCGGTCAAGCCGATTCCGCACATCTGTATGTGATAGTCCCGTAACGGGACTGGGCAATCGTCGGCAACTGGATGTTCAGGCTTCAAGAACAAACTGCGGATGGTAGTTTCTCTGCGGTGAAGGCTAGTGCGGCGCGTATGTATCTGCCACTCGATCCGCGAGCTTTTCCGGCTTCAGGTCGTCGCGGTTGCATAGGATGATGATGGTCAACTCTTCATCGATAAAGCGTTCGATAAATGTGCGGAAGCCGGTCGTAGTACCCGAATGCCAGGTGCGGCGGCGGCCGTGATACGCATCGAGATACCATCCGAAGCCGTACTCGGTGGGCGAACCATCCTCTTTCACTGCGCCTCCCGGAACTTTCACAGGGGTGAACGCCGCCAGCATCTCTGAAGCGTTCAACAGGGTGTGTTCGCGTAACGCGCGGTCCCACTTCGCGAGGTCCTCCACGTTGGAGTAAATGCCCCCATCGCCGAGCACAGCTGAGGTGGAACTCTGGTTGGCTTCGACCCACGCTTTGTCTTTTTGCGTATAACCCAGCGCGCGATGAGGAACCTGGTTCTTCCCTTTCTCGTACGCCAGCGTGTTGGTCATACCTGAAGGAACGAAGATTCGCTCGCGCAGGAATTCGCCGAACGGTTTATTGGAAACTCTTTCCACGATCATCGCCAGCAGGGCGTAGCCAGTATTGCTGTACCGCCACTTGGTGCCTGGCACAAAGTCAGTCGCACTCTGCTGCTCCATCAACGCCAGGATTTGCGCGTCCTTGATCTGCGG
>DATBZX010000352.1:0-5163 GCA_036512955.1 Terriglobales bacterium
GCGGCCCTCGTTCATGGCGCCAAAGGCGGCCTAGCCGCTGCAGCAGCATATCGGTGGGAGCAAGATCGGTAATCAGGAGGTCCGAGTCGAGATCGACGCTCTGCTCGGCCACCTGCGTGGAAACCAAGACACAACCGTTCGGCCGACTGATGGAGCCTCTGCCGAGTCTGCTCATCCATTCGGTCTCAAGCTGTTCTCGCCGGAAAAAGGGAAACCGAGAATGCAGAAGCGCAAGGCTTGGACCGCCTTCAATGTTACTGCTCCGCAACTTCCGGTAGGTCTGCTGTGCGTCATCTACCGTGTTGCGGATCCAGAGCACACATTCGCCGCACGATGCACGTTGAAGGACCTTTTCCATCGGCACCGCGCCTGAGAAATGACGTATGTGGACCACCTTCGAGGCCGGGGGTGAGCATTCACGTTCGAAGAACGTTTTGCCGACACCTGAAACCAGCGGATATGCCCGGCTGAGCGGCTGCGTGTCGGGAATACCGAGTAACTCGCGTCTTCGACTCTCCGTCAATGTGGCAGACAAAATGATGACGGTGCAGTGTAACTCGCGGAGACGCTTCACTAAGCTGGTGATCAGTGTGCCGGTATAGAGATCGTATGTGTGGACTTCGTCGAGAATGACAACCTTGCCGGCGAGGGCGAATTGGCGTACGAAGAAGTGCTTGGCGGCCACTATTCCCAGCAAAGCCTGATCGATAGTACCTACTCCGCAAGGCGCCAGCAGGGATCGTTTAGCAGACGCGAACCATGACACCCCAGCCCGTGCATGTTCTCGCGCTTCAACGTCGCGACGGGTCGCGGGAGAGAGGTGGAGACGCGCCTTTTCCATCAGCCAAGATGAGCTGTGTGCCAGTCGCAATTCCGTCGAATCCCCGGCGATCCGCTCAACAAAGGGGTCTAGCCGGGAATGAATCCGGTGCTGGTGGTTTGAGTCGGCAACGCGAAGTAGAAGCCCGAGGCCGCGCCGTCTGCAATGAGCCGATAAGCCGCTGCCATTGCCGCTTCCGTCTTGCCGCAACCCATCGGCCCCTCGATGACGTAAACGCCCGGCTCACAGATCACCTGCATCGCAGTGGTCTGTAGGTCGTTCGCTTGCTCGATCTCCGGGAACAAGTCACCGAACGTCTGACGGTGTCGCGGGACTAGCTGCCGCCAGTTGATATTCTTGAGCGCCTTTCGGGCGCACGCGCCACTCTCCTGTGGATCCCAGCGCGTGCTCTGCGGGAAGTTACTCTCGTCGCTGCCGATCCAGTCGGCCACGGTGATCAGTCCGGCAACTAACCATAGCGTTGCTTCGCTTGGCACCTGATCCGGTAACGGCCCAAATTCGTTTATCAGTTCCGAAGCTAGCCGTACACGTTCTGCTTCCCAAGGCTCGCAGACGCGCACCCGTTCCCCTTTGACCCGCCCGTGATGAGCGCCCACTATCGCGGCCCAGCGATGAAGCCTTGAGTTGGGCATTAGCAACTGCACTGTAGCCTGGCTGATTCTTGCGTGATCTGTCTCCGGGCATCCCGCGAGTGTTTGCTCCAGGGCTGACTGTTGCGCCAACCATGCCTCAGACTTCCTTTGGAAGCCGGGTGACACCTTACCTATGTCGTGGAGAGCTGCAAGGGCAGTAGCGCCTTGAGGAATCTCCTTCCGCAGCTCGGCAGGTAGAAGGGCTAACAGTGCTGCTGCAACCTTGCCGACGTTCAGGCAATGATCTCGGACACTGATCCCGGGCTTTCCGTCCTCGGTCGTCTTGGCCCAACAGTCTTCGTGACGCAAAGAGCACCCCGGTTCGACAACTAATGCCATCGACACAACGTTCTGGCGAGGGGCCAAACCGGAGGCAGGGTATCAGCGGCGCACGAACTTTCGCTAAAGTACCTGTAGCCCGGCAAACAGCTTCTGGTAAGCACTTCTAGCGTAAGGAAACCGCAACCCAGTGTAAGTGACGGGCGTCACGGACTAGAGTTCTGTATTGGCGTTGCGGGGGCGAGGGTCTCAAACCAGACAAATGCCCGGGGCGGAGAGCCTCGGAGATGTTTCTTTGCAACCAACGCATGAGCCAATCCCCAAGATCCCACACCTCCTCAAAGTTTGACATGGTTGAATGGGATCGCAGACGTTAAGAGGTAGCAATCCATATTAGAGGGGATGATTTAAGAAGCAATTAGCGAAGAGCCAATCAGCCGCGCCGGGCGGGGCGTTTCAGCGGGCAGAAAAAGGCCGGAGCTTGCGGCTCCGGCCGGTGGGTACCACAGTTTGGGAGATGGAGGCTACAGCATGAACTTACGGCGAACGACGCCGGCGAGGCCAAGCAGGCCGCTGCCGAACATGATCAGCGTGCCGGGCTCAGGGGTGCCGACGGTCTGGGCAAAGTTGAACGACATACCTTCGATCAACGGGGTGAAGCCATTCGGGTAACCCGTCAGAGTCTGCGTTCCAATAAAGTTACCATTCATGTCCCACTCTGAGATCGCCCCATTGAATATGTTTGACGTCCAGAAGTCCGTCCCATCCCAGGCGACGCCAGTGGAAAGGTTCGGTTCCGAAATCAAATTTGCGTGCACCAGATTGCCGTTGAGGTCATACACGTCATAGGCAACTGGGGTGCCACCACAGCAACCATCGACCCGGTTCGACAGGAGGTAGCCGACACCACCCTGCTTAAAGTACGTCAGGCCGTCGCAGTAGCCCGTGCAATTTCCAAGGGTTATGGTGTTGAGCAGGGTTCCGCTCGGTGAATACTCGAAAGCCTTGTTCGTGCCGCTGTAGTCACCGATCCAGAAATTCGTGCCGTCATAGGTTATGGACGCGAGCGCCGTCGCCCCTGCGACATGGAAAGCAACTCCCAACTGCGTTTGGGTGGAAAGGTCGTACTTCCACACATTTCCAAGTCCGTCGTAAGCTGTGGTGTAGTACAGGATGTTATTCACATCCACCACACCGCGCCCGTTGACGCCTTGGAGGTTAGTGTAGGTGTTGAGAACCACGCCCGTGGTGGCGTCGATCTGGTAGATGTACGGCACGCCGCCAGTCGCGTTGTTGGCGTAAAGAGTTGTCACCGTGCCGGCCAAGCTCGAAAGGCTCAGTAGCGCGACGACGCAGCAGAGTAAAAGCAATTTCTTCATGTTCGGAAGCTCCCTCAGCCCAGTCCAGGGCTGCGACCAGTTTTAAGTGAAAAATCGAGCGGGAAAGCAAACTCGCCCCAACCAATCCCTGAGCAGACAGGGGGCAGAGAGAATCAGACGAGGTTTGCATTTCCCAAAACATCCCAACGTACATCCAGCAATTCTGTAACCATACTGAACCTGCCGCATCTCCGAAAATCCAACCCAACTACCGCGGTTCGAATATGAGTCAACCAGAATTTCCGTTTTAGCTGCCAACAGCCCGACACTATATACCCTTTCGGGGGTTCCAGTGCATATTTATTTTTCTTGGCCTGGCCCAGGGCTTGGGATAGGGTCCAGACTGTGCCAATGCGAGTCCCCATCTGCTGGCCGCGACCTTCCCATCCGCTTTTGTCAGACACTCCTCCGTCCCCTCTTGGCTCTGGATCGATTTTCCGGCTCCCACAGCCCCGGCTATCCCGCCGGAAGCGACAGCACTGCGATCCGCCGCACCATACTCCCAAACAACCGCCTCGTCAGATGGCTCTCGGCCAACAGCAGCCAGTAATAGCGAGCGTGTTTCACAAGCCGTCCGCCTGTCTTTACCAGCCGTTGCTGCAAACTCGTCAGCGACCAGTTCTCGATCCGCTTGGGCAACGCCAGCCGCCGCCACAAATTCCCCAGGTTGTAGGCCAGCAGGCTCAGCGCGAGCCGCACCTGGTTTGAGCGGAAACGATGACAACTCAGCCGCGTCATCTTCACCGCTTGCTTCCCCTCTTTGATCCATTGCTCAGCCGTGCCCCGCTTGTTATAGAACCGCACAACCGCCCGGCTTGGTGTCTCCAGGTTGGTCACGATGAACCCCACTCGCGGGAACAACTCCCCAAAGTGGAACTCCACCTTCGCCACCACACGTCGCGCCGTCTTCCAGCTCGCGGCTTGATAGAGGAAGCCCTTGTACCACACCAAGGGTTTGTGGCTCGGTCTTCCTACGGGCCGCGTCAGCAACTCCGCGATGTCTCGCTCCAGGTTGTCGTTCGCGGGTATGCGGATGGCATACTTCACGCCCCGCTCCTCCAGGGCCTCGTAAATCTCCGGCTTGGCAAAGGCAGCATCGGCGCGAAACACCACTTCCTTGCCAAGTTCCTGTTGGCGCTCGATCTCCGGCAATAACAGTTCTGCCCAGTCTTCTGCGCTATGCACGTTGCCCGGCCGCAGCTTACCAGCGAGACAGTCGCCCTCGCCGTTGAACAGTAACAGCGGGTGGTAGCAGGTAGACTCGAAGTGTCCGTTGTAGGCACTTTGCTCCTGTTGCCCGTACACCGGAATCTCCGTCGAATCCATGTCCAGCACCACGCGCTGCGGCGAATCGAAAGCTTCCGCCCGCGCAATCAGTTCCCGGTTGATCGCGGCCAGCCCAGAGAGGTTCTCTTTTCGGGTCAACAGCTCCGTCTCGAACGACTGCAAGCGGGAGGTCAACGCCGCTCCTCGTTCCCAGATTCTTTCCGAACCCATGAGCCGGAAGGTCGGATCTTGTGCGAGACGCTCGGCATCGTTCACGTCTTCGTAGCCTGCCAAGCGGCTGTACACAGCCTGGCGCAACAGATCGGCCATCGGCAATTGCGTGTTCTTCCCCCGAGAGTCGGTCAAATGTTGTTCGATAAGTACGCTGAGTCCCAACCGCTCATCCAATTCCCGCACGAGAACCAGGCCACCGTCTGAAGTGACACGCGATCCTTGGAAATCGACTTTCAACGAGGGGTTGAAAGACAGCTGAAAGGGCTGGTTTTGTTGTTCACCCATTGGGTGCAAGCCTCCGAAGTATCCTTTGCGCCGTCAAAACCGCATGAATACTGGCGTTGGCCCGATCATACGGAGGTTTGGGCTAACTTCAAAAAGGAAATGTGGGATAGAATGCTGCTGCTCGGATTCCAAATGGAACTTCCGGCTAACAAGCGATTGATCGGAGAATAGGGATGGCCCCAAGAGTTCTTAGCCAAAGACGAAGCGCCCAAAAGCCTACGTCGAAGCATCCTACGGGTTCCCGAGA
>DATBZX010000353.1:0-39282 GCA_036512955.1 Terriglobales bacterium
AGACCTCTCGCCGGAAGTTGTGGCCGGCGTTCCTCCTGATGCATTCAGCGAGACGGGTCAGCGCTGGGGCAATCCGCTTTATAACTGGGAGGCCCTGAAGTCGCGTGGTTATGACTGGTGGATACAGCGTATGCGGTGGGCAGTGGAAACCTGCGACATCGTTCGTCTGGATCACTTTCGTGGATACGAAGCCTGCTGGGAGATCCCGGCAGATGAACCAACGGCTGAGAACGGTCACTGGATCGCCGGCCCCAACGACGAACTCTTCAAGGCCCTCCGCAATGAGCTCGGCGAACTGCCATTCATCGCCGAAGATCTTGGTTTCATCACCCCCGAGGTTCACGCGCTGCGCAAGAAGCTCGACATCCCCGGCATGAAAGTCATGCAGTTTGGCTTCGGAGATCGCGGAGCACACATTTATCTGCCGCACCTGTTCACAACCGATTCCGTGGTCTATACCGGGACCCACGATAACAACACCACAGTGGGATGGTGGGACAGCGATGCCAACGAAGCTGAAAAGCGATGGGCGATCGAGTATCTCGGAAGAGTCGATGACGGAATACACTGGGCATTCATTCGTGCCGCGTTCGCATCGGTGGCGATTCTTGCCGTGATCCCTGTGCAGGATGTTCTGGGACTTCCGGGCGACGCCCGCATGAATATTCCCAGCAAGCCTGGCGGCAACTGGTCATGGCGTCTCCGCGATGGCGCGTTAACGCCGGAGTTGGCCCATAAGCTGGCAATTCTGACGGAAGTCACCGACCGGGATGGATGCGTGAAAACCCCATCCTCGTCTGCGCATTCGCCAAGCGTGGCGATGGGTGCAGATTTCGCAGCGTGATGCGCAAACGCATGACGGCTTCTTTACTTAATTGCCAGTGGCGCAGAGAATGAGTTGGCAGGTTCCAACGAATTGCACGAAATCCAGCCGCAGGGCGGAACAATATTAGCCCAAGGCGTAAGCCCTGGGTAAGGTGGCGAGAAATGACGAGTCCCGTAGGGACGGCATATGTCCCCACAGAGACTCTTGAGGCGATCTTCTTTTTCGATCTGAAAGGACTCTTATGGGTGCCAGTGGTGAACTGATCCGCATGATGAATTACATTGACGACATCGCGGCGACGCTGCGGCGCGTCAGCGGGAGCTTGTATCTTCTTTCCGACGAGGAAAAGAAGCGCCTGGGCGACTACATGCGCAAGTCCGATCCCAATTTCGTCTCCGTCCTCGCGGAGTTGGAACCCAAGGCTTAGCTGGATGGCGGAAATACGCACCATCGCCGTCATCGGCGCCGGAATCATGGGGCGCGGGATTGCCCACGCTGCTGCTTTGGGCGGATACCGCACCATCCTCGAAGACATCCTGCCGACAACACTGCGGAAGGCCGAGACGGAAATTCGTGCCAACCTCGACAAGGCAGTTGAACTCGGGAAGGTGACGCCGGACGAGGCCGCACAGGCGTACAAACGTCTGGAGTACGCATCTTCCGTGGAGCAGGCCGCGAGGGAAGCGGACCTGGTAATCGAGGCCGTGCCCGAGGAGATGGAGTCCAAGCTGGAGATCTTCACTCTGCTGGACAAAGTCTGCCGGCCCACCACCATCATCGCATCCAACACTTCTTCGCTCAGCATCACCGAAATTTCTTCCGTGACCTACCGCGCGCCCAAGTGCGTTGGCATGCACTTCTTCAATCCAGTTCACAAGATGAAATTGTTGGAGATCGTGCGCGCCCTCGAAACCGACGACGAGACCCTGGCCGCTGCCGTCGATGTTGGCAAGCACATGGGTAAGGAAGTGGTAGTGATCAAGGAGTCTCCCGGCTTCATCACCAGCCGCATTAATGCGCTGATCGGTAACGAAGCGTTTTACATGTTGCAGGAAGGCGTCGCCTCCGCGGAAGACATCGATAAGGCGATCAAACTTGGCCTCAATCATCCCATGGGTCCCTTTGAAATGGTGGACCTTGTGGGACTGGATACCCGCCTTCACATCCTCGAATATCTCCACAAAACTCTCGGCGAAAAATTCCGCCCTGCGCCACTGCTAGTGCAGTACGTCAAGGCCGGACGCCTGGGCCGCAAAGCCGGACGCGGCGTCTATGCCTATCCCGGCCAGGAGCCGGGACGTGGCGACGGTCAGGAGGGTACCCCCCCTCCCCCCTCGAATCGTTAGAATCAGCGACTTACGGATGGTTTTGCGCGTAAAATACTGAGCCCGTGTGACTTACGGGTAAAATCTTCTATTCAAAGGACTTATGCCGCTCTGTCGAGACTCTGCGGTCGGCGCTGCCGTCGGCAGGCTGCTGGAAGTTTTCAAAGAGCCGTGAGTGGCCGCGGCTTGGGTGCACGGATCCGGGTAACGGCAGATCTCCCTTACCTCACAGTCTTTCATTACAGGACAGTAGATGAGGTGCGAAAGGACGCAGGTCACGTCGTCTTGTGATGAGGATGGGGACTGGCGGAGCAGGTTAGGGAATTGTGAAGCGTAATAACACAACGGTGCCGTCTCGATGAATCAGGTGCGCCGTCGGAAAAGGCGAGCCCAAAGTCCGGATTTCGGCGCCGACGTCAACTGGAGAAGGTCGGCACGCATATCCGCTGCGTGTTGATAGCGCAGTGCACGATCTTTCTCGAGTGCCTTGCGAACGATGTCCACTAACTTGTGAGGTACTTGAGGATTGAGACCGCTCACAGGTTCAGGCTGGCGGTTCAGGATTGCACTGACGACTTCTTCAAGAGACGCCCCATGGAAGGCGCGCTTGCCAGTGATCATCTCGTAGAGAACAGCTCCGAAAGAGAAAATGTCGGACCTGTGGTCAACCGATTGTCCCCCAAGCTGCTCAGGCGACATATAGGCAAGGCTACCCACGAGATCCGTCACGGCAATCTCTGCGGAGTCATCAGCCGCTCCACGTCCAATATTCTCCAGGCCGAAATCTATCTTGGCATGCCCGCTGTCGGTCACATAGATATTCGCTGGGTTGATGTCGCGATGAATGATGCCCTTGCTGTGTGCCGCGCCCAGCCCATCTGCAATTTCAATTGCAAGTGAAACCACCTTCCCGATGTCCATCGCGCGCCCTCCGATCATCTGGTCCAGTGGCGACCCCTCAAGGAACTCCATCGCGATGAACGCCCAGCCCTCTTCCACTCCTACGTCATAAACGGCTTGAATGTTGGGATGGCTTAGAGCGAAGATGCCTTTGGCTTCCCGCAGAAATTGGGCCACCCCAGCCTCATGACGCAGCATGTCCGCCCGAAATAACTTGAGCGCGACAGTACGGCCTAGTCTGGGATCCTCGGCTTTGTAGACGGTCCCCATTCCGCCTTGGCGTATTTCTTCTAGCAGACGGTAGCCGGAAATGCTCTCTCGCTCGCCAACGCCCACCCGAAGTACTGTCCCCGCGTATTTCTGGCTAGTTTTTGGCGGTTGGGGCGCCCCCGTCGGCGGACCCGCTGTAGGACCCCGATCCATTCCAGCGGACGGCCGCCCCTCTCCGAGGGGGGTGTCGACCAATTCGGGACGACTGCCCGAATCTGTTGGGGGCGTCTTAAAAACTCTAGTTGGCGTGTCTGCATCGCGGTCGTCCCCGAATATTTCAGTGAATTCCTGCGGACCGGCTTTGATTTGGCCAGAAGCTTCTGCCGGCATGTCAGAGGCATGGTCAGTTCCAAAGAATCCGGTGAAATCCCCTGTGTCAAACTGCGAGGCATTCTTTGCGGTCATAGGGGCCATTTCCAATATTCGGTCCCCAATCCGGGTGACTAGCAAAGTGAGCGGGATCGTGACGACAACCTTCTCCGGGGTAGTCTCTGCACCGGCAGGCAGCGCGTGGGTCCGAATGGAACGGGAAGCCAACACTTGTTCTTGAATATTGAGCAGCTCAAGATTAATGACAAGGTCGCCGACGAGGCGCGGGATGATGAAGAACGTGCATGCCGGCGAGTCCCCGCGCGGAGGCACTTTTAGTTTTTTTGTTTGCCTTTGAGGATCAAATCCGGGAGACTCCAGCCTCAAGGTGATATCCAGCGGCTGGGGCTTTGCTTTTTCATCCAGCGGGAATTCGACGTCAAAGGATCTTTCGCGTACATCTTCCGCACTGAGGTGAGGCGCGTCTTCGGTCCGCAGCAACTCACGCAACCCTCCGGTCGACTCGTTCTCTCGGATCATAGCTATTACTTCGATAGAACATCCCAGAGTGGCTTCCTTCGGAGCTGCAGCCTCGAGGAACCGCGTTTCTTGTTTCGTAATCGGCCATTCCGGCGCAGATACTTTACCCGGCTCGACGGCTTGCTTAACTCGGAGCAAGGCTGCTCGGAGTTCGGTCGCGCTTTGATATCGCAACTCGCGAGTCTTATCCATTGCTTTTTGGATCACTTCTTCCAGCGTGGGCGGAATCGATGGATTTAGCTCATGGATAGGAACTGGCGTCTGTGTAAGAACAGCTTGGCACAGCTCGGAAACGGTCGATCCGTTGAAGGCAGGTCTCCCGGTCGCCATCTCATAGAGGATCACACCGAACGAAAACAGATCGGCGCGAGCGTCAAGATCCTCGCCCCGCACCTGCTCCGGCGCCATATATCCAGCGGTACCAAGGAAGTCCCTGAGTACGGTAGCGTCGGCGTCCGACGGTCAACTTTCGCTATCTGGTGCAGCAGATACGTCGACCGTCTCGAGCTCGCCTTTACTCACTGCTCCGATAAGCTTTGCCAGCCCGAAGTCCAGGATTTTGACCAGCCGGCCATTGGTGACAAAGATGTTGGTTGGCTTGATGTCACGGTGAACGATGCTTTTCTCGTGCGCCGCTTGCAGCCCGTCCAGGATCTGTACGGCAATGTCGAGCAAATGGTCTGTATCAAACACCGGTTCGAGGCGACTGCGTTGCAGAGCACTGGAGATTAAGCACTCGCGAAGCGTTTGGCCCTGCAACAACTCCATTACGATGAACGGTTGTCCCGCGTGCTCCTCGATTTGGTAGATGGTGCAGATGTTGGGGTGATTGAGCGACGAAGCGGTAATAGCCTCGCGCCGGAAGCGTTCCAGCGCTGTCTGGTTAGTGGCCAACTCCTCAGGCAGGAATTTTAGCGCGACATGTCGGCCCAGCTTGAGATCCTGGGCCTTATAGACAATACCCATTCCACCACGGCCAATGGTCTCCAAGATGCGATAGTAAGAGACAATCTTCCCCGGGCCCACACCATCATTCGGACCGGACACCTCTCCGATCAATCGGTATCCTCTCCCCGTTATTGTCTCGATGTATCTGGGTTCCGTGGCGGAATCGCCGAGGTATTCGCGTAACCGGTTTACGGCAGCGTTCAGTCCCCTGTCGAAGTCGCCGTACCCGCTCCCCGGCCATAGGCGTCGCTGGAGTTCTTCCCTGGTTACCAGCTTTCCGGGCCTCTTAACGAGAAGGGTCAAGACCTCGATTGGTTGACCTGCTAGCTTCAGCCGGACGCCATTCTTACGCAGTTCTCCCGTTTCGACCGACAGCTCGAACGGGCCGAATCGGACTATCTCCGGTGTCTTGCCAGCTTCCGGCATAGCACGCCTATGTGTGACGGGAAGTTTATCACTCTTTTGCGAAATGAGAGTCGACATTCGATAGCGCACTCCGCTGCTACCTGGCATACATTTCAACGACTTACGGACTGATTCAGAGCTATGTAAATCGAACTTCGCCGTCATTGAGGTAGCAGAAGGCAGCGCCCAGATTCGGTGGCACCAGAGGGGTGACCACCGTGAAAACAAGTGTTCTGATCTCAGTTCTCTTCGCCGCGTGCGCGGCGCAAACCCAAACACTGAAACTCGTCACTGTTCGCTTTCCGCCAAACGGCTCGAGGCCCAACGGCGTGCAGTTCCAGTGCCGGGAAAATTACGACCGGGCAGAGTGCGTGAAAGATGCCACGGCGCTGCACCAGGCGATGGCGATGTACCCGCTGCAGTTGCTGGGAACGTGGTCGTTTGTGCTGGTTCCAGCCGATGACTGGAGCGCGCTGGTTCGAGGCCAAGGCGGGGATCCCGTAAGCCCAGCTTTCTCGATGCTTGATCAGCGGCTGACTTTGCTGGATGGCAGCCTGTTCGTCGCGACGGCTGGCCGCAACAAAGAATTGCTGGAGAAATTTGGGGTGATCGGCCCGCAGCTTGTGAATTTGGCGATTACCCACGAGATGGGGCACGGCATGTGCCAGGAGAAGGACGAGCGCCGGGCGGATGACTACGGCAAGGAACTGCGAGAGGGTAAGGTTCCGGATTGCAGCAAGACGCGGGGGCGGTTCTAAGCGACGGCACATCTTTGTGAGGCGTATGCCCGAGCACTGAGCTGCCGATGTTTGCGAGATAGAGCAACTCTGGTGCCGCACTAATGGAAATCATGGGACCTGACATCAGCATCGGTGATATCGGTCTGGTTTGTCGCATAGACCTCGCGCAGCGGAGCCACTCGCTCCACCCGCACTGAGATCACGCCGTCCTGGTTCTGCAAGACGCCTTCGAGAAGGAGAAACTTCTCGGAAGTAACGACGACACGATGCTGTTCCACCATGTCGGGCGTGAGGATCGCGTTGCTGATGCCGGTCTCGTCTTCCAGGCTCAGGAAGACAAAACCCTTCGCGGTACCCGGCCGTTGCCGTGCAATCACACATCCTGCCGTTCGCACGTAGCGGCCTTGCGCGACCTGCGTCAATTCCTGCGCAGACAGCACTCGAGCACGGCGCAATTCATTTCGTCGATAGGCCAGAGGATGCGGGCCAACCGTAAGTCCAGTGCCGTGGAAGTCGGCGACCAGCCGTTCTTCTTTCGTCATGGGGAAAAGCGGTGAGGAAGTATCGATCTCCGGAATGCTTTCCAGCAGCGGCCCCGCAAACCGCGCAGCCCGTTCCACCTGCCACAAAGCATCGCGGCGATGCAGGCGTTGTTTCTTGCGAGGCGAATCAAGTTGCGCAGATATATCTTCTGTAGCCACGCAACCAATCGGATTCAGCGCTCCAATCGAGGCCAGCAGCACCAACTCATTGCGCCGCAATTCGGGAACACGATGGGCAAGATCGGCAATCGATTCAAACGGCCGCTGGCTTCGGGCGTACACAATGGCCTGCGCGGTCTCTTCACGCAGTCCCTTGGCATAGCGAAATCCCATCCGCAAAGCCAAGCCTGGATGGAGCACGTCGTTAGTCATCTGCAAGGGGTTGATCCGGTTTTGAAAGGGCACGGCTTCAGCCGTGCCGTAAGGCCCTTTATTGTTGTCATCACGAGGGGGCTTTAGTCCCCGAGGGATCTGCTCTCCTGGCCCTTCGGCGAACTCTGGGCAGGCTCGAAAGGCCTGCTCTGCGCGGTACTGGCTATCCCACATTGTGGGACTCGCTTCCGCCTCCAGCGTGCACAGCCATTCCGACCGCGTGATGTCCACCGGCTTCACCCGCAAGCCGTGGCGCTGAGCATCTTTCACAATAGTGGCCGGCGAATAGAATCCCATCGGCTGATTGTTGAGCAGCGCCGCCGTAAAAGCTGCGAGGTAATGGCACTTCAGATAGGCGCTGGCATAGGCGATGAGAGCGAAGCTGGCGGCGTGCGACTCTGGAAATCCATACAGCGCAAACGAAGTGATGGAGAGAATTATCTCCTCCTGCGCCTCGCGCGAGATGCCGTTGCGCTCCATACCTTCGCGCAGCTTGACCTCGATGTCGCGCATGCGCAATTCACTGCGCTTGAAGCCCATCGCGCGACGCAACTCTTCCGCCTGTCCACCCGTGAATCCGGCGGCGATCATGGCCATGCGCAAGAGCTGCTCTTGGAAAAGTGGTACTCCAAGCGTGCGTTCCAGCACCGGCTCCAGCGAAGGATGCGGATACACCACAGGCTGGCGTCCCTGTCGTCGCAGGAGAAATGGATTGACCATCTTGCCCACGATCGGGCCCGGACGGATGATGGCCACCTGTACCACAATGTCGTAGAAGCGCATGGGATGCAGCCTTGGCAGGCACGACATCTGCGCCCGGCTCTCGATCTGAAACATCCCCACCGTGTCCGCCTTCTGCAACGCGCTATAAACCACCGGATCATCCGCAGGCAACAGGGCTAGATCGACATCTTCTTTATAGTGATCGTGAATCAGCGTGATGCAATCTTTCAGCGCGGCCATCATCCCCAGCCCCAGCAGATCGACCTTGATGATGCCCATATCGGCGCAATCTTCCTTGTCCCACTGCACCACCACCCGGCCGGGCATGGTGGCAGGCTCGAGCGGCACGATGGAATCCAGTTGCCCCTGGCAGATGACCATGCCTCCCGAGTGTTGCCCCAGGTGCCGAGGCAGATCTTGCACTGCGAGACAAAGCTCGAAGAACTTGCGAATACGCGGATGCTGCAGATCAAATCCCGCGTCACGAAATTGCCGCGCCAGCGTGTCGCCCGGGTCCTTGTATTCCCAAGAACTCACCAGGCCAGCCAGGCGGTCCAGCGTTTCTTCATCGAAGCCCAGCACCTTGCCCACCTCGCGCGCAGCCGATCGGCCCCGATAGGTAATGACATTGGCCGTCATCGCAGCGCCCAGCTTGCCATAGCGCTCATAAACGTACTGAATCACCCGTTCGCGTTGATCACCGCTGGGAAGGTCCAGGTCGATATCGGGCCACTCGCCGCGCTCTTCCGACAGGAATCGCTCGAACAGCAACTCCATTCCCACCGGATCGACGGCCGTGATTCCCAGCGAATAACAGACGGCGCTGTTAGCAGCAGAGCCGCGTCCCTGCACCAGGATGCCTTGCTCGCGGCAGAAGCGGACAAGGTCCCACACGATCAGGAAATATCCTTCGAGTTGAAGTCGCTCGATGAGCGTCAGTTCGCGCTCGATCTGCCGCCGTGCCCGCTGCCACAGCTCGCTTTGTCCGGGACGCTGATAGCGCTCGCGCGCTCCCTCGAAAGTGCGCGCCCTCAAAAACGAACTCATTAGCTCATCCCCGGGAGTGGGGTAGCTGGGGAACTTATAACCAAGATCGTTGAGCGTGAACCCGAGACGCGACGACAATTCCAGCGTGTTAGCGGTGGCTTCGGGGAGGTCGGCAAACAAACGCAGCATCTCCTGCGGTGTCTTGATATGCCGCTCGCTGTTGCGCGACAGCAGTCGTCCAGCCGTATCGAGGTTGCGGTGATGGCGGATGCAGGTGAACACATCGAGGATCTCGCGTGCTCCGGGCTTGGCGTATTGTGCCCCTTGAGTCGCCAGCAATGGCAGCTTCAAACTGCGCGCCAACTCGATCGCTGCCTGGTTCCGCGATTCCTGCGCGCGGTTGTAATGGCGTTGTAATTCCACATACACGTTGTCACGGCCATAGATCGCTACGAGTTGCTCCAGCGTGTGCCGGCCCTCCTCCATTCCACTTAGTGCTAGAGCGTGGGACAGCGGCCCTTCCTCTCCGCCCGTCATGCAGGCTAATCCAGAAGCAAACTCCGCGAGATCACTTACGGAAGCAACTGCCTGCGAGTGAGCGACGGACTCCGCATCGGCTGCACGCATTTGTTTGCGTGGCAGTACCGCCGGATACTTCGGTGCGCGCAGTTTCATGCGTGTGACCAGCCGGCACAGGTTCTGATATCCCTCGCGCGAAGTGCACAGCAGCGACACACGCGGAAGCACGAGATTGTCCGGCAACATCACGCGCGGCAGAAGGGAAGTGATCTCCGCTCCAATATGCGCCTTCCGGCCGAGCTTCTTCATGGCCAGATGAAAACGCGCGACGCCATAAACGCCGTCCCGGTCGAGCAGAGCCATCGCCGGCATTGCATGAGAGTGGCACACCTCAGCCAACTCCTCGGGAACGGAGGCTCCTTCGAGGAAGCTGAATGCTGACCGGGTGTGCAGTTCGATGTACATAAACACAAAAATCAGTCGTAGCTGGCATCGGCGAACCACTGTCCGGTACCGGCATCGCGATAAATCCGGTAAAGCGCAACGCTGGCACCGTCGTCGTTGGCGAGCGCGATGTCCCATTCTTCGCGGTCCCAAACATGCACTTCTTCAGGAGCACTCTTTGCTGTCGACTGCTCCGTCCACCAGTCTCCGGAAGACCGCCATGGCCCTGCGGACCATAAGATTTTTCCTCGCAACTCGTCTCGATCTGTATTCCACCCCGACATCGCCAGCTTGCAGGGCCGCCCTTCTGTCAGTTGTACGCGAACCTGACGCGCAGGGCGGAAGACGCGCAAGGCAAACGGTGGAACTCCAGTTTTATCTGACAATGTCAGACCACGATCGTCGCTGCTCGGTTCCTGTTGAGAAACAAAACGTTCCATGCGAAAAGCGTCGGGACGGCAAGTATCCAGCAACCTCGCAATTCCCACGCGGCGTTCTCCTACCACTCCCGTGATGCGGGCGAGTGTAATTTCCAATTTTTCGGCTTCAGGAGTGATGGGCAAAAACAGGCCGTGTTGCGCCGAACGGGGGCGGCCTGGCTCGGCCGCGATCCATAATTTGCAGACAGGCGCTCTTGGGGGATGCACCGCCAAGTCCAACTGCAGCAGCTTCAGAAACACCTTGGGATCGCGCATAGCAACGGGCAGATGCAGAATACGTACATAGAGATTCCCATCGCCCTGATTAGAGAAGGGCGAGGCCTTTCCCGCGCCAGCCAGTTCTTGCACCGTCGTAGTTTGCTCGTCAGCGACGCACCGCTCCAGTTGCAAGCGCAACTTCAACTCCTGTACCGCGAGGGCCCGTGCTTCCAGTCGCGCGCACAACTGTTCCAGCAGGCGATTGATCACGAACGATAGCGACTCAATAGTTTCGACTGCCGACTCCAATTCCATCGCTTCTTCGAAATGGGTCAACGGCTCGCAGAGTGCAAGGGGCCTCATCCCCTCTCCGCGAGAGAGCCTTTGCAGCCGCGCACCTGCTTCGCCCAGCCGTGATGCCAGTGCGTGCTCGGGTAGCAGCGCCAGCCTGCGGAAATCGCGCACTCCCCACCGCTCCAGCGTGTCGAGCATCTGCTCCCACAACTTCGCGCGTTCGCGCGTGGTGGCTGAAGTCTCCATTTCCGTGCGGGATGCGATGTCAAACGAATCGAGCAGCACAGTAATTGGCAGAACTCCCAGCCGCTTAGCCTCCTCTCCCGCGGGAATCACCGTGGTCCCGGTGAATCCGCAAGCAGCATGCATCGCGGTCTCCGGGTTGGAGGCCATACCGATGTTGCACTCCAGTCCCACGGCACTCACGCGCGAGGCCAGTTCGCGGGCCATCGTCGCAGCAGGTCCGTAGAGGCGCTCCAGTCCATCGAGATCAAGCAGCAGCCGATCGTGATGTGTGTCCTCCACCCGCGGAGTAAACGCATGTGCGACATCCAACAACGCAGCGTGCGACGATTCCTCCTGCGCCAGCGACCGTTGCCGAAAAACCGCCGCGGTAAGCTTCGCTTGCCCCTTCACGCGTCGCGACGAAAGTTCGATGTGCGAAGTCTTCTTCCGGGCTTCGGACTGTGCGCGAACCAACTCCTTTTCTTCGGGCTCTGCGAAGATCGCAGCCTGCAGCTTCGTCATCCCCATCTCCATTCCGAGCAGGCGAGCTTTCTCGTTCAGCGCAGCCACGCGCACCAGAGGAGACTTGCCCTCGAGCACCGCCACCGCGCGATCGCGCAGCAATGGCTCAGCCCGTACGATGGCCGCCACCGGAAAATCGGGAATATAGATACAGGCAAACATGCAGAAGACCTTCAGGACAGAAAATCACCACGCAGCACGCAATTCGAAGTCGGCACCCACCGAATGCATGGGTTTTCGTTGCGCCAAGGAACGCACTACCTCAGCGCGCAGATGCATGCTACGTAGCAGGTTTGCATGGCTCACCTTGTTTGTGGGTGGAATAGACGGCTCTGTCCGGCTCAATACTTTCCATCCTTCAAATTCTGTTTCAGCGGCCGGAGCCGAATCGTACGCACACACTGCCATCCGCTGCAGCCGCACCACCAACGAGGCGCAAGTTTTCGCGTGTGGCTCCCGCTCCACAATGAGCAACACAGTTGCGGTAGGCTCCACGGCCCGGCGAAAACGAAACCATGAGGTAAGCGGAACCCGGCGCACGCTATCTGCGGGAATGTCCCCGAGATCAAGTACGACCATGCCAAAGCCTCCTCCTTGCAACAGCAGGTCGGTAACTTTCAGTACTTGCTCCAGACGTCCGAGAGCAGTGCGTCGCGGAGCGTTGCGCAGGGAAGAGAGATTGTGTTCGCTGCAACGCACCCACAACAAACGGTCGAGGTACACGCCTGCCGCCGCGGCCGAAGCCGGATCGAAATTGTCGCTGGCATCCACCAGTGCGCAGGCTTCCTTGCGGCGCGTAGCTCCGGCCAGGGCTGCTAGCATCACTCCCGTGCGTCCCGAAGAAGCCGGTCCGCAAATTTCGCTCAATGCTCCGCGTGGCCATCCTCCGGTAAGAGCGTCGAGCGCAGCCAGTCCGGTGGAGACCGTTATGGGCGCGGCCTTTTCGCGCAGTAATAAGGTGGACGACAGATGTCCGCCGAGTGCGGACTCGACGTGGGCACGAAGCATGGCGGATGGCGGCATGGGACCTCAGGTGCGGACCGGCGAGTGGCGAGAGGGGTTTTACTTTCGCTTTTTATTCGCTTTCGCAGATAGGATTCTGCGCCCTGGCGGGAGGCTTGTCAACCCCTCGCAAAGCCGCTTCTGGAGCGGCTTTTGGCAATCTTGGCGAGTTTGTTATAATCAAGAAGTTGCCCCCAGCGTGGCGCTATCGTCTAGGGGTTAGGACGGAAGATTCTCAATCTTCAAACCCGGGTTCGATTCCCGGTAGCGCTACCAACTCAACCTTTCTGCTATCAATCACTTGCGCCATCCCGTAACACAGCCGCCTGAAGCGGTGTGACTAAAAGTGTGACTAAAATGTGACGTTCCTACTGCATCCACTGATTCCTTCGCTCAATCGCGTCGCGAATCTGCTTCGTGCCTGGATGGTTGTAGAGTCGCGTGGTATCGATCTTTTCGTGACCCATTGCATCCATGACCGCCATCAGATTTCCCGTGCCTTCCATCGCATCGGTAGAGAAGCGATGGCGAGCACAGTACAACACGACTGATTCCGGCAAGCCGGCCAACCGCTTGGCCCGTTCGAACTGCTTCTGCACGGTTTCCAAATGGCCTGACCTGGCGCGAGCGGAGGGAAATACCCAGCCCTCGTTCACGTCGGTTTTGCGCGCCAGCAGTGCCGCCCTGACGCGCTCCGTGATTCCGACAAACCGCTTCGACTTACGAGACTGCTTCGATGGGATCGTGGTGCCGGGGTAGTGTTCTGGCGAATTGAAACTGCGATTGCTGGAATTGGGGGGCCGCGGACTCCGGCAGGTTCTAGCTCACAGCTGAAAAACACAGTAGAGGGGATGAGCCGCGGCGCTCAACTGGGTCCGCACCCCTTGAAGCTCCGTTGAGCAGGCACTGCTTAGCGCATTGCACCGTTGTTGGTGCGTCTGAGTGGTGTCCGCAATTCGGCGAGCCGTACGATCAACGGCCTTTTAATCCATTTGCCATCGACTGCCGATGGGGTGATTCGAGCTGGCCCGCAGCGTTAGTGACCGTCCGCAGCCGGTGAATGCGTGCGGGCATTGGCCACAGGCGATGTCTGGCCGCAATCCTGAGTTTGACTTCAACTGGTGTAGTCACGCGACTCGGTGTGGTGGGTCACATACAAGAGTCACGCAGGCTGTTTGAATGATGGCACTCCCAGACTTGGTAGCGGAGGTTGTCTCAACGACTCCCCGCACGGTCTTGTTTGTTTGCGCCGATCATCGACTCAGCCGTCACGCCGATTTCTATAGTCGCATCGTCCGCGTTTCATCCCCCATTTCGCCTGCAGCTTGTCATGAACTCGGCGGCACACGCAAGTCACGGAGCGCCAGCCGATGAAGCCGGTCGCCGAGCGCGCAGCTATTAATACCACCCGAACTCTCATCTGCATTCCCATCATTCATACGCCAGCCGACATGGGAGCGCTGAGTGAGCCGATACAACGCCTGAAAGTGAAAAAGTTGGGAAAGAGAACGTGGGAACAAAACATTGAGCTGGTGAAGAACTTCTGGACGGAAATCGAACAGGCTACCGAGAGCCTCGATCTGCCTTACCAGCGGCTTCGGCTCTACCAGGATGGTCTGCCAGTGTGCGGACACGAGTGGGAAATCGTCAACGACCTGGCCAAGGCGGGAAGCCGGAACTACCAACTGCTGCTCAAGTTGAAGGAGAAGGGCGCAACTCTGATGGGCACGGAGTCCTCCGAATTGCTAGTCGAAGAGTATCAACTGGCGAAGCAAGTCGTAGGCGAAGAGCCATCGCAGGATTCCACCCGGCATGCCGCCCGGTGGCAGAGCCTGCAGGACTTCCTGCTGAAGCGGCGCGACCAGTTTATCGGCCGCCGCATCAGCGAGACGCTGCTTGCAGGTGAGACGGGCCTGCTGTTTGTGGGGATGCTGCATGCGGTCGAGCCGTGGCTGGACGAGGACATCCAGGTGATCCGGCCGATTCGGCCAGCCTTGCGAGCCGGAGACAGGACGATATGACCGTCGCGGGCAACAAGATTCTGATTGTGGACGAACAGGGAGGAATCTGCGCCCAGTTGTCGGAATATCTGAGAAGCGAGGCAATGATCCCGGTGGTGGCCCACACTGGGGCAGCCGCGCTGCAGAGGATCCGCACGGACGCGCCGGATGTGTTGATCGTGGATTTGAAGCTACCGGACATGGACGGCATACAGGCGATGCATGCCGCGAAGGCCCTGGACGAGGATTTCCCCGCAATTCTGGTGACGGGACACCCGAATATACGGGAAGCCGTGGCTTCTATTCGGGCCGGCGCTCATGACTACCTGGAGAAGCCTCTCAAACAATATGAGGTGCTGCGCGTGGTCTTTCGCGCGCTGAATGAGCGCAAGCTCAAACGCAAGCTGCGCAACTTGTCGTGTCAGGTGGAAGACGCTGCTTCGCTCCGCGAGTCCATGGGACCCAGCAGCGGCGTGACGCGATTGATCTCGGAAGTGAAGCGGGTCGCGAAGACCGACTTCAGCGTTCTGATTTTAGGGGAAACCGGGGCGGGAAAGGACCTGGTGGCGCGCGCCATCCACGGATTGGGTCCCCGGTCCAAAGGTCCATTTGTTGCGGTGGATTGCGGAGCGATTCCAGAAACACTGATTGAGGGCGAACTGTTTGGCTACGAGAAGGGATCATTCACCGGGGCGGACCGACAGAAGATCGGAAGGTTTGAAATGGCTCTGGGTGGAACGTTTTTTCTGGATGAAGTGTCGAACATGCCCCTGGGATCGCAGGCCAAACTGCTGCGGGTGTTGCAGGACAAGGTCATTCATCGCATAGGGAGCACCCGACCCATTGATGTGGATGTCCGGGTACTGGCTGCCAGTAATCAAGACTTGGAGAAGTTGACCGAAGCCGAAGAGGGTCCACTGCGCCGTGACGTTTATTTCCGGTTGAACGAATTCGCGATTCAGGTTCCTCCACTGCGAGAGCGCCGGGAAGACATCTTGTACCTGGCCAAGCGGTTCCTGGACCTGACCAATCTCGAGCTGCAAAAAGAGGTACGGAGTTTTTCGCAACCGGCGGTGGACTCGCTGATGGCTTACCACTGGCCGGGCAACGTGCGACAACTGCGTTCGACGATTCGCCGAGCGGTTCTGCTGGCGGACGACGTGGTCACCGAGCAGCATTTGGCGATCGATGGCGCGCGCCCGCTGATGCTGGCTGACCCGGACGGCGCGCGGACGGTCCAGATTCCGGCGCAACGTGACTGCTCCCTGAAAGAGATTGTGCAGCACAACACCGCGACGGTGGAGCGCGGCGTCCTGGCACGGGTGCTGCGCGAAACCGGTGGTAATAAGGCGGAAGCCGCCCGCTTGCTGCACATCGATTACAAAACGATTCAGTTGAAGATCAAGGTGTAGGGCCTGCAGACAGACAGAGCCAGAAAAGGAGAGTTCTAGTGGAAAAGGAAAAAGGAAGAAAAGTGGACTACGGAATCGGGGGCAGCCTGGGGGGAATGTTGAAAGGCCTGGGAGACCTGGTGGAAAAACTCGGCGAATTGGAAAAACGCGGCGAGCTTTCCCAGACCGGCGAGATTAACGGGCCGGGAGAAAAACTCCGCGGCATCTACGGATTTTCGATGAAGGTGGGACTGGGGGACCAGGGGCCGCGCATCGAGCCGTTCGGAAACATCCGGCGGGACGCCGAGTCGGGCCGCACCGAAGTGCAGGAAATCCGCGAGCCCATGGTGGATGTCTTTGAAGAAGAGGACCACATTCTGGTGCTGGCGGAATTGCCCGGCATCGGGAAGGACGACATCAAGGTCGAGGTGAAGGATGACGTACTCACCATCGTGGCCGAGCGGGGAGAGAAAAAGTATCGCAAGGAAGTTCTGCTGCCGTGCTTTGTGCCGAAGGCGAAAATGCAGGTCACGTGCAACAACGGAGTCTTAGAGATCAAGTGTCCAAAATAACCTTTATTCAGGCCGGGGGTTGTCATGATCATGGACGACAAGGCGCTCAAGCTGAAGGTAATAGAAGCGCTCAGTAAGGATGTGGGGCGAGCCTACGCTCGTATGGGGCCAGAGGACCTGACCCGACTGGGCATCGAGGTGGGCGACATTGTGGAAGTGGCCGGCAAAACCAAAGCCGTCTGCAAAGCGATGCCGGCATACAAAGAGATGCGCGGCCAATCGCAAGTTCAGCTGGACGGACTGACTCGCGAGAATGCCGGGGTCGGGCTGGACGAGCACGTTCAGGTTCGGCGGATCAGTTGCCCAACCGCTGAGAAGGTTGTGCTGGTGCCGACCAACGTTGTGCCTTCGGAGCGCGATATGGATTACATCGGTAGCCGCCTTGACGGGCTTCCAGTTTTGGCGGAGAACCGCGTCCGGGCTGTCTTGTTCGGAGCGCGGTGGGCTGACTTCAAAGTGGAAAGCACAGTCCCGAAGGGACCGGTACTCATCAGCCCGGGAACCCAGCTTCTGATCTCCAAGCTCAAATCGCCCGAGGTAGCGGAGCGAGCGATTTCCTATGAAGACATTGGCGGACTGAAGCCACATCTGCTGCGCATACGGGAAATGATTGAGCTTCCGCTGCGCTATCCGGAAGTCTTCGAGCGGCTGGGGATCGATGCGCCGAAAGGGGTGCTGCTTTATGGTCCGCCAGGTTGCGGCAAGACGCTGATCGCGCGTGCCATCGCGCACGAGACGCAGGCGAATTTCTTTTCGGTCAGCGGGCCGGAAGTCATCCATAAGTTTTACGGGGAAAGCGAAGCCCATCTACGAAAGATTTTCGAAGAGGCCGGACGCAAAGCGCCGAGCATTATCTTTCTCGATGAACTGGATGCGATTGCGCCGCGGCGTGATCAGGTAGTCGGCGAGGTGGAGAAGCGAGTTGTCGCACAATTGCTGGCGCTGATGGACGGTCTGGCGAAGCGCAACAAGGTCATCGTCATCGCGGCAACCAACCTGCCCCAAGTGCTCGGCCCCGCCCTGCGCCGGCCCGGACGGTTTGACCGGGAGATTTCCATTCCGATCCCCGATCGCCATGGCCGCAAGGAGATATTAGAGATTCACAGCCGTGGAATCCCGCTGGCTGAAGCAGTCGATGTGGCGCACCTGGCCAACATCACACACGGTTTTGTGGGTGCTGACCTGGAAGCATTGTGCCGTGAATCCGCAATGATTTGCTTGCGTCGCATTATGCCCGACGTGGACTTCGGGTTGGCGCGCATTCCCTACGACCAACTCGCCAAGCTTGAGGTGACGATGGAGGACTTCCTCTCCGCTCTGCAGACCATCGAGCCATCGGCGATGCGCGAGGTATTTGTCGAAGTCCCCAATGTAAGTTGGGGGGATGTGGGAGGGCTAGCCGATATCAAGGCCCGCTTGGTGGAAGCGGTGGAGTGGCCGCTGCAATATCCCGCGTTGTTTACGCAGGCGGGGATCCGTCCGCCAAAAGGCATCTTGCTGTCGGGGCCTCCCGGCTGCGGGAAGACTTTACTGGCTAAAGCGATTGCCAGCGAAACCAACGTCAACTTTATTTCGATCAAGGGACCGGAATTACTTTCGAAGTACATAGGCGAATCTGAAAGGGCAGTGCGAGACATCTTCCGCAAGGCCAGACAGGCTGCGCCATGCATCATTTTCTTTGACGAAATCGATGCATTGGTACCCAGCCGAAGCGCTGGCACCTCGGACTCGCATACCTCAGAGCGCGTGCTAAGCCAGTTTCTGACCGAGCTAGACGGAGTCGAAGAGTTGCGAGGCGTGCTGGTGCTGGGAGCCACCAATCGGTTGGATATGCTGGACCCAGCCATTATCCTTCCGGGACGCTTCGACGAGATCGTGGAAATATCACTTCCCGATGAAGCTGACCGCGCGGACGTTTTGCGGATTCAGCTGCGGAACAAACCGGTAGCGACGGAAGTCAGTGTCCAGGACTTGGCGGCGCGCACCGCCGGATACAGTGGCGCTGACATTAGCTCGCTGTGTCATCAGGCGGCACTGCGGGCAATCCGGCGGGCAGTTCACGCGGGTGAAGATCCCGCCAGCAGCGATGTGAAGGTGAACATTGAAGTCGCTGACCTGGAAGCGGCCATGGAGAGCATGAGTCGATAGATACTGGGAGTCGATTAGGACGAGATGGATAACGGAGAGCTAGCACTTTACTTGTACTGCTTTGCCCGCTCCGACGCGGTCCGCGTGGTGAAAGCTGCCGCGGTGGACGGGCCCATCCCCGTGGCGATAGTTGTACAGTCGGGAGATCTGTGTGCCGTTCTCAGTGAAGTTGCACAGCAGGATTTTTGCGGACCGGGGGCAGAGCTTCATATGCAGCAACTGGCCTGGGTGGCGCCCCGCGCCGTACAGCACGAGGCGGTGATTGAAGAAGTTATGGCGACGTCTCCAGTTCTGCCGTTGCCCTTTGGCACGCTTTTTTCGTCGTCAGAGGCGCTGGCCAAATTTGTGGATCAGCATCGTGAGACGATCAATTTGTTTTTGGGTCGAGTAGCAAACCATGAGGAGTGGTCGGTGAAGGGCTGGTTTGACCGGAGACAGGCGCAACGGGCCCTTACGTCCGCACGCCTGAAAGAGCAACAGGAACGACTGTCCGCGATGCTGGCTGGGACGCGTCACCTCACGGAACAGCGCATCTGCAGAGCGATAGAGAGAGAACTGAACGCGTGGCTTAACCAGACCTCTCGCACGATTGCAAGCGAGCTGGCAAGCCAAGCGTCAGACTTCCGTGAATGTGAGGTGCCGTCTGGCGCACAAGCTGAAAGCGGGCTTGACGAAGTGCTGAATTGGGCTTTCCTGCTACCGGAGTCAGCCGTAGCTCAATTCCACAACAGGGTGGTTCGGGCGAATCAGGACTACCGATCGCAGGGATTGTTGCTCCAACTCTCCGGACCGTGGCCGCCTTACCGTTTCGTCCCTGCGCTGTCCTCGGCCCGCAACTCATGAGTTACTTGCTCTACTGCGTCTTTCGCAGCGTTTCGCAGCCCCAGTTCGAAGTCCCGGCCGGCGTATATGGCGAACCAGTACAGGTAATGGATCGTGCAGGTCTGGGCGCTGGCGTGTCGGAGTTGCGGAGTCCGGATTCGCCGCCCGATGTCGCGATCGTACTTGCGTACGAAAACGTTGTTGAGTCGTTCTTCAGCCGACGCACCATTATTCCGATGCGATATGGGTGCAAGGTTCGAGGCCGAGCGGAATTGGCTGCATTGCTGGACGAACGTCGTAAGCAGTGCGAGGCCCTGCTCACCGGGCTCGACGGATTGGTCGAGATGGGGGTTCAGGTGACGCCGGAAGGCCACGAACCTGGCCTCGATCTCGATTCGCCTGAAGAGGGGTCGGCAGACAGCCCGGCTTCTGCTCAGTCTGGTGCTTCTTATCTCCTGGCCAAGAAGCAATATTACAACAGCGCAGACCGCAGGACCGGGCGGCGAGACGATCTCGTGAAAACACTCTGTGAGCCGCTGTCGAGCCTATTTGTGCGCCACAAAGTGGAAGCGGCCCCGGGTGGAGCTCATCTCGCCTCTCTCTATTTCCTGGTGCCGCGAAGTTCCGTTGCGGACTTTCGTGAGGCGATACCGCATCGTCTCAACGCCGGGCCAATAACGCTGGCTGTGACCGGCCCCTGGCCGCCCTACAACTTCGTAGACCTCTCGAATCTACGAGAGGGCGTATGAGCAACATGGCCGTTGATCCAACGGGTGAGGAGCTAGTAGTTCGCTGTACGGGTTCGCGCTCTATGGAATGCATTCCCCAGTTACCGAATAGGCGGGAAGCTCTCCTGAGGCGATATGACTTTAGTAACCTTCATCCATCCCCCGGATCTCCTTCATAAGAATGTCAATTACTATATTTTCAAGCTACTCATTTGTAGGAAGGCCAGAAAATCTACTTACAGGCCGCGCCTATGGCCAATGACATGCACTATGTCTAGTTATGTTAGACAGATAAGTGCTTTCTTAGAAAAGGAGAACTAGCATGGCGAAAGTGCAAAAATCTACCGACTCTTCCAGCTTAGCGGAAGTAGTTGATCGAATCCTTGACAAAGGTATTGTCATCGATGTTTGGGCAAAGGTTTCGCTGGTCGGGATCGAGTTGCTATCGGTCGAAGCTCGGGTAGTGATCGCCTCCGTCGAAACTTACCTGAAATACGCGGAAGCTATCGGGCTGACGGCGAGCGCGGCGCCTCCCGCCTAGCACACGGTTGGATGCACTACTGCAACCAAGTGGAGGGGCGCGGTTGGCCCTTTCACTTGGTTGAACACCGAAACCGCAGTACTTCAGAAGTGACTTAAGGAGGACACCAGTGGGCACATTGACGAAAGACATGACTCGGCTGAGCGAGGAAATTCAGACTTTACGGTCGGACCGTCAGGAACTGAAGAAGAAGATTGTGGAGAGAACCAAGGCACGCCAGGTGGAAGTCCTCGAAACATGTGCGGCTTTTACGGACGCTCGAGCGTGGAAGGCCGAATCCGAACACACCAGCCGGCAGAACTTCGTGGAAAATCTGAAACAAGTGGTAGCCGAACAGGAGAAAGATCTGCGGGATGATCTCGCCATGGCTCGGCGTTCCTGGAGCAAGCTGTCGCGAGTATAACGAAGGCGGCTGCGCCGAAACCAAATTGGTCGTACCGCTGGAGAAATCAAGGGGGATCAGAGTGCGCGCTTTCTCTGAAGATCTGATTCGGGTTCGCGATGAAATCCTTGTCCTGCGGCAAAAACGGGAGCGACTGCTCTCGGGCGTTCGGCAGCAGAGCAGGGACCGTAGGCGTGAGGTGCGCCAGATGTTGGCTGGGTTTTTAGAAGACGCGACCGACATGGCACGGCGGAGGAGATCGGGCCGGATCGTGTTGCTGACTGGTCTTAGGCAGACGGTCTCGAATCTGCGGCGCGAAACCCGCGAAGACCTAAGCGGGGCCAGGCAAGTACTGTCAAGTCTGGGTTCAAACATGCGTGTCGGCGGCGTTCGCCTGCGCCAAAACCAGGAAGCTGAAATTCACGCTGGCAGGGTGGAATATTCGCGGCAGAACACGGCCTGTGGACAGCATCCACGAATACGCAGAAATCCAAGGCACAGATCGAGTGCGGCCGCCGGCAACTAGGAATTCGATGTCAAGTCGGGCCTTCAATTGTGAAAGGAGTTTAAGTCATCGTGTCCTCCCTGGAACTTACGCGATACCCAATAGCCGAGCGCATAACGAATGAGGAGCCGCCAGCCATTGGCGATGGATTCGAGGCCGCTGGAGGTGCCCAACTGAAGGCGCCCGCCGACGAAATCAACGTTGTGCCTGAAGCCAGCGATTCATTCGTCGCGACTCCCTACATTGAGAACCTAACCGCGCGAGCGCTCACCTATCTGGATGTCGGATACGCGCTGCACTTCGCTGGTCCGGCGGGAACGGGAAAGACGACGCTGGCATTGCACGTTGCCAGCAAGCGAGGGCGGCCTGTCGTTCTAATTCACGGCGACGATGAGTATGCCAGTTCAGATCTGGTTGGGAAGGACTCCGGATATCGCAAGTTCAAGCTGGTGGATAACTATATTCACTCTGTGGTGAAGACCGAAGAGAGTTTGAACAAAGTATGGGAAGACCAAAGGCTGACCACCGCATGTATCAAGGGTTACACGCTGATCTACGATGAATTCAACCGGTCCCGGCCCGAGGCCAACAACGTTCTGCTCAGCGTGCTGGAGGGCAAGATTCTTAATTTGCCCAATCTACGAAGATCAGGCGAGGGGAACCTGCACGTGCACGAGGAATTTCGTGCAATCCTGACTTCAAACCCGGAAGAGTATGCCGGAGTGCATAAAACGCAGGACGCATTGCTCGACCGCCTGATCACGATGAACCTCGGCCACCTGGATCGCGAGACCGAGATGGCGATTGTGATGGCGAAATCCGGGCTACCGCCGTCTGATGCTGAAACGATTGTCGATATCATCCGGGAACTTCGCGGAGTGGGCGTCAACAACCATCGCCCCACGATCCGGGCAGGGATCGCCATCGCCCGGATTCTCGCTCACCAGAACGGTATGGCGCTAGCAGGCGACCCGGTCTTTGAGGCTATCTGTCACGACGTTCTCAACACCGACACCGCGAAAATTACGCACCAGGGCGAGTCCCTCATGGCGGAAAAGGTAAATGAAACCATTCGAACCGTATGCGGCGACCGGACAAAAGGTAGTAAGCCTGCGGGCAAACACGGCCGTGAAAGGAAGTCAGTATGCCCATCCCGCTTCGAGGCCTGAGAACCATTCGCACGTTGGCAGGAAAGGTTGATGTGGTTGTCGTCCCACACCGGGCCCACTTGCAGATCGCTTGTCTGGAACTCGAAAAGGCCCGGCGCACCACGGAACGGACCAGCGCGTTTCGGCGGGTGGCGGAACTGGATGCGCGACTCACGGAAATTGAAGTCGAGCAGGCGAATCTTCTTCAGGCGCTGGCCGACCGCAAGGGGAAGACCGCCGAGGTCCGGATGGGGCGCTCAGTCCGCGGACGCGCTCAGCCATTCAAGATCCGGTATTGAGAAGGATTCGGCGTGGCTCTGATTCTGAAGCGTTCCAGGTATTGGTATAGCCAAGATGGGTAAGCAGTACCGCCTTCTGAACCGCAGCAATTCTGATATGGGCGTCAGACGAAGCTAATTCGAGAGTTGGTTGACCAATAACGCGCCGCGCCACTGGTCCACGGAGGAAACAACGTGAGTACCGCTCACATCCCAATTGCGAAATCCGACGTGAAGCGCCCGATGAAACGGCCACCCACGTCGGAAAAGGTATACCTGTACGCCATCGTCAGCGCCGGCGAAGTCACGGAAGGCGAAAAGTTGGGCATCGACCAGCGCCAGCTTTATTGCATCGCGTCGGGACGGATTGCTGCAATGGTCAGTAATATTGACGGTGACAACGTGCGACCGGAACGGGCTCGCCTTGCAGCTCATCACGAAGTCTTGAAACGGCTCCTAGTCGAGAGTACCCCGCTTCCCATGTCTTTTGGAGTGGTCGCGGACAGCCCAGCAGCGGTTCGCAGGATGCTTTCGCGCAATCAGCACGTTCTGCTAGATCAACTTCGGCACGTCGCCGACAAAGTTGAGATGGGACTGCGGGTTACGTGGGATGTTGCCAACATTTTTGAATATTTTGTAAACACCCATCCGGAGCTCAGGATGGCCCGGGACAGGTTCCTGGGATCCAATTGCGAGCCCACCCAGGAGCAGAAAATTGAAGTGGGCAGAATGTTCGACCGCCTGCTCAACGATGACCGGGAAGCGTACGCCGATCTTGCAGTGAAAAGGTTTGAGAGTCACGGGTACGAAATCAATCAGTTGAAGTGCCATAATGAGCGCGAAGTGTTGAACCTAGCCTGCCTGGTCAGGCGCAACAGCCTAGCACAGTTCGAAGCCGACGTGTTCGAGGTTGCAAAGCGGTTTGATAACAACTTCGCCCTCGACTACAACGGGCCCTGGGCCCCGCACAACTTCGTGAATATCGATCTTGAGCTTTGAGATCCCCGGAAGGACTGAATGTTTGTCGTGGATGATCTGCTCATGGCGCCGGCCCACGGGTTGCTGTGGATCTTCCAGGAGATTCACCGGGCGGCCCAGGAAGAGCTGGTGACTGACGCTGAATCCATTACAGCGGAGCTAAGCGCTCTTTACATGAGACTGGAAACGGGCAAGCTGACAGAAGAAGAGTTCGACGCCGAGGAGAAGCTTCTGCTCGAACGGCTGGACAAGATACACAAGCCCGGCAAACGGATTCGATAAAGGCGCCAGGACAGAGCATCAAGGACGAATCTTGAAACGGGGGACAGTCATGGAGTCCGTCACACGCGCGGGTGATACTGGATCTCCAGTATTGTTTGCCTCCCGGGATTTGCAGCTACTTATTTTCGGCGGAAAAGGTGGTGTCGGAAAGACCACCTGCGCGACGTCAGCGGCGCTGCGATTGGCCCAACGAGCGCCGCAGGAAACGTTCTTGCTGGTGTCGACCGATCCAGCTCACTCGCTCGCCGATTGCCTGGCAGGCTTGGTTCCACCGGGGAACCTGCAAGTGTTGGAACTCGATCCGCAAGAATATCTGCTGGAGTTCAAGAAAAAGCACTCGGACAAATTGCGGGAGATCGCATCACGAGGGACCTTTCTGGATGACGATGAAATCAATCGTTTTTTAGATCTGTCATTGCCGGGTCTGGACGAACTCATGTCCTTTCTGGAGATATCCGCATGGGTGGAAAGGCGTGCTTACGGCTGCATCATTGTGGACACTGCGCCCAGTGGTCATACACTCCGACTGCTCGCCATGCCGCAATTCCTCCGGAAATGGATCGCCATGCTTGACACTCTGTTGGCCAAGCACCGCTATATGAGACAGACTTTCTCTCGCTCCCGCGAGCGCGATGAACTCGATGCATTTCTGGATGACCTCACGGACTCAGTAACGAGGATGGAATTCCTCCTCGAGGACTCACGTCGCTGCAGTTTTGTTCCCGTAATGCTGGCTGAGGAAATGAGCCTCTGTGAGACGATTTCGATCGTGAGGGAGGCGGACCGCCTCACGCTCCCCATAACTGACATCATCATCAATAAGCTATATTTGGAGAGCCCTTGTCTCGTTTGCCACGATGAATACTACCTGCAATCTAGTGTGCTGAACGAGGTGCTTCTCAACCCACGTCTGGCCCGGCTTGTTCTCTGGGGAGTGCCGCTGCATGCCGAGGAAATCCGAGGAAAAGATACGCTGGAGTCATTCTGGGAGGATGCCCGCCAGATCCGTGAGTCTCCGCAGGCTATGCCGCGACCGAGACCATCTCCCCGGGTAGAAGTGAATGCCGGCCTTCCATCACCATCGCCGGAAACCACGCTCCTGATTTTCGCGGGAAAGGGGGGAGTCGGGAAGACCACTTTGGCGTGTGCTACCGCCTTGCATCTGGCGAAGCACCCATCGGGACGCAAGGTGTTGCTGGTTTCCACAGGACCTTCGCACTCGCTATCAGCCTGTTTGGCCATGCCGATCGCTTCGCAACCGGAACACGTGCTCCCTGGTGTCACCGCCATCGAGATTGATTCCGAGGCGGAACTCAGGGTACTGAAACAGCAGTACGCGGGCGATATAGAGAGATTTCTGGAGACACTCTCCGGTAATTTTGATTTGGCATTCGATCGCGAAGTGCTGGAACGGACATTCGATCTTTCTCCACCAGGATTGGACGAAGTGATGGGCCTGACCCGAGTGATGGATCTTCTCGCGTCCGGCAAGTTCGACACATTGGTTCTCGATTCGGCGGCAACAGGCCATCTGATCAGGCTTCTGGAACTTCCCGAAATCATCGACCAGTGGCTGAAGGCATTCTTCAATCTATTTTTGAAATACGAGCAGATTTTCAGGCTTACGGAGTTTTCCGAAAAGTTAGTGCTGTTATCGAAGAACCTGAAGAAGCTGCGGCGATTATTGAACAGTCCGGCTCAATCCGCGCTTTACGCCGTGAGCATTCCGACGAATATGGCCTTTGAGGAGACTCGCGACCTGTTGGCCGCCTGCGGGCGCCTAGGCGTCAATGTAGCCGGGATAATCCTCAATCTCGTAACCCCGCAAAGTGATTGTCGAATGTGTTCGGCACTGAACCAACGGGAATCGCTTATTCGTGACAAGTTCAGACAAAGGTTCCAAGGCGAGATCAGCACAGTTTATCGCCACGGCGAGATTCGGGGCCTTCACGGATTAGAGCAGCTAGGAGATGCCCTATATCAGTTCGGGCAAATTGATAGGGAGGCCGCCTATGCGAACTGATACGAAGATCGCCAGCGGTTTAGCCATGGCTCCCCGGGTAGCGCTTGGTGACACTCAGCGGCCTTCGTTATGCGAGGTGCTCGACCGGGTTTTGAACAAAGGGGCCGTGATTGACGGGGAAGCGACGATCTCGGTAGCTGGGGTTGACCTGGTTTACCTTGGGCTGCGGCTGGTGTTGACGTCTATCGAGACGGCGCGCCGTAGATCGCAGTGGGAAAGCTCTGAACTTGTCCAGGCGCTCGATAACAGGGAGGAACATCTGGATGGCATCCGCTGAAATAGCCCACATGGAGTCCGGGAGCCTGAGCACTTACGCTCAATTGATGAATGCTGGAACTCCTCCAGTGCTATCTGAATCAACTGAGAGCTTGCCTAGCCGATCGGGCCGGTTGAATTTCGATGTGAACAGCGCCAAGAACGGACTCGGACAACTGGTGCTGGCTCTGATTAAACTGCTGCACGAATTGCTGGAGCGTCAGGCCATCCGCCGCGTGGACGCGGGTTCACTGAGCGATCAGCAGACCGAGCGGCTGGGGCTTGCACTTATGCATCAGTCTCAGGAAATAGAACGGCTGAGGAAGGAATTCGGCTTGGAAGAAGAGGATCTCAATCTCGACTTGGGGCCACTCGGAAGGCTTCTCTAAGGAAACATCATGATACAGCAGCATTCCCTATCACATGCGGTTGAGTCTTCTACGCTGGCGGATGTGCTTGAGCGGGTCCTCGACAAAGGAATAGTAATCGCCGGCGACATCAGGGTGAAGCTGGTTGACATCGAGTTGCTGTCAATTCAGATTCGACTTGTGATTTGCTCAGTGGACAAGGCGAAAGAGATGGGTATGGATTGGTGGGTGAATAACCCCATATTTCGGCAGGAGAAGCAATCGGAGATTGCATCAGCTTCTCTCGCGAGACTCGAGGAGAGGCTGGCCTCGTTGGAAGTATCCTTTAATAAAGCAGCGGCACAAGTCAGCTGAAGAACAGGCTGATCTGTCGCTTGTAAGTGGACTTCCTGGGCCAGAGGGATGTTGACCCAAACGGCCTGACCGTCGGGCCGGCTCGGAACAGTGATCTGCGCCGGGGTGCTTAACTGGGTATTCCGGTGAAGGTGAACATCGAGTCCGGAGGGAAGCCGAACGGCGTTCCGGAGCGAAGGTGAACAGCAGTCGGAGTGAAGCGACGCTGATATGGTGATTTTGGAATAAGTGTTCGGAATCGTCACGCGAAATTGTCCGGAGCGAAGCGGAGGCGGCTCGGCGGGGATTGGCGGTGCAGAGGAAAGGGGCGCCAGCCCCTTTCGTTGTAGAAGAAAGGATCATGGGCCGCTCCCCCTCATAAGCGCCACCTTAAAACCCTGCGGGCTTGAATTGGCGTGCCAACCTCCCGGAACCCGGTTTGTACTAAGGTTTCCAGACAGCGAGACGAATAGGTTTCGCCGACAATTCTGTCCTGGACGGATTGGGTGCGAGTTGGTGATCTCGACACCTATCTTGATTTGCAGACAGAGATCATGGCAACGTGCCATCAATTCGGCGAGTCGCGGTCGCACGTCATGAGCCTGCCGTACCTGATGTTGGAAAGGAAAATATTCCGCCGGGCACAGCTGACGTCAGCGGTCCGGAATGTCGCGGAGCTTGCGCCCAAGCACGTCAAAACCAAACGGCTTCTGGAGGAAATTCATTTCGGCGTCTATATTCGTACCACCTGCTATTCCTCGATCGATGTAACCAGAAATGTATAGCACCCCCATTTCGGGGCGTGTAGCCGTTAGCCGTTTGGCCAGGTCCCGGCCATTCATCTCAGGCATGATCATGTCGGTTAAGAGCAAGTGAATTCGTTTACTCTGTTCCTGGGCAATCTCAAGTGCAGTGCTGGGATTGTTTGCCTCAAGCACGGTGTACCCCTGAGCTCGAAGAAAGTGAGAAATCGCCTCGCGGACACCCGGCTCATCCTCAACCAGCAAGATTGTCTCCGAACCACGGTAGCTTTTCGGAGAAACCCTGGTCGCCGAAATGATTGTTTCCTTCTCCTCGATACGTGGCAGGTAGATTTTGAACGTCGTGCCCTGTCCCGGCTCGCTATCCACCCAGATGAAGCCTCCGCTCTGCTTCACGACACCGTACACAATGGAGAGGCCCAGTCCTGTGCCTTTATTGACATCCTTCGTCGTGAAGAACGGCTCAAAAAGGTGTGCCCGGGTCTCTCGATCCATGCCGATACCGTTGTCGGCCACGGATAGCAACACAAAAGAGCCCGGCTTGGCCTCAATGCCGTACTCCCGCCCATGCTTGTCGTCCCATTCGGCGTTTGCAGTTTCAATCGTCAACCTTCCACCCTCAGGCATCGCATCGCGAGCATTGACCACTAGATTCATAACGACCTGTTGTATCTGCGAGGCGTCGGCCATCACGCGGCCCAGGCCGTTACCGGGAATGATTTCCAAATCAATGTCTTCGCCAATGAGGCGAGGCAACATCTTGCCCAGGTCAGCCAGGATGCTGTTCAGGTCTAGCACCTCGGGCGCCAGGATTTGCTTCCGACTGAAAGCCAGCAATTGGTGAGTGAGCGATGCGGCGCGATTAGCCGCGCTAAGAATCGCCTCGATCATTGGACGCAGCCGTTCATCGCTTCCCAGTTGCTCCTTCAACAAATCACCATAACCGGTGATTATCATTAGTATGTTGTTGAAGTCATGGGCGACACCACCCGAAAGTCGACCGACGGCTTCCATTTTTTGCGCTTGGCGAAATTGTGCCTCGAGTTGGCGACTTTCCGTAACGTCCCGAATGACACCGATAGACCGAACAGGCTGTCCACTAGCATCGAATTCTGCCTGGGCGGAGATTTCAATCCAACGAAGCTCGCCGTCGGGCCGAATGATCCGGTAGGTGACCTGAATTGGCTTTCCAGCGAGCAGGAGAACGATTTGTTCTTCGACTCGCGACCGGTCATCCGGGTGGGTGAATCGAGCCGCGTCTTCAAAGCTAGGCTGAGGACTGTCGGCAGGAACACCGAAGATGTCAAAGATTTCGAGCGACCAAGTCACCACGCGCTCTGGGAGTTGCAATTCCCATACGCCCATGGCCGCCACTCGCACAGCCAACCGCAGCCGCTCTTCGCTTATGCGTAGGGTTTCTTGCACCCGTTTGCGCTCGGTAATATCTTCGGTGAAGATGACGATCCCGCCAATCTCGCCCCGCGGGTCGTGCCATGGCCGCACTTGCCACGCCACCGACTGCACCGTACCGTCAACCCGTTCGAAGCAGTCGTCGTCTTCCCGCAGCACCTCGCCCGCCAGTCCGCGGCGATGCGCCGCCTGCCATCGCTCGGGAAGCTCGCGAAAGACCTCGTAGTGCGACACGCCGCGCAGCTCGCGATCGCCCAGGCCATGGTCGGCCCGCCAGCGGCGGCTCACGCTCAGGTAACGCATTTCACGGTCAAACATCGCCAACGCCGCTGGCGCATACTCGACGAAAAGTCGGAGCTGCTCCTCGCGTTCCTGCAGATCCGCCTCCGCCCGCTTGCGCTCGGTAATGTCGCTGGTGGAAACGAACGCGAGCTCCTCGCCGTGGGCGCTGTGGATGAGCCAGCCGGAATACGCGAGGATTTTCTCCCAGCCCTGGTCGCGCCGGCGTATCCGTACCTCCCAATCGCGCAGCACTTCGCCGCGCTGCACACGGCTCATCGGCCAGTCCGCGACCGGCAACAGGTGATCGTCGTCGAGGGGCCGAACTTCAAACGTGTCGGTAAACTCGGCAAGCTTGCGCCGGCACTCCTCCACGCTCGCGTAGCCGCTCGTCCACGGTGATGATCGCGTCCATCGCCGAGCCGACGATGCCAGCCAGCCGCTGTTGACTCTCGATCAGCGCTTCCTCGGTTCGCTTCTGCTCGTCCACGTCTGTATTAGTCCCGAACCAGCGAAGCACCTTACCGGATGCGTCCTTGATCGGGGACACGCGGGTTAGAAAGGCTCGATACTCTCCGTGCGCGCTTCGCAGCGGGAAAACCATCTCGAAGGGCTCACTCGTAGCAATGGAAGCCTGCCAGCGCTCCATCACCATGGGCAACTCGGCTGGGTCATGCACCGACTGCCAGCCCCAGCCTTCCATCTGCTGCGGTGTCGTTCCCGTGTAGTCGTACCAGCCCTGGTTGTACCAGAAGATCCAGCCGTCCGGGTTTGCCATCCACGCCAACTGCGGCATCGCGTTGGCCATCGTTCGAAATTGATCTTCACTGCCCCGCAATCGTTCTTCGGCCTTCCTGTGTTCGGTGAGGTCATGATCAGATTCAAGCCTGGTGAGGCCGTGACGACCGATCTGCCGCAGCGTCCACGAACTCGCAATGAAGGCTGCAGAGCCGTCCTTTCTAGTGCGCTTCAGTTCTCCACTCCATTGCCCAACACTTGTCAGTTGGCGCTTGATCTCCTCATCGGTTCCGGTAATACCGAATGCAAGAGTTCAGTTATGCGCTGTCCTATCGCCTCCTCTCCGTTCCAGCCGTAAATGGCTTTCGCTCCTTTGTTCCAGTAAGTAATTCGATCGTCCTCGTCGCACATAATGACAGGCGTAGCCGCCATGTCGAGGAGTAGACGCTGTGTTTGGATCTGGCCTTCTGCAGCTTTTCGTCTGGTATCGACAAGCCAACAAATAAATCCAAATGAAAGGCAGAAATAGCTGCCGCGAGCCAGACTGGCGAGATCAAAGGAGAATTGTCCGTAAGGGGGCTGAAACAAGTGGTTGACCAGGAGCGCTGAAAGGAACGTGGACGCCAGACCGGGTCCAAGCCCCCGTATATCAGCGAAATCAGGATTGCAGCATAGAAGAATAGATACGCCGAATGATAGGTCGCCGGACGGAACCACAGTCCCACCAGAGCACTCAGCCCGACCAACAACACTGCTACCCCGTACCTGACGAGTGCAGGAGGTTGTACCCGGGGCGATAGACCGCTAAGCGAGAGGTAGAACCGGTCGTGCAGGCTTACCACTTACCCCTTCATCTGGTCCCGGTCAGAAAATGGCGTTCTTGTGTCCTTTGACCAACTCTCTCGCCACTTCTGCCCGCAGAGAACCATATTCCACAGGTCGTCGTCGGAATGAACACGATTCATGACCTCACTCAAGCAGGTAAATCTGTTGGTCGCGAGGCTTGTCCGTCGCAAAACCAGAACGCTGCTCGAATGTCTTTTCTTGCAATATCACCGACTTCATATCAGGGTCTGTTGTGGCACCGTGGGACCCGGCCAGTTCACTTATATGCCAGGTCGGAAAGGTCCGCTGGACAATAATGCTCAACGGATCGGTGCGAGCCAGAAAACCTCGTCCCTTTCGATTTGTCGTTCTTCGATAGGTCCATCCGTCGCGCATCATGGCGCCATCGACCACCAGCAGATTCATGACCAGTCCGATAATGTTGCAGGCGTGCTCGGCATCCTGGCGGCGTTGCTCAGCTTCAGGTCTTTCCTGCTCAAAAAGCGATCTTGCGATATGGGATATTTGGGAGATGGAACACGCCAATCGCTTCGACCATTTAGCACAATCCCCATTGTCAGTTTTGGGTCGTAAATGGGATCTCTCCGGGGTAGTGTCGGTGCGCCACGATTGTTGGTTATGGCGGTATCTTCGAACGTGGAGCCGGGTCCCTGACGCAGCCATGGGACCTGTGGTCTTAAATCCACTGTGGCCAGAACAAGCGTTAATTTCCGTTATTCACCACTAATTGGCGGTGCCCAGAACCGATCCTGCGCGTCTCTCAGCGAAAGTTCATTGGCTCATTGCCCAGCGCGTTTGACGAAGTAGCCCGACACCTTCCAGTTGCCAGCTTTTTCCAGCATTGGCGTCACGGTTTCGATCATGCCGGATGCGCGGTCGAACTTCGTCTCGTACTGGATGATCAAGTATTCCCCCGCCGGGGCGTTGGGAAGTTTGGTGGTGTAAGTCGCACTTTTCAGTTGGCGCGACTCGACTTTACCCAGGGGGGCCCGAGCCGTGTCCAGCGCGTTTTTCCACTGCTCTTTCGAAATGGCTCCACGGAAGAAGCTCGATGCTTGAAACCAACTTTCTGCATACTGGCCGGAGTCGATTAGCGTCAGCCATTGCGTAGCGGCGTTCGTGGCTGCCTTTTCCTTTTCGTCGGCGGAGTAGGCAACTCCCACGAACGCCGACAGCACACACATCAGGGCGAGCAAACTCACATATCGTTTCACTCTATACCTCACTGAAGAAGACTTCGACACCAGCGGGCCGGAGAAAATCCCACTAATCCGAACGGTCGGGATGCTCGGTCCAATCGTCATCGTCGATGGTCTTCGACCGTGAAGGCCTCATCTTGGCCGCTGCATTGCAGGCTATCTCGGCCGCCTCGCGGGCGATTTCCAGGTTGTTATATTCGAACTGCCCTTCGACATGGACCTTGCCGCCAAGCGCCGGCTTCCGTTTCGCTTCCTCTTCTTCCGTCATCGTGACATGAACGACATAAGACATGGATGCTCTCCTCAATCAATCAGTATTGGTTGGTGCTTGCCAGATACAACAACCATACCTGCCATAAGTACGGTAAAAGTGCGTACGGTGCAGACGCTTTGCGATGGCCCTGGCCGCCATACTCTTATAAATTCTCCATTACAAAAACCTATCAATTTCCAGCGCAATCCGATTTCACGCCTGGCTTCGAATTTCGTCCAGCAATTCTCCCTGCGAGCCGATGAGTGAAATACACACTGCCGGCATTCCAAGAGCGTGGGTCGAGCAGCTCAGGCACGGATCATAGGCGCGAACTACCGCCGACACTCGATTCAGCATGCCTTCCTCGAGGTGCGTGCCCTTAACGAAATGCTCGCTCACCTGCCGGACGCTCTTCCCGATGGCGTAATTGTTATGGCCGGTGGCGACAATCAGGTTTGCCCAGACAATCGCGCCATTCTCGTCCACCTTATAGTGATGGATGAGCGTTCCCCGCGGCGCCTCGATGATGCCGACGCCTTCCAGCGCATTCACGTTCGCGATCGCGCGAACGTGAGTATCGAGAATCTCCGGTTTGGCCAACAGTACCTTCATCCGCTCCAGCGCATAGAGCACCTCGATGAGCCGCGCGTAGTGATATAGAAATGCGCTATGCGGAACCCGGCCAAAATGCTGGCGAAATTCCTGCAACTCAGCGTCGGCCATGGGCGTGCCACACGCGTTGGCGACATTGATGCGCGCTAGCGGCCCGACTCGATAGATGCCCTCGGGATAGCCAAGCGGTTTGTAATAGGGCGCCTTCAGGTACGATTCACGCAGCGTGGCCTCGCCGATGTACTCCGCATAGTCTTCCGGCACGATACCGTTTTGCAGGATTTCTCCGTTCGCATCTCGGAAGCGCATCGGACCATCGTAGAACTGCAGGTTACCTGCGGGATCGACCAGCGAGGCGTACATGGTCGGTGCCGATCCGAAGTTCTCGATCTCTTCCTGAAAGGAATCCAACTTGCCTTTGAACAGATCGAGTGCGAGCTGGGTAGTTTCGATCGCCTCGGGAATCCCGGCAAGAAAGCGATCGCGCGTTTGCGCCGACATGGGAGTCTTCACGCCACCCGGCACGATCCACGATGGGTGAACACGCTCTTCGGCGAGGCCCTCGATCACCTGCAACCCAAACTTGCGCAGCTCGATTCCGGCCCGGGCCAGGTCAGGGTTGGCCTCAATCAATCCACCAACATTCCGCGTGGCTGGATCGCCATCCATGCCCAGCAACAGGTCAGGCCCCGAGAGGTAGAAAAAACTCAGCGCATGTGACTGGACGAACTGTGCGCAATGGACGACTTCGCGCAGCAGCTTCGCCGCCTTGGGAATGCGGACCGCCATGATGGAGTCGCACGCTTTCGAGGCCGCCAGCTGATGACTGATGGGACAAATGCCGCAGATACGCGACGTGATTCCCGGCATTTCGTAGAATGGGCGGCCTTCGGTGAACTTCTCGAAGCCGCGGACCTGCGTCACCTGGAACTGCGTGTCGGCGACTTTGCCGGAGTCGTCCAACTGAATGGTGATTTTGGCGTGGCCTTCGATGCGGCTCACCGGCTCGATCGTAATGCGTTTCATCGCCGCTCCTATCCGAACTTGATCTTGGTGCCGGTCTCGGTCTTGCGCCCTTCCAACAAGCTGGTCAGGAGCGCCGAAATCACCTTGGTTTGTGGGGGACAGCCGGGGATGTTGTACTCCACTTTCACATAGTCGTGTGCCGGACGCGCCAGCTTCAATAACTGCGGCAAACCGTCACCCGGAATGCATTTGTTGACATCTGACCCTTCGACATAAACCCGTTGAAGGAGCTTGCTGACCGGAATTGTGTTTCGCAATCCGGCAACATTACCGGTGACCGCACAATCACCCAGGGAGACCAGCGTTTTGGTGCGCTGGCGAATCTTCTGGATGTTGTCCGCGTCCGCCTGCGAACTCACCGCACCTTCCAACAGCGTTACGTCAACGTCTTCCGGAAACTCCTGTGCATCCACCAGGGGACCGTAAACGATATCGACCTTGCGAAGTATGGGAATGATGGCGGCGTCAAGGTCGAGCACCGACATGTGGCAGCCCGAGCAGCCATCCAGCCAGACCGTAGCCAGCCTGAGTTTCCTCATGTGTTTGCTCCTCCCCGGTGACGGGCCAGCGAACTGATCGAGGTTGTTGCGCGCGTCATTTCTTCCACCGCCTTGCCTTTTTCCGCCATCGCGCCGGTCGGGCAAACCTGCACGCACTTTCCGCAATTGGTGCAGGTCTTTGAATCTCCCCAGTTCTGGTTCAGGTCTGAAACGATGCGGGCGTGAATGCCGCGCGAGACCATGTCCCAAACATGCGCGCCTTCAACCTCCGCGCACACTCGCACGCACCGGGTACAAAGAATGCAGCGATTGTGGTCGAGCACGAAGCGCGGATGGGTCGCATCTACCTTGAGTTTGGGAAAGTTATAGGCGAAACGCACGCTGGTAACGCCCAGCGAATACGCCATGTCCTGCAGTTCGCAATGGCCATTGGCCACGCATACGGAGCACACGTGATTGCGTTCCACCAGCAGTAACTCGATAGTGATGCGCCGGTAGCGCGACAGTTTGGGAGAGGTAGTCGTCACCGACATCCCGTCCTGCACCGGAGTGGTACAAGCCGGAAACAGACGATCGACGCCCGACAACTCCACCATGCACAGCCTGCATGCTCCGACCGAGCTCAACCCATCCAGGAAGCAGAGTGTCGGAATGTACTTCCCGCTGGCGCGAGCGGCATCCAGAATCGACTGCCCTTCCAGGGCATTGACCAACTCGCCGTCAATGCGGAGCGAGACTTTCTTTTGCGGCAAAGTTGACCTCCCTTTCTAGCGCGATACCGGTACTTTTACATCGCAACGCAGGCAGCGGCAGGCTTCCTCGTGCGATTCTTCCGCCGACAATCCCACTATCGCTTCTGCCGAAGACTGCATTCGCTCGCGGACCGAAAGCTCGCGCGACACATGACGGCGGCATTCGCTCACATCTTTGGGCGGAGACTGGTCGTACTCCCATGCAGGGAACAGTTCATCCCAGCGCTTGGCGTCCATGAGTTGCTCGTCGATGGCGCGCGCCGCCCGTTTGCCGAACGCCATGGCATTGGAAACGTTGGACGCTCCTGTGACCAGGTCGCCTCCCGCAAAAAAGCGAGGCCGGCTGGTCTCGAGGCGATAGCGATCCACTTCGATGGTGCCGCCTTGTTTGATCTGGAGTCCTGATGCTTTGCAGAAATCCAGGTCCACGGTTTCTCCCACCGCCAGGATCACGGAGTCACATTCGATGCGCTGCACCTCGTCGGTTAAGACCGGCTTGCGGCGCCCCGACGTGTCGTATTCACCCAGACGAGTCTCCACCACTTCCAGCGCCTTGACGTTGCCTTTGGCGTCGCCGATGATGCGATGTGGCGCGGACAGGAAAACGATGCGCGCGCCTTCCTTCTCCGCGGCCTCTGTCTCTTCTTCAATCGCCGGCATGTCCTTGCGCTCGCGGCGATAGACCACGATGACCTCGGCTCCCTTGCGCAACGAGGAGCGCGCTGAATCGATGGCTGCATTGCCGCCGCCGATCACCACCACCTTGCGCCCAAGGTTTACCGAGTCCCCCTTGGCAATCGACTCGAGCAGAGGCAGCGCCGGATAGACGCCTTTCAATTCGGTGCCCGGAAGGTACACCCAGGACTCCTTCCATGTTCCGATCGCCAGGAACACGGCGTCGAAGCGCTCATCCAGTTCGTTGAGTGTGATGTCGGTACCAACCCGCGTGTTGAGTGCGAACTTCACACCGAGGCGCTCGATCAACTCGATCTCACGCTTCAGGACGGGCTTGGGCAGGCGATATTCCGGCAATGCGAACCGCAGCATACCTCCGGCCTCGGGCAACGGATCAAACACCGTGACATCGTGTCCCAGCAGCGCGAGATAGAACGCTGCGGTCAGTCCGGTTGGTCCGGATCCGGCGATGGCAATCTTGCGCCCAGTATGTTCCAGCATGCGCTTTGAAACACGTTCCACCGCGGCGTCAAACCGGTCTGACAGAAGTACGGTGTCGGCGATATAACGATGCACCTCTCGCATGTTCACCGAGTTGTCCATGGTCTGGCGGCGGCAGCGCTCGTCGCAGGGATGCTGGCACACCCGTCCGGTAGAAGACGGCAGAGGGTTGTCAAGGATGATTGAATCGAAAGCCTCCTCGAGCCGGCTCTCCTTGTACAACTGCAGGAAGCGCGGAATGTTCATGTGCAGCGGGCAACTGTTTTCGCACGGAGACAGCGCCAGCTCCGTGCACACGCCTGCCTGGCATCGCCGCGCCACGATGTGGTCTTCGAACTCATGGCGGAAGTGGCGCATCGTGGTGAGCACCGGATTCGGTGCCGTCTGTCCCAGTCCGCATAGCGAGCACTCGCGGATGTAGCGGCTCAGTTCATCCAGCGTCTCCATGTGCTGCATGCGTCCCGCGCCCGAAGTGATGCGGTTCAGAATGCGCAACGATTTGTTGAGTCCCACCCGGCAGGGGACGCACTTGCCGCACGACTCGGAGTTGGTGAACTCCACGAAGTAGCGGGCCACGTCCACCATGCAGTTGTCTTCGTCCATGATCACCATGCCGCCCGAACCCATGATGGATCCAAGTTGCGCCAGGCTCTCGTAGTCAACCGGAGTATCGAACATTTCGTGGGGTATACATCCGCCCGACGGTCCGCCCGTCTGCACCGACTTGATACTTCGGCCGCCCACGCCGCCTTCGCCGATGTCGTAGATGAAGGTCTTGAGCGGCGTGCCCAGCGGCATCTCTACCAGCCCGGTGCTGTGCGACTTTCCCACCAGCGAGAACACCTTTGTGCCCGGACTCTTCGCGCTGCCAGTTTCTGTAAACCACGCAGGTCCTTTGGTCACGATAGGCGCAATGTTGTACCAGGTTTCGACGTTGTTGATGTTGCTGGGCTTTCCCCATAGGCCTTTCTGAGCGGGGAAAGGAGGACGCGGCCGAGGCCGTCCCGCTTCGCCCTCCAGAGAAGCGATCAGTGCGGTCTCTTCGCCGCAGACGAACGCGCCCGCGCCCTCCACTACCTCGATATCGAATTTGAAGCCGCGGCCCAGGATGTTGTCGCCCAGCACGCCATACTCGTGCGCATGCTCAATGGCCTTTTTCAGCCGATGTACCGCGAGGGGATACTCGGCGCGCACATAAATGATCCCCTGAGTGGCGCCCATCACGTATCCGCCGATGATCATGCCCTCGAGCATCGAATGCGGATCGCTTTCGATCTCGTTGCGATTCATGTACGCGCCGGGATCGCCTTCATCGGCATTGCAGATGATGAACTTCTGGTCGGCCACCGCTTTGCGCAGGAACTCCCACTTGTTTCCGGTGAGGAAGCCGGCGCCGCCACGGCCGCGCAGTTTAGCAGCCTTGATCTGCTCGATGATGCTCTCGGGTTTCGCGTCGATCAGGGCTTTGTAGAGTGCCTGGTAACCGCCGACGGCGATGTATTCCTCGATGTCATCGGGGTTGATCAGGCCGCAGTTGCGCAGCACAATCTTCTTCTGGCCCTTGAAGAATGGAATTTCGTTCCACGCCGGCACTTCGGGATAACCATGCCCGTAGCGGATCGATCCTGTGATGTGGTCCCATTCCTCGATCTTGCAGTACACCAACTCCGGCGTAATGTTGCCGCCAGAGATGTCGTGAATTATCTGACCGGCATCATTAGCCTGTACCTGCTTGAGTATCAGCAGGGGCTGGCCTGGCACGCGGAGGTTTACAAGTGGCTCCTGGCAACATGCGCCAAAGCATCCCAGGCCTGTCAGGAAGAAGTCGGTGCCGCTACGCTCGATTGCCTCGATGAACGCGTGATACAGCCCCTCGGCTCCGTTGCCGCGGCCGCACGTTCCCATGCCCACGCCGATGCGCGGAACGGGCGGAACTAACTTGTTGAGGCCAGCCTCGCGGACCGCATTGAATACCCCGATGTCTTCAATTCGCGGCATCACTCACTCTCCCGTTCCAACGCCCGGACCTCGCGTTGCAGGGTGCGTTCGTTGACGTGTCCGCAAATCCGGTGGTTGACCTCCACGACCGGAGCCAGCGCGCACTGTCCAAAGCAGGCCACGGTCCGCACGGTGAATTTCCCGTCCTTGGTGGTGAGCGCAAGTTTGTCCGCGTCGCCGGCTTCCTCGTCATCACTAAGGCCGAGTCCCAGTTCCAGGCGGAGACTCTCCAGAAGACTGCGCGAGTTACGAGTGTGACACGCCGTGCCACGGCAGATGCAGACCGTGTTATCACCCTGGGGCTGTAGGTTGAACAGAGCGTAAAACGTGGCGAAGCTGTAGATGCGCGAGAGCGGGATATCCAGTTTCTGGGCCACGTATCGCAGTGCTTCCTGGGGCAGATATTTGTGAGGATGGTGTTCCTGTACCGCCTCGAGGATGCCAAGC
>DATBZX010000354.1:0-13217 GCA_036512955.1 Terriglobales bacterium
TGCCCATCGAGCACGAGACCATTCGTGCCATGGACCTCCGCAAGATCAAAGTCCAACCCGAAGATTTTGGTCTGATGACGTACGATCCCGCCTTCATGAATACGGCATGTTGCAAGAGCAATATCACGTTCATCGATGGCGACAAGGGCATACTCCGATATCGCGGGTATGACATCGACGACCTGGCCGAGAACTGCACGTTTCTTCAGGTCGCCTACCTGCTGCTAAACGGCGAGCTACCCAATCCCGAGCGCGAACAGGAATGGGTGCACGACATCACCTATCACACCATGCTGCACGAAACCACCAAGCACTTCATCGATGGTTTCCGCTACGACGCGCACCCCATGGGAATTCTGATCGGCACCCTGGCCGCGCTTTCCACGGTTTATCCGGAAGCCCGCCACGTTCGTGATCGCGAAATCCGGCAACGCCAGATTGTCCGCCTGATTGCAAAGATGCCTACGCTGGCGGCGTACTCCTACCGCCATCGCAAGGGCCATCCGTATATCCATCCCGACAACGATCTCAGCTACGCCGAGAATTTCATGAACATGCTGTGGCGCATGACGGAACCGAAGTACGTCGCCAGCCCGGTCATTGCGCGCGCTCTCGACATCCTGTTCATCCTGCATGCCGACCACGAGCAAAATTGCAGCTCAACCACCATGCGGATCATCGGCAGCGCCGAGGCGGACCCTTACCTCGCCATGGCGGGAGCAGCGGCTGCGCTCGCAGGACCGCTGCATGGCGGCGCCAACGAAGAAGCCCTGCGCATGCTCGACGAGATCGGCTCGGTAGCCAACATTCCGGCTTACATCAAGCGGGTGAAGGCGGGCGAGCTCAAGTTGATGGGCTTCGGCCATCGGGTGTACAAGAACTACGATCCACGGGCTCGCATCATCAAGGAAGTCGCCGACCAGGTGTTTGAAGTCACCGGCCGCAATAACCGTATCGACATTGCGCTGGAACTCGAACGCATTGCCCTGAGCGACGACTACTTCGTCACCCGCAAGCTGTATCCCAACGTCGACTTCTATTCGGGGATCATTTACCAGGCCATGGGATTTGGACCCGAGATGTTTACGGTCCTGTTCGCGATACCGCGGACGGTGGGATGGCTGGCCCAGTGGAACGAACTGATGGCGGATCCGGAGCAGAAGATCTCGCGTCCGCGCCAGATCTACCTCGGGGAGAGCCACCGTGAGGTAATGACCCACAGCAAGGCGGCCGACGCCATTGCTGTCAAGCATAAGAACACCGTGGTCGCTGGATAATTCGCTGCAGCCTCGGGGCATGATCAGCGGGCGCTTGGTTAACCGGAGCGCCCGCTTTTTGCTGCAATCACACAGTTACGCATGCAGTAGCATGATCCGGTGCTAAGTCACCCAACCACTCTGAGCGATGAGCGCCCAGCGGGGGTCACCGCGATTGTCGCGCTGTGCGCGCTCGCAGGAGCCGCTGCGCTGGGCTTCGCTGGACTGGTCACGGCACAGGTCGTCCCGCTCTCGTCGGGCGCGTTCCTGATCGGTGGAGGCTTGGAGCAACTCGGACCTGTCGCCTTCCTGCTCTACGCAGCGCTCATGGTCCTGTTGGCTGTGGCCCTGTGGAGGCGCTGGCGCTGGTCGCGTCGAGTCGCGATACTGGTTGCGGTCATCGGCATCGCAATGGCGGTCCCTGGGTTGTCCAGCGCAGTCATGGATTCGCGGGTCCTCCGCATCGGGCGCGAAGGACTGCAAATCATCGTTCGCGTCGTAGTGGTGTATTACTTGAGCCAGGAACCGGTGAAGGATTAGTTTGCGTCGCGGTAAGCGAGCCATAAGCCTGGTATCGTCGCCGTTTCGGGGTCCCAGCAGTACTGCCTTGTTTTTGTGTCGGTTCGTCCATATATTCGTTGCCGTTGAAAGTTCGGTTGTCGTTCATGAGGCCGAACTCGGGGGAGATGCGTATGTTCAAGGGATTTCGCGAGTTCGTACTTCGCGGCAATGTGGTTGACATGGCTGTGGGCGTGGTGATCGGCGCCGCTTTCGGAGGCATCGTGACTGCGTTTGTCAAAGACCTGCTGACACCGCTCATCGCTGCATTGGTCGGTAAGCCGGATTTTTCCGCCTATGTATTCGAAGTGAATGGGTCGAAGTTTCTTTACGGCGATTTTCTCAATGCTCTGGTCGCATTTCTTTTGATTGCCGCGGCGGTGTATTACTTCGTAGTGCTACCCGTCAACGCTCTAATGGCACGCCTGCAGAAGGCGCCACCTGCCGCGCCCGACAAGAAAACCTGCCCCGAATGCCAGAGCGACATTCCAGTGGCAGCGCGCAAGTGCGCATTCTGCACTTCGGCAGTGGCCTGATCGCCCAGTAGCTGATATCGATTCAGGTCAATCATCGGAACGAAGATTCACGTTCTGACCGAGGTGCAGAGCTATTACATCTGCAATTCTGTCGTCCCTCGAACATCCCGGCGGCAACGTTGGGTACGGCTGTTTTCATGCTTGGCCTGCCGCCTTCGTAACCACCGAAATACCTTCTCGCAAGTGCTTCATTCCACGATATTTACAACGCGCCAAGCGCTGCCTGAGGAAGCCCGTTCTGTGGTAAAATTAAGAAGGATCGTACGCCTCTCAAACCGTTGAAATTATTAGTACTTGAGGGTTAGGAACGAAGGCAGCCGCGCCTCCGTTGCGATCCGTGTGCGATGAAGCCGGAACCGCCGCCGTGGCGCGTTCCTGATGGAATGGAGCAGGATGTCCCCGATCGATACCCAAACCGCCGCCCGAACCCAAGACGAACAAGACAGTTTCGAAACAGAGAATCTGAGAAAGTCGAACGGCAAGAACGGTAACGGCCAGTCCGACTCTGATTACAACGCCGACTCGATCAAAGTGCTCGGAGGCATGGAGGCGGTGCGCAAACGGCCCGCCATGTACATCGGGTCAACCGGCGAGATGGGCCTGCACCATCTGGTGTACGAAGTCGTCGATAACTCGGTGGACGAGGCGCTGGCTGGTTACGCCGATCACGTCGATGTCACCATTCACATCGACAACTCCATCACCGTGGTCGATAACGGACGTGGCATCCCAACCGGCGAGATGGATGTCGATGGCGAGCGCATTCCGGCAGCGCAAGTCGTGATGACCGTGTTGCATGCGGGCGGCAAGTTCGATAGCTCGAACTACAAAGTTTCGGGAGGCCTGCACGGCGTCGGTGTGTCCTGCGTGAACGCACTCAGCCAATTGCTGGAGTTGGAAATCTGGCGCGATGGCGGAGTGTGGGAGCAGACCTACTCCAAGGGCGAACCAACCAGCAAGCTGAAGCAGACGGGCAGCACGAAGAAGCGCGGCACCAAAATACACTTCGTGCCCGACACGACGATTTTCACGGTCACCGAATACAACTACGACACGCTGGCACAGCGCCTGCGCGAACTGGCCTTCCTGAACAAGGGACTGCTGATCACGCTCACCGACGAGCGCACCACCGATCCCAAAACCGGCGAGCCCAAGCACACGGATTTCAAGTTCAACGGCGGCATCGCTGAGTTCATCAAGCACCTGAACCGCGGCAAGTCCGTGCTGCATGACAAGCCGATTTACATGGAAGCGGAGCGCGACGGCGTAGCTATGGAGATCGCGCTGCAATACAACGACGCCTACTCCGAGACGGTATTCAGCTTTGCCAACAACATCAACACGGTGGATGGTGGAACCCACTTGTCGGGCTTCCGCACCTCGCTGACCCGTACGGTCAACTATGCGGGACAGCAGCTTGGATTGTTCAAGGACGTGAAAGAAAACCTCACCGGCGATGACGTGCGCGAAGGACTGGTGGCCGTGGTCAGCGTAAAGCTGTCGCAGCCACAGTTCGAAGGCCAGACCAAGGGCAAGCTCAATTCCGATATCGCAGGCACGGTGCAGGCCTTCGTCAACGAACGCCTGGGCGCGTTCTTCGACCAGAACCCTCCGGTCGCCAAGAAGATCATCAACAAGGCCATCGATGCGGCGCGCGCGCGTGAAGCAGCCCGTAAGGCCCGCGACCTGACTCGCCGTAAGGGCGCATTGGACGGGGGCGGACTGCCGGGCAAGCTGGCGGACTGCTCCGAGCGTCAACCGGAGCGCTGCGAAGTGTACCTGGTCGAGGGAGAGAGCGCCGGTGGCACCGCCAAGCAGGGACGCGACCGCCGTTTCCAGGCGATCCTTCCGCTCAAGGGAAAAATCCTCAACGTCGAGAAGGCGCGCTATGACAAGATGCTGGGCCACGAAGAAATCCGCGCCATGATTACGGCGCTCGGGACCGGCATCGGCAAAGACGACTTCGATATTTCGAAGTTGCGCTACGGCAAGATCATCCTGATGACGGACGCCGACGTGGACGGCTCGCACATCCGCACCCTGTTGCTGACGTTCTTCTTCCGCCACATGCAGGAGTTGATCAAGCGCGGTAATGTATTCATCGCGCAGCCGCCGCTCTACCGCATCAAGAAGGGCAAGTTCGAGCAGTACATCAAGAACGACACCGAGTTCGTGAAGGTCATGGTCAAGCGCGCGGCCGACGGCATCGTGGTGCGCTATGGCGAGGGCGCTGCAATGCTCGAAGGCGCTCCGCTCACCAAGTTCATGACCACGCTGAACGACTACATCGGCTTTGTGGACAAGGTGAACAAGCGCATTCGCGATGAGAAGATCACCGAGACGCTTCCCAGGGTCGATCTGGCAAAGCGCGCCGATTTCGAGGGTGACAGCAGCAATCCGCCGAAAAAGATCCTCGAACTCGAGAAAGCGCTGAAGGCGATTGCCAAAGACCAGGGACTCAAGTCGGTCGAGAAGCGCTTTGAAGAAGAGCACAGCCTGTGGGAGTGCGTGTTCGTGAACTCGCAGGGCGCGCCCCACATCATCAGTTGGGAGTTGGCTTCGTCGCCGGAATACCGCCAGATGATGGCGAAATACAAACAGATCGAGCAGTACTTGCAGCCGCCGTACTACATCGAGACCGTCAAGAAGGAAGCCGCCAGCAGCCCCAAGGAAGAACTGAGCGATGCCGAGCGGACCGACCTGGAAAAGGCGGAGCAGAAGAGTCCCAAGACTTCCAAGCGCAAGGCCGAGGCAGAGACGGTTGAGAAGGAGACGGTGCGCGAGTTGTTCGACTACGTGTTGAACGAAGGCCGCAAGGACTACACCGTGCAGCGCTACAAAGGACTGGGCGAGATGAGTTCGCAGCAGCTCTGGGAGACCACCATGGATCCCGAGCGCCGCACGTTGCTCGAGGTGAAACTCGAAGACCTGACGGAGACTGAGGCCATCTTCACCACGCTGATGGGCGAAGACGTCGAGGCGCGCCGCAAGTTCATCGAAGACAACGCGCTCGATGTGAAGAACCTCGACATCTAAGCGGCTGCTGAAAGCTGGGTTGTGGGCAGGTTTTGAAAGGGCACGGCTTCAGTCGTGCCGGCAAGCGCTTTTTTGATTCTTCTCGCGGACTTTAGTCCGCGAGGTCCGCGAACTTACATTTCGCTTCCATTGCGAGCGGCGTGTTACAACAAAACCTGACGTATGCCTTCTTCCCGGATATTGCCAAAAATTGGTTCGCCCCAGATCGCCAGCCTCGTGCTGCTTCTGCTGTTCGTCGCGCAGTGCCTGTGGTTCATGGCGCACTTGCCCATCACTCAGATGGAGAGCAGCTACATCGAAGACGGACTGCTGCACGTCGATCGACTGGTCAACGCCAGTTCCGAATATCGTTCGCCATTGATCGCCGTGCTCGCCGGATATCCCGCCAAACTCATCGGTGGCGAAAGCAACTTTGCCCGCCTCAGCGAGCTTCGTTTCCTGGTGCGCCTGCCGTTTCTGATGGCCGGCCTGCTGCTGGGAGCGTCGCTGTGGTACGTTGCGCGGCGCTTATACGGCAATCTCGGCGGATACATCGCGCTCGGCCTCTATTGCTTCTCTCCCATGGCGATCACGCGCAGTAGCCAGATCCAGCCCGATATCCTGGGGGCCTGGGGCGCTTTCGGCCTGGTCTTCACCGGCATCGCTGCCGCCCATACCGTATACGCTCCGCGTGACGTCGTTGTGTGGAACTGGAAACGCATTCTTCTGATGGGTATTTCCATCGCGCTCTGCGTTGGTGCCCAGTGGACTCTGTGGGTAGTTCTGCTTCCCACCCTGGGGTTCATGCTTTGGGTGGGGCACATTCGGCCGAAGGCGGTGGTAGCGATCTTTGCGGCAGCTTGTGCGGTCGGACTCTTTCTGCTTTGGGCAGTGGCAAGCTTTCGGCCCCTGCTGTTTGCGCACGCGCTACGCAGTGCCAACTGGATCGAATTTTCTCCAGCCCAATTTAGCGGTAAGACCGTGTACTCCCTGCTCGGACTGTTCTTTCTGCAGAATGGCCTGGGGCCGGCGCTCCTGCTGCTGGTATCGTTGGGGACCTTTGCCTTCTGGAGACGCACGCGCTATTTCGCTACGGCCGCTCCGCTCATTGTCGCCGTCCTGCTGGTCGTGGTTGGCCTGACCATGCAGCACTTCGCGGGAATGACCTTTCTGTTCATTGCCTTGCCCTTTTTGATTCTGTTCATGGCAGGCGTCTCGGTGGACCTTTTGGCGACTCGCTATGCGGTCGTCGCCAATGCGATAATTGTCGGTGTGCTGGTGGCCAATGCGGTGATCGACATTGGCGGACTGCTGCGGCTCGCATCTTTCGGGAATCGCTGAGAACTTTCCCGCATCCTAAGGGTTGGAATGAGGAGGAGCCATGTCGAGTGGGGGTCCATTCCGATCGGCCTCGCGTTATAACACGCCGCTTTTGATCCTCGCTCTGTTAGCTCTGCCGTTGCTCACGGCAGAGTTTGTTGCGGCGCAGATCCATGGAATCCCACCCTCAGTCACGTCGATACAAAATCACTTTCCTCCGTATTTGCCCAACATTGCCCCAAGCGTGACTTCGGTGGGACCTCGTGGTTACGTGGGTCCTCCAGCTTTCCCGGTATATCCCGCGTCTGGAAGGCATATTGGGCATAGCTTCGGAAACCGCTACGGGTCCAGGAACGGGTACGGATACTACGGTGGCGGCTTTGTCGCACCGTATTACACTCCCGCGTTCGACACCTCGTATGGATATGAGACGGGCGGAGGAGGAGGGCCTTATATGTACTCTGGGCCTCCCACCGAGCAGACGCTGCACATCGTCGTTGATTTGCCGACCGCAAAGCACGACGATGAGAGCCTGCCTCCACCCGCGAAATCGAAATCGGACAGCGTTGTGATAGACGCGCGCGATGCGAAGCCCATCGATCCCACCGTGCTGGTATTTCGCGATGGCCACCAGCAGGAAGTCACGAACTACGCCATCATGGGACAGACAGTTTACGTCTTCGACAGTCGCACCCAGAAGATCGCGCTTACGGACCTCGATGTCGCTGCAACCATCAAGTTGAATGACGACCACGGCGTCGATTTTCACGTTCCCGCACATAACAAAAGCTAAACTTTTTCGACCTCTGGAAATTGACCTTCGCAGTCCGCCTTAACGCCCCGTCTCAACCGTCTCCGTCGTTACGCTAAGTCATTGAAGAGATAACACTTACCCCTGACTAGCAGCGGACCGGTCATGGTATAATCGAGAGTGCAGTTGGATCGGTCCATCTCCTGAAATTGCAATGAGTTATGCGCTTGGCGGTGGCCTCACCGCAAAGTGTCGCGCGGTTGCTTTGCGCGCTCGTTCCTGGACGGTTTCGATCCCCACACAACGCAGTTTTAGAAGGGAAACAAGCTGAAGGCCACGGCGGGCTGACGGCTGATACCTCAACATGGCTGACGATCCAAACCAGCAACTACCACTCGACCAGAACCGCGGCGGCAATATTCAACCCATCAACATTGAAGAGGAGATGCGGCGCTCGTATCTCGATTATTCGATGTCGGTCATCATCGGGCGCGCGCTACCTGACGTGCGCGACGGATTGAAACCAGTGCATCGCCGCATTCTTTACGCGATGCACGACATGGGACTGCTGCACAATCGCAAGCACGTGAAGTGCGCCAAGGTCGTCGGCGAAGTCCTCGGTAAGTACCATCCGCACGGAGACAGCGCGGTGTATGACGCGATGGTGCGCATGGCGCAGCCCTTCTCGCTGCGATATCCGCTGGTCGATGGGCAAGGCAACTTCGGCTCGGTCGATGGCGATCCGCCGGCGGCCTACCGGTACACCGAATCGCGCATGACGGAAATCGCCGAAGACTTGCTGGCCGACATCGACAAGGACACCGTCGACTTCGTCGCCAACTTCGATGACACCTCGGTCGAGCCGGTGCTGCTTCCGACGCGAATTCCGAACCTGCTGGTGAATGGCTCGAACGGCATAGCCGTCGGTATGGCGACGAACATTCCCCCGCATAACCTTACCGAGATCGTCGACGCCTGCATCACGCTGGTGAACAATCCCCACGCCACCCTCGACGACATGTTGCAGTTCGTTCAAGGCCCGGACTTCCCCACCGGTGGCTTCATCTCAGGCCGCGCCGGAATCGCCGAAGCCTACCGCACTGGCCGTGGCCGCTTCATGATGCGCGCCAAGGCCGCCATTGAGCACGTCACCAAGGACAAGGACGCGATCATCGTCACCGAGATCCCGTACCAGGTGAACAAGTCTCGACTGATCGAGCGCATCGCCGAACTGGTGAACAACAAGGTCATCGATGAAATCAGCGACATTCGCGACGAGAGCGACCGCGACGGCATGCGCATTGTGATCGAACTCAAACGCGGATGCGAGCCCCAGATCGTGCTCAACCAGCTCTTCAAGCACACCTCGATGCAAGAGAGTTTCAGCATGATCTTCCTGGCCGTGGTCAACGGCCAGCCGAAGGAAATGGGCCTCGTTCAGGCTGTGCGCCACTTCATCGATCACCGCATCGATGTAGTCCGCCGCCGCACTGCGTACTTGCTGCAGAAGGCGCGCGACCGCGAGCATATCCTCGAGGGCTACCAGGTGGCGCTGGATCGCGTGGACGACGTTATCCGCATCATTCGCGGCAGCGAGAACCGCGCCGACGCTCGCATCAACCTGGTGGATTATTTCTCCGGCAAGACCGTCAATGTTACAGAAGGCAATATCGGCGCAGGGGCGTCACGCAAGGCGCTGGTGCTGAAGGGCCTTGTCCCCACCACCATCACTCGCCCGTTCGACGCGGTGCAGGCAGACGCCATCCTCGAGTTGCAGTTGCATCGTTTGACCCGCCTCTCGATCGACGAAATCCTGAAAGAGCTGGCCGAAGTTCGCGACCGCATCGCGGAATACGAATCCATCCTTGGCTCCGAGAAGAAACTGCGCCGGGTCATCATCACCGAACTCGAAGAGGTGAAGAAGAAGTACGGCGATGCGCGCCGCACCGTCATCCAGGACGAAGCCGTCGAGCTGAGCCTGGAAGACCTGATCGCCGACGAGCAGGTTGCGGTCACAGTGAGCCACTCAGGCTATCTGAAGCGGACACCGATCTCGACTTATCGCCAGCAGCGCCGTGGAGGCACGGGCCGCAAGGGCATGAGCACGCGCGAAGAGGATTTCGTCGAGCGCCTGTTCGTGGCCTCGACCCACGATTACATGCTGGTGTTCACCAACACCGGGCGCGTGTACTGGCTCAAGGTTTACGAGATTCCTGAGATCAGCGCCGCAGGCAAAGGCAAGGCGATCGCCAGCCTGGTATCGTTGCAGCCGGGCGAAAACGTGCGCGCGTTGCTCACGGTCCGCGACCTCGAAGAGGAAGGCAAGTTCGTCTTCTTCGCCACCCGCAGCGGCACGGTAAAGAAAACGCCGCTCAAGGACTTCAGCAACGTGATGTCGCGCGGCATCATCGCCATCGGCATCGACAAGGAAGACGAGTTGGTGGCCGCGAACTGCACCGATGGGAAGCAGATCATCTTCCTCGCCACCCACGACGGACAAGCCATTCGCTTCGACGAGGACGATGTCCGCTCCATGGGACGCCCGGCCTACGGCGTGCGCGGCATGGACCTGTCGAAAGGCGATTACATCGTCGGCATGGCAGTCACTCCGAAAGAACAGAAGAAAGGCAAGAACGGCGATCCCGACCAGTCGAACCTGGTGCTATCCGTGACCGAGCAGGGCTACGGCAAGCGCACCGACGTGGACGAGTACCGTCTGCAGACCCGCGGCGGCAAGGGCGTGATCAACGTCAAGACCACGGCGCGCAATGGCAAGGTCGTGTCAATCATGCTGGTCAACGAGAAATCCGAGGTGATGGTGATCAGCCAGTTCGGCAAGATCATCCGCATCGACACCAAGAATATTCGCGAAGTCGGACGCTCGACCCAGGGCGTGCGCCTGTTGCATCTCGAAGAGGGCGACCGCCTGGCCGCTGCGTCGGTCATTCCTCCCGAGGAAGTCGCCGAGAACGGCAACGGCGAAACGGGAATTCTGGTGCAGTAGATAATTTTGAAGATCACGGGACGGCGCGAGCGATCGCAGCCTGCTTTTTTGGGTGAGGAGCTACCCGCCGGTGGCGTGGGAACGAGTCCCGGAGGGACGACAGATCTTAGCCCAGCGCTTCAGCGCTGGGTAGGCCCAATATAAAGATTCCGAGCCGGCTTCAGCCGGCGACACTCTTGCGCGAGGGCGTGCGCCGAGCGCACCTGCCACGTCAGAATCTGTTCTACGATATGTGTCCGAGGCACTGAAATGGACAAAACCAACCTCGCCCAGAAATTCTCGCTCTTCTCCGATCAATTCAGTCCCAAGATCATTGGCGAAGTGAACGACCTGCACGTGAAGCTGGTCAAGCTTCAGGGTGAATTCGTCTGGCACCGCCACGACGTCGAGGACGAGCTCTTCTTTGTCGTAAAAGGCGCGCTGAAGATGGCTGTTCGCGACGGCGGCTCGGAGCGCGAGATTGTGATCCTACCCGGCGAGTTCCTGATCATCCCGCACGGAGTAGAGCATCGCCCTTCGGCCGACGAGGAGACGCACATCATGCTGCTCGAGCCCAAGACCACGCTGAACACCGGCAACGTGGAGAGCGAGCGCACCGTACGCCAACTGCAGCGGATTTAGCGTTCCCCGGTTAGAAGACGCTCCCTCCCCGCGGGTGTCAGGTCGTTGATCTTCTCCACCTGATCGAGCTTGATGGTGACGATATCGCTCGCCTCCAGGTTGCACCGCATCAGGTCGACCATGCGGATGCTGCTGTCCTGGAAGGTGCGCACGTAGAAACGGCGGTTGGTCACGTCCGCCGCGCTCGTCCACTCCGTGTACTCCGAGGTTGGCTTGCCATTGGCCAATGAGCGCGTCGAGCCCTTGGGAATGTCGAAGTTGTTGAGCAGATGAAACGCCGTCAGCACCGCATCCTGCGCCGTCGGTGAAGGCAGTGCCGTGGCCGAGAACGCCACCGCCCGCACGAACCGCGACGGCGGCGTGAAATCTCCCGGCAGTCCCCGCATTCCCGCCCCTTGCCCGAACGCGCTCACCATCACTTGACCGAATTGCTCCGGCGCCGGCGCCATGTCGGTCAGGCCGACATAGTTTGCCAGGTTCGTCATGTGCCAGTTGTATGAGGGCGAGTTGGTGATCACCCCCAAGGGACTTTGGTACACCGTCGGCCCCGACGCCGTGAATTCCAGCACGACACTCTTCCCGCTGGCGTCGGTGAACACGTAGTGGGTGGGTGGCGTAATCCCCCACTCCTTCACCACAAATGAAGATACCCCGGCCTTGATGACGGCCTGAGCGGCCTCCTCCGCGGTGGTTGCCATGGAGAGCGCATACGTGACTGCATCCCATGGCCCCAGGGTTTTCCTGTCCGGGCTGGGCTTGGGGAAACTCGCATATTCGGGAAAGTAGAAGATTCCGCCCGAAAGGCCCTTCTCATTCACGCCATCCACTGCCGCGGGCATGCCCAGTGGGTTCGTCGCCACAAACGCGTACTTCGCATTCCACGCAAGGCCTTCGGCCGCGCCCTCAGCCGCGGCGAAATGGTATCCCCGCGGCACAATGATGATGTCGCTCTTTAGGGTGCTGCCGAACTCCATGGTGCGGGCGCGCACGATGCTCCCGTCTTGCGCTTTCACCATCAGGCCCGTGCATGCGGAAACGGGAAGATTGGCCGCCAACACCACCATGGCTGCGAGACAAACGATTCTTTTCGTGAGCTTCACTGGAAAATCCTTCTCTCTTGCGACGCCTGCGCTTCCTTACATCGGCTGGAAACCCGCGCCCGGTCGCGCCTCGTACGACTGGCCGCGGCCACCGCTCGGAATGCTCCTGCAACGGGGAGAACGCGCGCCGTTGTTTAGTCGTGGGTTCTATCGGCAGAAGCCGGATTTTCTATAGCTTCTGTCTTCTATCCAGAAAAATCAGCGCCCATCTCGACGCTGCGCTTCTATCCGGGAAGACAACCCAAAAGGAAGACGCACGAGCGCACGCTGCACGAACTGCAGCGGATTTAGGATTCACCACGCTGACTTCTGGGCGACAGCCTCCGTAGCACGGGCTGCCCCCTGCATGGCCCCACGTCGCCCGGGAGCATTGACGAGCGCCGTCTGAAATTCCTTCAGCGCCAGATCCGGGTGATTCTGCTCGAGCAGCAGGGAGCCAAGCTGTTCGCGTGCCGGAACAATCGGTCCTGGCGTCACCGGAAGCTTCTCGACTGCATCCTCCTCATCGGCCGACGCGCGCAGCAAAGCGGCGGCTTCATCCGGCTTCTGGTTGGCCTGGGCTGACCACGCCATAACTTCGCGCCTCAGAATCCCCACCTGCGAAGCCCAATAGTCGTTGCCCGATGCGCGCAGTTGCTGTTCGATCTGCCCTAACCTATCGATCTCGCTGCGGGCCTCTGTGCCGTGTCCATTCCGTGCAAGCCCCAGTCCGCGCGCCCAAACCGCAACGGCAACAACATGAGGCGGGGCGGCCGTCGGGGGTGCGATTCCAGCAGCATCGGACCATTGGCCCCGCTCCACCGCGTAGCGAACCGGCATCGCGGTAGCGGCATACGACATTTTGAAATCGCTTGCGTTCAACTCCGGCATGTTCTTAAGTTGCTGAATGACCCGGCCCGCCTCGTTGTCGCGTCCACTCTGCAGATACGCATACACCAGATAATCCATGGCGTGCAGCTCTTCTCCAGTGTCGCCCTGCTGGTGTGCGGCTTGCTTCGCAGCGAGGTTGGAAGTAATCGAGTCGTCCCATAGGCCGAGTCGGGTGAAGATGTGCGA
>DATBZX010000355.1:0-13526 GCA_036512955.1 Terriglobales bacterium
ATTCGTTAAAGATCTTGTTCTGGAGGTTCCGCGATTACCGCTAACCTATCGGAGCGCTTTGTCCCCGATTTCCAGCCCTGTGGCCAGGGCAGCTTACCTGAGGCCTTCAACCACCTAACGACAACAACGCCTCTCGCTGACAAGAGTTACTATAGCAAACGGTTTGGGGGTCGCGCAACCCCAAATCGAAAATTGTTTTGACTTTTCATGTTCCTCGCAAAACGGGGCGGTCGGCGCGTCGCCAATATCGCGTCAAGCCCTCACAAACATTGGCGATTTCGCATCGCACGAAAATCGCAGTCGCCACTTCTATTTTGTCCTCATCGGTCAGGTTCTTGCGCCGATTTCCGCACATTTCTCGATCACGATCTCGATTCCACACATTTCCCACAATGTTTGCACATTTCGCGGCCGCCATGCGTCGCTCCTGCCTCGTTCCTCCAATATTGGGCTGGGGTTGATCTAAGTTATTGAAATAAATGTAGTTATTGCAGGAAATCACAGCGCTTGTCATCCTGAGCGGAGGCGGCACTGCCGCCGGAATTGAAGGACCACTATTTTCGCGAGATGTCATCTCGCCGCGGTCATCACTACCAGAACTGCGTTTGCGAAAGGATGGGAGACGACGCGCAGAATCTCCTCTACCATTCTCTTGCCATGAATTCCCGCGCTCTCTTCGCTCACTTCATTTGTCTCGTCGCACTACTGTCCGCCGCATCCGCCCAGCAACAACAATTCGCCAACCTCGGCGACATCAATTTACAGAGCGGCGAAGTCCTTCGCGACTGCCGCATCGGCTATCGCACCTACGGCACGCTCAACGCGGAGAAATCGAACGCCATCCTCTTTCCCACTTGGGCAGGCGGCACCACCGAGCAACTGCAGGACGCCGTCGTCAAAGACAAATTCGCCGATCCCGCAATCTACTTTGTGATCACGGTGGACGCGCTCAGCAACGGCATCTCGTCTTCGCCCTCGAACAGCGCCGTGCAGCCGCGAATGCAGTTCCCGCGCATCACCATTCGCGACATGGTCGAAACGCAACACGAGTTGCTAACGCGCGTGCTCGGCATCCACCACCTCAAAGCTGTCATGGGCGTCTCCATGGGAGGCATGCAGACGTTCCAATGGATCGTCGCCTATCCCGACTTCATGGACAAAGCCATCCCCATCGTGGGCTCACCACGGCTTGCGCCTTACGATCTGGTGCTGTGGCAGACGCAGATTGACGCCATCATGAACGACGCCGCGTGGAAGGGCGGTAACTACGAGAAGAATCCAGCGCGCGCCGCCGAAGCAGAATTCGGCGATTTGTTCCTGAGCACCCCAGAACATTTCAATCAAAGCACCACGCGAGCGAAAGTACTGCAGGAAATTGCCAACGCTGTAACGACTAACCAGGGCTCCGACGCCAACAACAAAATCCGCCACTCGCAAGCCATGATGGAGCTCGATGTGTCGTTGCCGTTCGGCGGATCGATGCAACGCGCAGTCGCTGCGGTCAAAGCGAAAGTGTTCGTCATCGCATCCAAAACCGACCAGACGGTCACGCCCGGCCCAGCCATCGATTTCGCGCATCTGCTGAACGCCAAACTGCTGGTGCTCGACGACGACTGCGGTCACGGGGCTCCCGGCTGCGAAGCCAAGACCATTGTGCCCGCCATCGCCGCGTTTCTGGCGCAACCGTGATGACCATCGGAGGACTCAAGCCAGCGCATCGTGCATATTCGCTGTCATCCCGACCGGAGGCGGCCTTGCCGCTGGAGTCAAAAGGGCCCTTTTTCCGCGACCCAGCTTAGTGCTCGACCCGAGAAGTCGCTATCCGCTCCCTGCCTTTGCTCGCGCAATCTCCCCCACCGTCGCCTTGGTGATCCTCAGATAGTCTCCCGGTGCCAGCAAAACTTGTGTCCCCCGCACGCCCGCCGAAACAGACACCACGTCCCACAACCCCATCGTCTCATCGGCGAACACCGGATATTCCTTCTTCGCGCCCAGCACGGTGACGCCGCCGCGAATGTATCCGGTCAGCGGCTGCACTTCTTTCAGCGCAACCAGTTCTACCTTGCGGTCACCGCTCAACTTCGCCAGCGCCTTGAGGTCGAGTTCGTAATTTCCCGGGATCACCGCGAAGCACGGGCCGCTGCGATCGCCGCGCGCCAGCAGCGTCTTGAAGACCTGCTCGGAAGGCATGCCGATCTTGGCTGCCACCGACTCAGCTGCCAGGTCGTCAGGATCGACTTCGTACTCGCGCAGCGAGTAGCGCACGTTCACCGCATCGAGCAGACGAACTGCATTGGTTTTCATTCGTATCGCCGTTCACTTTTTCGGGATGTACTCGGTCAGGGTGATCGCCCGAAACTTTTCAGTCTCGCCGACGATGTATCGGCTTTGCAGTTCTGCCTCGACCGTCCGCGTGGTCTCGTCACTGCGGCTTGTCGGATAGCGCAGCATCCACACCCGCTCTCCTGCCGCGATCTTCTGCCGCCAATCGCCCGACGCCCCACTCACTTCAACCGACATAGGGCGGTTGTTGGCTCCGCCCGGCAGCCAGTCGCGATAGCTGTCGCTGGGATTGCCGACGCCCGCGTAATACAACACGTAATCCTGCGCAGTGGCGTGCGCGATCAGGTACTTCGCGACATCGCGCCAATCCTCGCGCACTCGCGTATATGACATCACGGTGCTCGCCAACGAGAGCGCACACACTCCAGTGATGGCGGCAGTCCGCAGTTTGAGTGTCGGAATGCCGCACGCTCCCACCGCAACCGCCAGCAACCACGCGGGGAGGCAGATGATCAGGAAGCGATGGAAGAAGACGGGCCGCACAACCGAAACCAGCAACGTAATGATCACAGGAGTAAACAGGGAACTGGCGACCAGCGCATACCTCCAATACTGCAGCGCGTCCTTCGCCAGGTCACGTGAGTTCTTCATGGTTCGCAGGAACAAGCCGGCCAACACCAGCTCCAGCGCGAGTAGGACGGCCCCCACAGCTTTGCTGCCCTCGGCAGCCAGAAATACTCCGAGGTGATACAGCTCAAGTAGAGAAGGCTTCTGCACCCAATCGATGTGCTGGATAGGCTGGGTGTGGATCATCCACAGCACAGGAATTGCAAGCGCCGCGAGAATTGCGCTCGATGCAAATAAGTACTTCCACGGACGCCGTTCCCTTGTAAGCGCCGGCAGCGACAGAGCGTGAGCCAGGGGAACCAGCAGCCCAAAGTAATGGAAGTAGAGCGTGACGCCAGCGGTCAGGGCATACGCGATCGTCAAGGCATACGTCGGACGCTGAATCAACCGCACAAAGAGGTACGTCGATGCAATCACGCCCAACAGCAGCCAACTGTAGGCTCGCGCCTCCTGGGAATACACCACGGCGCAGGTGCTCAGTGCGAGGAAGAGCGTGGCCACCATCCCCACAGCGCGTCCGAACAGTCGCGCCGACAACAGGTACATCAGGAGAAGACTCGCGACTCCCGGCAGTACCGAGAGCATTCGCACGCTGGCTTCGCCGGTTCCGAAATGCAGCCACGGCCGCAACATGACGTAATACAACGCCATGTTGCCTTCGTCGTTCCACAGCGTCCGCCAAAACGAAATGCCGGGCACCCGGGCGAATACGATACTACTGATTTCGTCCAGCCAGAAGCTCTTGTAGCCCAGGGCTGTCAGCCGCAGTGCCGCGCCCAGCGCCATCACCAAGAGCAGAAGCGGCGTGTTTCGCCCTCCCGCGGTTTTGCGCGTGTCTTCCGCAAGCGGGGGAGCAGGCCGCGTTGCATCCGCGCTGGGAATCATGATCCGACTATAGCAAGCGGCAATTTCGACCCCAACCCGGAAGCCGTCTTCATTCTTATTTATGAGCGCCAGATTTAGCTTGACAACGAATAAGTGGCATGGCAATATACATTGTATTACAAGGTATAGTTCATGGCACAGCCCGATTACATTACTCCCGACAACGAATCCCCGGACAAATGGGAAGCCCAAATGCGGAAAGGTTGCTTGGAGATGGCGGTTCTGGCCAGTCTGTGGCATGGACGGCTGTATGGTCTGGAAATTCTGCGAGTGCTGGAGCGCGACTCCAACCTGGTGCTGGCGGAGGGAACAATCTATCCCATCATGAACCGGCTGCGCGCGGAAGGGCTGGTGCAATCGCAATGGGTCGAGGCCGAGGCTGGGCATCCGCGCAAGTATTACGAACTCACGCAAAGCGGGCGCGACCGCGCCACCCGCATGGCCGAAACCTGGACGCAATTCTCGGCAGCACTTGGCTGCCTGATTGAACCGGTATTAAGAGATAGAAAAGTGGAGCAACCTCTATGACAACCGAACTCCAGGTGAATGACTATTTGGCGCGGCTGCGCGCCTCCCTCACGGGCATGACCGTCGCCGAGCGCGAAGACATCGTGGAAGAAATCCGCATGCACATCCGCGAACGGTCCGGCGAATCACAGACCAGCGTCGAATCGGTGCTGGCGGGACTGGGCCCAGCCGACACACTGGCCCAGCAGTATCGCACGGGCCTGCTGGTGCAGCAGGCGCGAAAGAGTCTGTCGCCCGTAGTGATCCTGCGCGCCGCGCTGCGTTGGGCCGCAACTGGCGTGGAGGGCTTCATCGTCTTCGTGATCGCACTCATCGGCTACGCGACGGGGTTTAGTTTCCTGCTGCTTGCCCTGATCAAGCCCTTTTTCCCCAGGAACACCGGGCTCTGGGTCGGACCCGACCAATTCGCTTTCAATTTTCGGATGGGCGCGACCATGACGAACCCGGCCCCACCGGTGCACGAGGTGCTGGGGTGGTGGCTGATTCCCGTCTGTCTCGTGGTCGGATCGCTCAGCCTCGCCCTTACGACAAAGCTGCTGCAATTCCTGATGGGGCGATTCCACTGGAAAGTGCCGTTCACTTCCAATACGCACTCACGTCCTGCGATGATGGCGCTGTAGTGGGCTGGCTCCGGCCTAACGCTTTTTCTTGAGGATCACCAGAATTTCCTGCAGGCCCTGGCGCACTTTCTTGAGGCTTTCGATGCGGCCCGGCTTGGGGAACGGCAGTCCCGACTGCATCTTCGCCGGCTTGCTCTCGGCCTTGAGTTGCTGGCGGGCGCCGGCGATGGTGAAGCCTTCTTCGTAAAGCAGTCTCTTGATGTGGAGAACGTTCTCGACGTCGCGCTGCCGGTACATGCGCTGGCCAGTGCTGCTCTTGACCGGCTTCAACTGCGGGAACTCACTCTCCCAGAAACGCAGCACGTAGGCAGGAAGCTTGCACAGTTTCGCAACTTCTCCGATCCGGAAGTACAGCTTATCGGGAATCACCGGATCGTCGGCGACGCCTGCTCTTCGCGCTTTTTTCTTCCCATCCGTCATCGAAGATGTCGCGCACCCTGTACGCCCGGCGGCGATTCGCCAACAGGCCCAAGGCTTTCTTCTAGCACGAACCAACTCTACAAACAACTGTAACGCAGGCTGAAATGCCGCGCAGTAAAAAGACCTCCGAGAACGAAGTCGCGGAGGCCAGTTTTTGCTGCAAAAATTTAGCGAGGCTTATGCCCCGCCAAGTTTGGTTAATGCTTTTTCTTCTTGGCTGCCTTCTTTACTGCCTTTTTCTTCGTTGCCATGGTGTTTTCTCCTTGGAACCTTCTCCCTAGAAGGTTGCTTGGCCGATGTGGCCTAGTTGCCATCGATGCTCAACATATTGCATGAACATCGTGTCTGGCACTAGATATTGCGGTTACTGGAAGGGAATGTCAACAACTTTCTTCAAAAAAATTCTTGCGCTCCTCCGAATTCGGTGATTCGACCCGAGCGGCTCCGCCCATTCCGACCGTCGCGGACCGTGCAAACCGACAACAACTCCCTTAACACCCCTGCCAAAGTGCGAGAGTATGCTTGTGCTTCGCGCGCACTCGTAACCGACGTCCCCGAGATTTATCGCAAGGAGAACGGACTTGTCAGAGATCGGTGCCCTCTACATTGATGAAGCTTTCCGCAGCCTGCGTGGGCATAAACGCCTGGCAGACGACTCAATTGCGCAACTGAGCGACGAACAGTTCTTCGCCGTGCCCGATGCTGAATCCAACAGCGTGGCCGTCATCGTCAAGCACATGGCGGGCAACATGCGTTCGCGGTTTACAGATTTTCTGACCACCGACGGTGAGAAGCCGGACCGCAACCGCGACCAGGAATTCATCGTCACCGCCGATGCCACGCGTGCGCAGATCCTGGCCGCGTGGGAGCAGGGTTGGCACCTGGTGTTCGAGGCGCTCAACGGGATCAGCCCCGAAGACCTGTTGCGCACAGTCACAATTCGCGGCGAACCCCACACCGTGCTGCAGGCCATCAATCGGCAAGCCGCGCATAGCGCCTACCACGTGGGACAGATTGCCTATCTTGCCCGGCACTGGAAGGGTGCGGAGTGGAAAACGTTGAGCGTCCCCAAGGGGCAGAGCGAACAGGTCAACGCGAAGATGCGGCAAAAATACAAGTCCAAATAAGGGGAACACTATGGTGCGACTTCGTTCGGTGGGAGTAGTTTCCTGTGCAAAGATATCGGCGATTCTGCATGGAGCTATGGGAGTACTGGTTGCTTTGCTGGTGGTGATAGCCGGTTTGGCGGGTCTGGCCGCAGCTCCCGCGCCGCAGAAGTTGGGGATCCTTGGAATCTTGATCGTTGCAGCGATCATGCCGTTTTTCTATGCGCTCCTGGGTTTTTTGTTCGGCGCATTGTCGGCATTGCTCTACAACTGGTCTGCCTCCGCCATCGGCGGAATCGAGATGGAGTTGCAAGCGGTTCCGCTGGCCTACGTTCCGGCGCACCCGCAGGCTCCGACGGCGAATCCGGTGGCGTAGTGTCGCAGCCCGGCTCGATCTGCATAAAGTTCTCACCGACCGCATCGCGATTAAAGACTTCGCCACCCTCGCTGACCGTCTATGAATTCGGCCAAGGTACAGGAAATGTCGTGAGTTCGCCTATCGGGATCAATTGCATCCCTGGGAACGGGGCGGGCTGCACTGGACACTTTGTGCTGGACACCATCGTTACCCTCACAGCAGTCCCAGCATCGGGCTCTGTTTTTGGTGGTTGGTCTGCCAACTGCCTACCGGCCAATGCACCTCTTACTGGCGGCTCCTGTACGATTAAGATGGGCGACAACGGCACGGTGGGAGCGATCTTCAACCTGGCACCATAGCCCAAGACAGTCCGCATCAAATGTGGACGGGAAAAGGGTAACCATCTCGGTCAGTCGCAACTAAACACGAAACAACTCGAAAATCCCCGTCCAAGTTGCAGAGCTTGGACGGGGATTCTTTTGGCCGCTAGTGTGGCCGGTTCTGTTGCTGGCCTTTGGGAGCCTGCGACTGGTGGGCCGCGGTCTGATGAGGCGGCTGCGCCTGATGCTGACTCGGCGCATGCTGGTTCATGCCTGGTGCTGGTGGACGCGCGGCCGCGTGGTACTGCGGCGCCGGCTGACGAGGAGGATTGTTAGCTTGGTGCGCTTGCTGTTGCGGCTGCGGACGTGGCGCCGGAGTTACGTGTTGCGCAGTTGTGGGTTGCGGAACTTTCTGCGCGTGTTGAACCGACTGGTGAACGTTATTGTTATTGGGCCGCGGTACATTCTGCGCAGTCCGCGCCTGCTGTTGCGGGTGACTGTTTTGCGGTGGACGAGGCACGTTCGCCGCGGCCCGCTCCGGCTGACTGTTCTGCGGAGGTCGCGGCACAGACTTACCGTTGGCTGCCGCATTCTGTGTTGGCGTGGGCCTGTTTGCTGCTGGCAGGCTGGCCCGCACAGCTTCGCGAGCGTTTAACGCTCCCGGCCGGGGGGTTGCGACAACGGCTGGCCGTCCATGGTTAGCAGAAGCAAACTGTGCGCGATCGCTGCGAGCAGCTTGCTCGTGCTGGACCTGCGCTGAAGTGGGCGTGACGTGCCGTTCCCGCTGAGCCGCCAACTGCTGTGACGTGGCCCGCGCCTGTATTCCGCCCGGACCTCCGTTGTAACTGACGCGGTTCACGCCGACGTTATTGACGTTCCGGTTGTACACATTGTGTACGTTGGTAATGTTGACATTATTGACCGCGCGATTGTAGTAGAAATCGCGGCCATGCCAGTATCCACCGGAATAGCCGAAACCGGTGTAGCCGAAGCCATAGTTAATGCCACCGTAGAAACCGACCGTCGGTCCCCAGTAGCCCGGGTACCAGTTATAAAGCCCGGCTGAGAACCCCCAGTAGCCTGGCGTCCACAGAAAGCCCACCTGAGGCGGCATCACCCAGGTTCCGGGCACCCAATAATAGCCGTCGGGACTCCATGCCCAGTAACCCGGCGTCCAAATGTACCCCGGTCCCGGAATGATTGGCTGCGAGTACACGGGCAATACAGGAGGGCCGATCGCTACGGAAACAACCACTCCGCCCCATGAGCACAAGGCGGTGGCCAAAACCACTCCTCTGGGTCTCACCTTGAGTATGCGTCCCCCGCGAACTGACGGCGCGAACGCGATGAAACCCTTCGGAAGTAGCGCAATCTACCTATACAAACACCTGTATTGGATGCGTTCTTCGGTCATGGTGTGTCAAGAAGTGTGAAGACCGCGACGTATTCGCCAAGTTAGGTTCTCGTAAGGTGTACTCCGGATGGACAACCCAAAGAAATATGCATTTGTCCCGCCGGACAGATTCGAGTTTCCAAACCCTCGTCGCGTGTTTTGAGGGATGAGGTGAGCCTTACCGTTCTCATATCGGCCAGCGTTCTTTTCTAGCGCTTACGACCGTGCTTCGACGCGCTTTTGCGACTGCTTTTCGGCGCGGCCTTCTGTTTCCGTGTCGTCGCAAGCTTCCGCTTCTTGGTCGGCGCAGACTTCTGTTTCTTAGTCGGCGCAGGTTTGTGGCCATGCTTCGGCGGTTTTGGCGGCTTCGGTGGCTTGGGTGGCTTAGGCGGTTTCGGTGGCTTGGGTGGCTTGGGCGGCGGTGTTGGCGTGGGGGTTGGTGTGGGAGTTGGTGTAGGAGTCGGTGTTGGTGTCGGTGTCGTTCCGGCCGACAGAGCCTGCAGGAGCGCCGCGCCATTGGGGCTGCCCCAACCAGTGCACGGGTCCCAGCCCCGAGCTGCGCTGAAGTCGCCGTTGTTGCCTGACGTGATGTCGCGCAACGAGGTCTGGGCGGCAATGTTCTGGTAGAGAGTCGGATTCAAATATCCCACTGCTTTGCCCAGAGATTGATTGAACAGCGCGATCAAGCCGGCCCACAACGGCGCTACGGCGCTGGTCCCACCGACCGCGATATTCGATCCGTCAACCTGAACCTGGTAGCCGGTGGCAGGATCGGCGTCGCCCGAAACGTCGGGCAGACCGCGGCCACTGAACGAGCCTGAGGTCGGCACATTCACGCCAGACTGCCAGGACGGGATCGCGAAAGTGCTGCTCACGCCGCCGCCGGTTGCACCTTCATTGGTGGACAGATCGTTCCACACCACCTCGCTCGAAATATTTCCGCCTTGAATGACCAGCGTGGTGCCACCGCATGCCAGCGAGTAGGGGCTCGACGCCGGGAAGTCCGCGTGATCGCTGCCGTCGCTCACGCCGTCTGTGGAGCCGTTGTCTCCGCACGCCGCGCATACTGTCACGCCCACCGCCGACGCCGATTGCAGCGCGCTGTTGTAGGACTGCAGAGACTGCGCGGTCCACGTCGACTCAGGCCCGCCCCAACTGATCGAGATCACCGATGGTTGATGAACCGTGTCAGTCGCAGCCTGGTTGATGGCATCAAGGAAACCGGAGTCGCTGTTGGGAGCGAAGTAGACCACGATGCTCGCGCCCGGCGCCACCGCACCCGCGACCTCAATGTCGAGCATGACCTCGGTATCGGGACCGCTGGTGCTTCCGGTGGGCTGGTTCTGCGCTCCGTCGACCGAAACCGCCACCACCGTGGGCGCAGGCGAGATATTCAGCCCGCTGAAATAGGTGGCGAGATCCGACTGGGTGAAGCCTCCCCCGAGCTCGATGATTCCAATCGTCTGCCCGGTGCCGTTCACCGCAGTCGGGAAGCCGTAAGCTTGGGCGACCTGCAACGGCGTATAGGAAACAGGCGTCGCCAGCGGACTAGCCTGCTCGCGGCCCGCAACGCGAAATTGCGCCTGTGCTTGCGGGCGGTCATCGAGCCCGTGCACGCTTTGGACGACCTTACTGAGTTCCGTCGGCAGATTAATCGCGCCCGTGCGTCCGCGATACGAGCCGCCTGCATGTTCGTAGCACGCCAGCTCAACTTGAAACGCTTTGGCAAAATCTCCAGTCTTGCCTGTGAGCGTGACCGTCCGGGCGCCCAGATTCATCTGCGCAATCGCCAGCCCGTGGGCCGCGGCGAACGCCCCCACTTTCTGTACATCAGCAGGATCCGCGCCGTAACGAGCGGCATACTCTTCGCGCGTAATGCGTTGTCCGCTGGCGATGAGCTTGTCGAGAGTCGGATACTTCCGTGCTGCGGCGCGTGGCCGTAGCGTCAGCGTCACGCGCATCACCGCGTTGGCGTCAACAGCACCTGACTTGGTCGCACCGGGAAGCGGTTCGCGCACGCTTCCGGGAAGTTTGACGTACTTATTAAATGGCATGATGCGTTCCTCAGCGTTGCCGCGATTCACTTACCACGGCAGATGGTCTATTCGGGACGGAGTGGCGGGGCCCCAGTAAAACCAGACGCGCGGCGCTATAGATCAAACTGAACAATTTGGATTAGAGTTCTGTGCCCCTGGACTGACACCTCGTCCTTGCGTTGGCGGATTATGGCTCCATAACCTGTGGAAAGCAAGTCGTTTCTTCGCGCGCAATTTGCCGGGCCGCGACGAACGCAATGCGACCCATTTTGGGAGTACTCCGAGACTTTGCGGTAGCACCGTTCACCGGATGTTTGGAACCAGGACCTCGTTGCCGCTTTCGCGTGCCGAGTGTTCCCCCGAGCTGGTCGTGCTCAGGCTTGAGTTTTTTTGAGACTCGAAACTTGAAACTCGAAACTGACTTCGACAGCCTCACTGCCATTTCGGGAGAAATCCTACGCTCCCGCTCACCAGTTCCGACAGAGTCGTGAGCGTGACTTTGGGCGCGGAAGGTAGTTTGGGCTGTGGCGAATTTGCCACATTTGCCAAAATAACTTTCACGCTCTCTTTGTTTTCAATGGTTTGGGCGAAAATTCGTTGCAAACGATTGATTCCAAGCGTCTTATAGATATCCATGTCAGCCGTAAGGACTTACATCTGCAGTTTCTTGTACAGGACCCCCCTCTTTCGCAGACCAACAGTATTTCAAAGAACGTGCGAGACACGTGATCGGGGCTAACCCGGCCCGTTCGATGCCGCCAGAAGGACAACTTCCGTCTCGTCAAGTTTCGCTCTCAGGCGAAACTTCCCAGTTTCATGGATAGAGCAAATGGGGATGGGGAGTCACGCAAAATCTGCACGACGAAAGAACGAAAGTAACCACCTTCCCTCCTGGTAGGTTCCCACCAGCGTGTGTTCTCTTTTGGACAGACTGCTCGAACGTCGAGCTGTCAGACTTTTGTTCAGAGGACTTCAACATGAGCATCGAAACGATTTTGATTATTGTCTTGGTTGTGTTTTTGTTTGGTGGAGGCGGGTGGTACTGGCAGCGCGGGCGCGGTTAGCACGACCAGTTCTGAAATGGCCCCTCAGTAGCCGAACCCGGAATCTCGCTTACGGAAACGGGCGAAAGAGCGCGTCACCATCGTTTCGGGTTTCAAAGCGGCTTGAAGCCAACGCTGGACCATTCGCGGAGACCCAACGAGCTTCGCATCAAGTCCGGCGAACAATTTCCTTTTTCCTGGGCGGGTAACAAAATGCCCGCTCCATACTTAGGGTAATTCTCAACCATAAGGAGAAAACCGATGGGCACGAGTACTGAGAATGAGATCAAAGGCACTTTTCATGAAGTAAAAGGAAAAGTCAAAGAGGCGATAGGCAAAGTCACGAATGATGCCGACTTGAAGGATGAAGGCAAAGCCGAGCACACGGCCGGCAAAGTCGAAAAGAAAGTCGGGCAGATCAAGGAAGTGTTCGAGAAGTAAATCAGGCGGGCTCTGTCCGGCGCATTTTCCTGATGCTCCTCCCAATCCCCGTCCAAGCGAGTTTGCTTGGGCGGGGATTTTCCTAGCTCAAACCTTGAAACTAGACGCTGACTCCGGCCTTTAGGCCAATTCCAGCCGCTTCAGTTTGATCCTGTCGGCGTTGACGTGCGCTAACTCATAGTGTGCTTGCTGGGTAAGCCAACTTGCCGCGCTGCCGCCGAAGACCTTCGAGAGCCTCACGGCCATTTCGGGAGAAATCCCGCGCTTCCCATTCACCAGTTCAGATAGGGTGGTGCGCGTGACTCCGAGAGCGGCAGCAGCGTCTGTAATGGTCAAGCCCAACGGCTCGATGCAATCGTGCAGCACCACACTGCCAGGGTGAGGTGGATTCTTCATCGGCATGGCTGGCTCCTTTCAATGGTAGTCAACATAATCGACGTCGAGGGCGTCGCCGTGCTCAAAGCGAAAAACAAGGCACCAGTTGGCGCTTACCGTCACGGCGTAGGACCCATGCAGTTCACCCTCAAGCGCGTGCAGTCGGTAGCCAGGGATATCCATATCTGTGACGACTTCCGCCGCTTCAGGACGCGCCAGAATGCGGCGTAGTTTCTCCACGTATTCCGCAAATACGCCGCGGGGGTCGTCGTCTTCATAGAGCCGTTTGAGCCGCTTGTGACGGATCGAGCGGATCACGCCTTACCGTAATGCGTTACGTTACGCATGTCAAGAGGTTCCCACAATTGGCGAAGTCGGGACGTTGCGGTTCACCAGCCAAAAGACCTACACAAGTCGGATTGTGTGGGGAACCCGGCACCCGGCCGACACTGCCAAGGGTATAATTCCTGGGCTGAGGGCCCTCAAGATGAGTGATCGAGGCATCAAGCACAGTCCTGATGACATGCGCGACCTGAAGTGGTCGCCGTCGGAGAAGGCCGTTGCGCGAAAGGCGTTCGACGCGGCGCTTTCCCGGGAGTTGAAAGCGGTGATCGCGGAAACCAAGCGGTTGGCGGCAAGAATTGAACAACCGGACGACCTCTGGGAGTTGGAGCGGTACCTGACTGCGAAGCGCAAAGAGATCGACGAGACTTTCGACTATCGCTATTCCGTGCTTCCTCTGGTATTGGGGTCGCTTATCAGGCAGGGCCGCCTCAGCGAACAAGAGCTACACGGGCTCGGAGAAGATAAGCTGGCGCGCATCCGCAGTGTGGTAGCGCTTTGAGCCTCCGCAGCGAAGATTCTGCGTAGAACAAACGAAAACTCCCACCCCGCCAAAAGAAGGCGGGATGGGGCACCCTTCTGGAAGTCTAGTCGTAACAATAAGTTGCCGGGGCGGGCCACGCATTATAAAAGGGCGCCCCTTTCGAAGTAGGCTATGGCTGCTGTGTGAAGCAGTAAGCCAAGCCTGACGAAAGGAACACCCGATGAATAGCATCAAGTATGTTGGCCTCGATGTCCACCGCGACACC
>DATBZX010000356.1:0-3458 GCA_036512955.1 Terriglobales bacterium
AGTAAAAATAGCCGAAGCGCAGGCCAGCGGTTCCGCAAAACCTGCGGCTGACAAAGAGAAAGAGTAGATGCGCGAGTGGCTAAAATCCATGCTGGACCGCATGCGGACCACGGGTGCTCCGGACACGCACTACTGGTTTACACGCTATGCGAAATCGCTGATCTTCCTGATCCTCGTGCTCGTCGCGACCGGGATCTATCTCGCATTCACGATCCCGATTTCGGTCTTCCCCACCACCGACTTCCCGCGCGTGTTAATCGGCGTAGACAACGGCGTGATGCCGATCGACCAGATGATGGTCACCATCACGCGTCCCATCGAGGAGTCTGTCAACAGCGTACCCGGACTGCGGCAGGTGCGGTCAATCACCAGCCGCGGCTCTGCCGAAATTGACCTGTTTTTCGCCTGGGACGTCAACATGGTGACGACGCTCCAGCTCGTCGATGCAGCGCTGGCCAACGTCCGCAACACTCTGCCGCCCACCTCCACCATCCAGACACATCGTCTTACGTTCGCCAGCTTCCCGATCATTGGCTACAGCCTGACTTCGGACACGGTGCCGCAGACCGAACTGTGGAAGATGGCGACCTACGATCTGAAACCGCGCCTGAACCGTCTCGATGGCGTGGCGACGGTGCTGGTGCAAGGTGGGCAGGAGCCGGAGTTCCAGATCACCCCCGACCCGGCCAAGCTGTTGGCAGCGAGTGTCACAGTGACAGACATCCTGGATGCGGTACGGCGGACCAACCTTGTCGATTCTCCGGGACTGCTGGAGCAGAACCATCAGCTTTTTCTGGGACTGGTGGACGCGCAAGTACACGACCCACAACAACTGGGGCAGATCGTGGTGAAAACTACTCCCGCAGGCGTTCCGGTCCGTATCAGCGACGTGGCGGCGGTTGGTCCCAGCGTGAAGCCGGTATACACGATCGTCACCGCCAACGGTAAGCCGGCAGTCCTGCTCGCCGTAAATCGACAGCCCGACAGCAATACGGTTGAGGTTGCCAATGAAGTCCACGCCGAAGTCGAACGTATCCGGCAATCGCTGCCGCCCGGCATTCATCTGGAGCCGTACTACGACCAGTCCGGCCTGGTCACCGATTCCATCCACAGCGTGCGCGACGCGATCCTGATTGGAATCGTTCTGGCATCGCTGATCATGGTGCTGTTTCTACGCGACTGGGGAGCCTCGATTGTCGCGGTGTTGGTAATTCCTGCGACAGTATTCATCGCTTTCATCGCGCTCAAACTGCTCAACCAAAGCTTCAACCTGATGACGCTGGGCGGATTGGCAGCCGCCGTCGGGCTGGTGATCGACGACGCAATTGTGGTGGTAGAGAACGTCGCACTGCACCGCGATGCGGGTCAAGGAAGGCTGGAAGCCATCCGTAGCGCGTTGAGCGAAATTACCGCACCACTGATCGGATCAACGATTACGCCGATCGTTGTATTTCTTCCGCTCATTGCGATCAGCGGAGTCACCGGCGTGTTCTTTCGCGCGCTGGCCATCACCGTCGGCGTGTCGCTGCTGACTTCGCTGGCCTTGGCATTGTCATGGACGCCCACCCTCAGCCAGTACTTCATTCGAGGGCATCACGGCGACGCGACAACTCCCAAGAAATTGACCGATGCCGATTCAAGCGACGAAGCAAAGGTGCTGGCTGCCGAGGATGCGGCGCTGACCGGGCGCTTCCGGCGGGTTGTGGAGTTTTACGAACGATGGCTGCGTTTCGCGCTCGACCGTCCCCGATGGATTGCGCTTTTCGCGGCAGTGCTGGTGATCGCGTCTTACGGCTGCTATCAATTGCTCGGTACAGACCTGCTACCGGAAATGGACGAAGGCGGATTCATCGTCGACTATCTTTCGCCCGCCGGCAGTTCCCTGCAGGAAACCAATCGCATGGTCAGCCACATCGAGCAGATGCTGCACGGCATTCCCGAGGTTGAAAGCACATCGCGCCGTACCGGGTTGGAGTTAGGGCTGGCGGCCGTGACCGAGGCCAACCGAGGCGACATCGCGGTCAAGCTGAAGAGCAAGCGCAGCCGCAGCGGAGAAGAAGTTATTTCCGAGTTGCGTGCCCGCGTCGAAAAAGAGGAGCCCGGCCTCGAAGTCGAATTCGTGCAAGTCTTGCAGGACATGATCGGCGATCTGTCGAATGCGCCGGAGCCCGTACAGATAAAAATGTTTTCGCCCGATCCCGCGCTGTTGGCGCAATGGGCCCCTAAAGTGGGCGATGCCATTCACGACATCAAGGGTGTGGTGGACATGCGCAACGGCATCGAGAACACCATCAGCGGTCCCGCGACGGTGTTCCAGGTGGATCCAACCGTATCGGCGCGCGCTGGATTTACGCCCGAGGAAGTCGCCATCAATGCCAGCGCGATTCTAGAGGGCGAACCAGCGGCCACGCCGGTCATTCAGCAGGACATCGCCTACACCGTGCGAGTACGCTATCCGGAAGTCAACCGCGGATCGCTCGCGGCGATGAGCAATACGTTGCTAAACAGCGCGTCTGGCCGCACCGCAACCCTCGGTTCTTTGGCTGAGATCAAAGAACTGCCGGGGCAGACGGAGATCCGGCGCGAAAACCTGCAACGGGATGTAGCAGTCACCGCACGTCTCGAGGGGCTCGACCTGGGTAGCGGGATCGCGGCAGTTCAGAAGGTGGTAACGGGATTACATATACCGTCGTCAATCCGCGTGGTGTATGGCGGAACCTACGAGGAGCAGCAGCAATCGTTCCATGACCTGCTGCTGGTGCTGATACTCGCCGTATTGCTGGTGTTCCTGGTGTTGCTGTTCGAGTTCCGTACGTTGGCGGCGCCAGTTTCGATCCTTGCCTCGGCTCTGCTCTCGACCTCGGGTGTCTTCCTCGCGCTGCTGATCACGCGAACAACGTTCAACATCGCGTCGTTCATGGGTTTGATTATGGTTATCGGCATCGTAGCCAAGAACGGAATTCTGCTGCTCGATGCCGACCAGAAATTTCGCAGCCTGGGCCATTCAGCACACGATGCGATGATCCAGGCCGGACGCCGCCGTCTCCGTCCAATCCTGATGACGGCGCTCGCAGCCGCGGCAGGCATGTTGCCGCTGGCGCTTGCGCTGGGCGCGGGATCGCAGATGCTGCAACCGCTGGCCATCGCCGTTATCGGCGGAATCGCAATTTCCATGGTGCTCTCGCTGATCATCACTCCGGCGGTTCACTATTACCTCAGTCACGCAGAGAACAAATTGCAATAACGAATGAAGGAGAAGTAATGAAACGAATCTTTGCTCTTATCCTCGCGGCCGCTACGCTGGTTGCGATTCCGGCATTTGCTCAAAAGTCCTACAAACTTGCCGACCGCTCCAAGCTCGGCGGCGAAGGTGGTTGGGACTACCTCACTTACGACAGCGATGCCAACCGTCTGTTTATCACCCGTGGAACTCACGTCATGGTGGTCGATGCCAAGAC
>DATBZX010000357.1:0-38810 GCA_036512955.1 Terriglobales bacterium
TGGAAAGCTCCACCTCGGCAACTACGTTGGCGCCCTGCGCAACTGGGTGCGCCTGCAGGACGACTACGACTGCTTCTTCTTTATCGCCGACTGGCACGCCCTCACCACGGATTACGCCGACACGCGCAACATCAAGCAGAATTCGCTTGAGGTCATGATCGACTACCTCGCCGCGGGTCTCGATCCCGAACGCAGTACGATGTTCATTCAGTCGCATGTGCCACAGCATGCCGAGTTGCATTTGCTGTTCAGCATGATCACACCCTTGGGATGGCTGGAACGCGTTCCAAGCTACAAAGAACAGCGCGAGAATATCAAGGACAAGGACCTCAGCACCTACGGATTCCTGGGCTATCCCCTGTTGCAGTCCGCTGACATACTCATGTACCAGGCGGATTTTGTTCCGGTCGGAGAAGACCAGGTACCGCACGTGGAGTTGACCCGCGAAGTGGCGAGGCGGTTCAACCAGTTTTATCCCCGCAAGGTCAGCTCCGACGGTCGCGACCAGCAGCGGGTTTTTGTCTTTCCGGAACCAAAGCCGCTGCTCACGCCTGCAGCTAAGCTTCCAGGCACCGATGGCCGCAAGATGTCGAAGTCGTACGGCAATACAATCTTGCTGAGCGAGCCGGAAGCATCGCTGCGCGCGAAGTTGAAAACCATGGTGACGGACCCGGCGCGTATTCGCCGCAGCGATCCGGGAAATCCGGATGTCTGCCCGGTGGGCGATTTGCATAAAATCTTTAGCAGCACCGACACCATGGCGAACGTTTACGATGGGTGCCGGACCGCGGGCATCGGCTGCATCGAGTGCAAAAAGTGGGCGGCCGACAGTCTCTGGGAAGTGCTCGCGCCTATCCAGGAGCGGCGGGCGAAGTATGAGGCCGACCCCAGGCTGGCTTGGGACTTACTGGAGCAAGGCTCAGCCAAGGCGCGTGCCGCAGCGGAAACCACGATGGAAGAAGTGCGGGATGCCGCTAACTTGTCATTCTCGTATGAAGTACCTAAGCCGGACACGGAAAATCGATAATTGATGCCAGATCAGCCACAATCCGCCAACCCGCCAGCCGCGACGCCCGAGGCGACGCGTGCCACCGCGCGCAAAGAAGACGCCAACGAATCGTCGTTCTCGGTGATGGTGGGCGAGGTTTACGATGGCCCGCTCGACTTGCTGCTTGATCTCATCCGCAAGCAGGATATCGATATCTACGACATCCCGATCGCGAAGATCACCGCGCAGTATTTGAAGTACGTCGAGAACATGAAGCAGCTCGACGTTGATGTCGCGGCAGAGTTCATCTACACCGCTTCCCTGCTGATTCACATCAAGTCGAAGATGCTGCTGCCGCGCGATCCCGATGCGACCGGCCTGCTCGAAGATCCGCGCATGGAGTTGGTCAATCGGTTACTTGAACATGAACGCTACAGGTCCGCGGCCCAGATGCTGCTCCAGAAGCAGCACGTCGAAGAGGCGGTATGGTCAAACCCATCCCTCAAGGAATTCAGGAACGCGGAGGGCGCCGAGCCGGAGTTGGCCGCTGACGTTGTGGACCTGGTCAAGACGTTTCAGCAAATCCTGAACCGCGCGCGCAGCAAGCCAACTTTCGAGGTGGAAGAAGACAACGTCACCGTATCGCAGATGATCGATTTCGTGCGCCGGCGATTGTCGCTGGAAGACAAGCCCATCCGCCTGAAACATCTTCTGCGCAGCTTGCGTTCGCGCGGGGCACTGGTCTGTGCATTTCTCGCCATCCTGGAACTGATACGCTTGCAGGCAGTGCTGGCGCGGCAGGACAACGTGTTTGGCGAGATTGTGTTGAAGAAGTACACCAACTTCGATTCGCTCATGGCGGAAAATCCACCGGTGAAGGACGACTGGCGGTAGATTCAAATGTCAGGCGTAGGAATGGTTCGTGGAGTGGCAGCCGCGCAGCGGCGATATTTGTCTTAGCCGCGGGCGTGAGCCCGCGGTCAAGTAGATAAGTGAGAGAGCCGCGTAGCGGCGGCACGAGCTGGTACACAGACTCTCCGCGGACGTCACAATTTTTGGAAAGACGACTGAATTTCCTGATTACGAATGAGCGTTAAAGCCAAAGTCGAAGCTCTGATCTACGCGACCGAAGAACCGGTCACACTCAATCAACTCGCTGCCCTGCTCAAGCATGCGGTGCTCGCCGAATTGCGCGCCGAAGAAGAAGCGCGCCTGGCACTGAATGAAGTCGTATCCGACGGCAAGCCCGAGGTCGAAGAAGACGAATTCGCCGATGAGGAACCGGGAGAAGACGTTGTCGTAGAGGTAGCTGACGCTGAATCCCGCCCGGATTACTTCGACGGAAAACTGCTCACACCGGACGATTTCACGCAAGAACAGAAAGCCGAACTCGACAAGGAAGACTCGAAACGCGTCAAAGAGCACATCGGTGGAATTCTGAAGGAACTGATGGTCGAGTATTCCGATGGCAACCGCGGCATGGAGATTCGCCAGATTGCTGGTGGCTACCGCATGGGCACCAAGCCCGAGCATCACGACGTGGTCGTGAACTTCGCCAAGAGCCTGAAGCCGCCGGTTCGACTTTCGATGCAAGCGTTGGAAACACTGGCCGTCATCGCCTACAAACAGCCAGTCACTGTGCCCGAGATCAGCGAGATTCGCGGCGTCGATTCCTCGGGAGTCATCGCCACTCTGCTCGACCGTAAGTTGATCACGACCTCAGGCCGCAAACAGGTCATTGGCCGGCCCATTCTCTATAAGACTACAAAAGAGTTCCTGCTTCGCTTCGGATTGAACAACGTCGCCGAGTTGCCCAGCATGGAAGAGTTCGAGAAGCTGGGCGATCCGCAAGCGGGGTTGTTCGAGCAGGCAACCGCGGAGATTGCTCCCGTTCCGGAGGCCGAGGCCTCGCCCACCGTTGACGAAGCGGAGCCTGGCGAGCCCGTGCCGGATCCTCAAAACGCCTCAGAGTGACATCACATCGATGGGTGACTACGATGCTTGGTATGCGATCGACCGCCGAATATAATGGCTCTCGGAAGGATAGGGCGGTGGTGTGTCTGGACGCTTTCCGCACGCCTCCTCAGCGTGACTGTGTGATTCAACACCAGCGCCGCTTGGCAGCCTGCCTGCCGTTCCGAGCTTTTCAACAATTCGCCGTTCCTCACAAACAAGATTTCTCTCGTAAGTCCTTATTTTGGAGGACTTTGCCTCTAACTCCTTTCAATCTAGGACTTTGCACGGACTCAGCACAATTAACCTCTTGTTTTCATGACTTTGCGAAAATAGGGGGGAGGGGGGTACCCCGTTTCGCTACTCCGGAAATCCCGAACCGGGACTCGCGGACCCTTCGCCATCCACGCCCGGAAACGAGCGTCCATGCCTGCTGAACGATTACAGAAAATCATCGCCGCCGCCGGTATCGCCTCACGTCGCAAGGCCGAGGAACTGATTACCGCGGGACTGGTTTCGGTCAACGGCCAGACTGTCACCGAGCTCGGCTCCAAGGCCGACCCCGAAGTCGATAACATCAAGATCAACGGCCAACCGCTGGGCAGCGCCCAACGGCATGTTTACATCGTGCTCAACAAGCCCAAGGGACACGTCACCACGGTCACCGACCCGGAAGGACGTCCAACCGTGATGGATCTTGTACCTGGAGTGGCAGCGCGCATTTATCCGGTTGGTCGGCTCGATTACTTAAGCGAAGGTCTACTGCTGCTGACGAACGATGGCGCGCTGGCCCAGAAGCTTACCCACGCCTCGTCGCATGTGCCGAAAACATACGTAGTCAAGATCAGCGGCAAACCTGCGGATTCTGCGATTGAGAAGCTGCGCGCAGGAATCTTCCTGCCACCGGACCGGACTCCGCTGAAGACACGCGAAGGCCAGCTGAACGCCAAGGCAGCGCCGCGTCGCTCCAAAGCGGTGAAGACAGGCCCAGCGCGAATCAAGCTGGTTCGCGACGCCGAGAACCCATGGTACGAAATCACACTGATCGAAGGCCGCAATCGGCAAATCCGGCGCATGTTCAAGCAAGTCGGACACGACGTCGAAAAGATCAGGCGTGTGCGTTACGGTCCTCTGGAACTCGACATCGAGCCGGGAAAGTTTCGCCACCTGACGGTTCAGGAAGTGGCGCGCCTGAAATCGGCGACCTCTTCGACCAACCGATCAACGCAAACTCGGCCGGCCCCGCAGCGTCCGGCCAGCGACAAGGACAAGAAACGCCGGCCCTAGCCTGTTCTCGACGAAAAGTGAATTGCAATTACTGCCGCGCTGTCTCCGTCTGGGTGAAACTCTCCAGCAGCGGCAGACGCGCTGCGCCGTACAACCCAGCATCGCTTCCCAGCAGCGCCCGAGTGACGATCGTGCCCTTATCATGACCAACTTTGGCTGGCAACGTCAGCGAATAGATCACCGAACGGAATTTCATTTCTTCGAACATGGCCGGAGCAAAAGCGTCCCACGAACTGGAAACTCCGCCGCCAATCACGTAGATCGGGAGATTGAGCGAGTTGACCATCGCTCCCACACCAATTCCCAACGCGCGTCCGACGTTTTCGAAAATCGCCTTCGCCGCCGCTTCGCCTTGCACCGCGAGGTTGTAGATGGACCGCGAAGTAAATTGCACCGCATCGTGCGAAAGGCGTTCCAGTTCGACCGACTCGCCACGCCCTATTGCTTCCCGAGCCATGCGCACGACCGCGGTGGCCGAAGCATATTGCTCAAGGCAGCCACGGCTTCCGCATCCGCACGGATGTCCATCGGCGTAAATGTTGAAGTGTCCCAGTTCGCCCGCCATGCCGGTCATACCGTGCCACAAGCGTCCGTTGAAGATCAGTCCGCCGCCCACGCCGGTTCCGAGAGTGTACATCGCCATGTGATCGTATTCGCGGGCAGCTCCAAGCCATTTCTCGCCCATCGCCGCGGAATTGGCGTCGTTCTCAAGAATGACCTTGGTACCAAGGCGTTCCTCGATCTCGTCGCGCACCGGAAAACTCGTCCAGTCGGGCAGGTTTGGCGACTCCATCACCATCCCCGCTGCCATATCGATGAAACCCGGCACGCCGATGCCAATGCCCACCAGTTCGCCTGCGCCGTGGTATTTCGTGCGCAGCGTTTGAATCGCGTCGCACATCTCGGCAATCACGAAATCGCGACCGCGCTTGACCTCGGCGCCCAGCGTCAGTTTTTCCAGCAGCTTCCCATCGCTATCGACAGCGGCAATGCGGAGGTTGGTACCGCCCAGATCTACTCCAATGGAATAATCGCCCATATCAGCCGTGTGGCTCCCTTAGGTTCTTCAACAAACTAACTGTTCAACAACGGTCTGACCCGTGCCAACTACTTTTGACAATGAGAACAATAATGACTGCTTCGCCCAGCGATGACTACCCTCTTGATCGCTGCACCGCAGGCCAGGCATGGCTCGCCCTCCCTACCGTACACCCGATGTTGTAATTGAAAAAAGCCTTCTTCACCGTCGGCACCCACATAATCGCTCACCGAGGACCCGCCCAGCGCGATGGCTTCGCGCAGCACTTCCTGAAGGGCCACATGCAACTTGCGCAATTGCTCGCGCGTGAGCGAAGCAGCACGCCGCCGAGGCCGAATTCCGGAGCGAAACAGCGACTCGTCAGCATAAATATTACCCACACCGCTCAGCAGTTTCTGGTTGAGTAGCGCGCTCTTAATGGGAGTTTTACGTCCACGGAACAGCGTCACAAAGCGTTCGATCTGTGAGTCCAGAGGCTCGTCTCCGGGCGCGGCGAATCCTGTAGTCATTTGCGAATCCAAGTGAACGACCGCCAACCGCCCGAATCGGCGCGGATCGACGAATCGCACTTCCCTGCCTGACGTTAGTTTCGCAACCACGTGCGTGTGTCTAGCAAGCTCCGCGTCAGGGGTTGTGACCTGCATGCGGCCAGTCATTCCGAGGTGAACAATCCACTGCCCGCGCAAGACCGTATCGCGTTTCTTCTTGCCCGTGCGTTCAAGGTCAAACACGATGTGCTTGCCCACTCGCCGCACCTCAACGATGCGCGAGCCTTCCAACACCTTCGCTATTTCACTGGCTGGAGACTTAAGCGGCTCAGGCTTCTCGCCCAGCCATACGGATTCGATGGTGTCGCCTGCTACACGGTTATGCAGGCCACGGGCGATGGTTTCGACTTCAGGCAACTCTGGCATGGAATTCCAGTTTACGGTATTGCGCAAGCTCCCATCGGTCGTCTTGAGAATTTGCTTCGGTCAGAGCTGAACTGTAAAATCAAAGGGTTGCACAGCCCGTCTGTTAGCGAATATCCCTGCATTTTGTAATCACTTTCGCAAATTATTGGCGAGTTGTGTGGAAATCTGAGCGGTCGCTCAGCACCGGCGCCTGCCGCTGTGTGCGGCCACAGAGCGGAGCAGCAAGTTGAAAACTGGCAAGACGGCGGTTATCGTCGGCGCGCAATGGGGCGACGAAGGCAAGGGCAAGATCGTTGACGTTCTCTCCGAACGGTTCAGCGTGGTAGCGCGCTATTCCGGCGGCCACAATGCCGGGCACACGGTCACTATCAAGGGCAAGAAGTTCATCCTACAGCTCATCCCCTGCGGTGTGCTGCGCGAGGGCTGCCGCGGTGTGATCGGCAATGGCGTGGTACTGGATCCCTTCGCCTTCATGAAGGAAGTCGATGCGTTACGCGCTACCGGTGTGAAGGTGGATGGCAACCTGTTCGTCAGCAACCGTGCGCATGTTATCCTGCCCTACCACCGCATGATCGAGTTAGCCGCGGAGAACGCTCCCGGACGGGTGAAGATCGGCACCACCTCGCGCGGTATCGGCCCCACCTATGAAGACAAGATGGCGCGCAGTGGTCTGCGTGTACAGGACCTGATGGACAAGGCGTTGCTCAAGAAGCATATCGACAATGCCTGCCGCGAGAAGAACACTATTGCACACGCCCTGTTCAACAGTGAACCCATCGATCCTGACAAGATGTATATCGACTACGCTGAGGTCGCCGATCGCGTGGCTCCGTTCGTCACCGACACCGCGCTGTTGCTGAATCGCGCGATCGCCGACGGCCACTCGGTGATGTTTGAGGGCGCCCAGGGCACGATGCTTGACATCGATCATGGCACCTATCCGTTTGTAACTTCATCGAGCGCGACATCGGGCGGAGCTGCAACCGGCACGGGTGTCCCGCCAAACGCCATCACGATGGTTGCCGGCGTGACCAAGGCCTACTGCACGCGAGTGGGCGGAGGTCCGTTCCCCACGGAATTGAACGACGAAGTTGGCGAGGCGTTACGCAAGAAAGGCAATGAATTCGGCGCCGTCACGGGACGTCCGCGCCGCACCGGCTGGATCGATCTGCCCCTGCTGCGCTACTCCAACATGATCAACGGAACCGGATGGCTGGTCGTCACGAAGCTCGATGTGCTGGATGATCTAGCGGAAATCCCTGTCTGCGTCGGCTATAGGATTGATGGCAAGGAAACAGAGGAGATCCCAGCGCAGGCTTCGGGGTACGAGAAAATCGAACCCATCTATACCAAGCTGCCGGGATGGCACTGCGAGACCTACGGCATTGCCGAGTATGATCGTCTTCCTGCAAAGGCCAAGAGCTACCTCGCGTTTGTGGAGAAGGAAACCGGGGCGAAAGTGGGAATTATCTCCACTGGTCCGGACCGCGAGCAGACAATTTTCGTGGATGCATTTTCCAGCGAGCTCGACGCAGTCGGCGGCAAGTAATACGCCTGCCAGGAGTGGCACATGGTCGTACTGGCTGTAACCTGGGTGGCTAATCCGGGACATGAAGCCGAAGTCGCGGAGATATTCATCAAGCTGCAGGCGGCCTCGCGTCAAGAACCTGGCTGCCTGATGTACATCGTGCATCGGCATCGCGCCGATCCGCGACTCTTCTTCATTTATGAGCAGTACCGCAACGACGCGGCACTGGAAGCCCATCGCCAGTCGCCGCACTTTCAGGAGTACGCAATAACCGCGCTGAAGGACATCGGTGAGCGCACCCAGGGCGAGCTTTACTTGCCGCTGTACGACGACTCTCGGCTGGATCGCAGGCGAATAAAATAAGGGAGCTTCACTACTTAGGTCTTCACGGCTTCGCCAGGATATAGGAACCGCCGGCAGGCTCCCGCTCAAACCACATCACCGTGTACCCAGCAGCGAATAGCTCCAGGAACCGCTCACGTGCCTGCGACTGGATCTCGGCTACAGAGTGCGCCGATGCCTCGTCCATGACAATACGAACGCGCTCGACACTGGGCCCGCGCGCTGGTTCTTTGCCCCCAAGGAGGTCAACCACCCTTTCTGACTCCAAGTGCCACTCTGCCACGAGACGATCCGTTGGCAGGCCGCCATGAAGGGGACTGGTCGTGTTCCCGTAGACGTTTGTGAGGTAGCGCCGTGTGACGGCACCGAGGCGGCAGATGTTGAAGTACGCGTTCTTCGACTGCAGTGGATCGAACGTCCATTCCACCAGTGAAATCCCTCGCGCCAGCGCATCCTCGCGCTGCGCCAATTTTAGCCTCCGCCCAATTCCAAGATCGCTGAACTCCGGCAGCACCGCGGCCATGTGCGAATGAAGGTACGGACTGCCGTCGCGGATTCCGGGATAAGCCAGAAGGAATCCGGCCATTTTTCTCCCGACGAAGGCGCCCAGCACCTGCCCACCGATCTTGGAGGCTACCACGTACATCTGTGAGGGCACGACGTCTCGCTCGACGAACTTCCACACCGCAATCTCTAACTCCACCATCTGCTCGAACTCATCGATGGCGTGGCAGTGTCGTATGGTGACGACTTCGTCTCGCATAGGTCGTGGGTCGCTTCGGAAAGCGAGGGTATTCAGCGGGTATTGTATCTAGAATTCGGCCTGATACCAGCGGAAGCCGCGCCGCTGTTCCTCGTCGGCCTGCTTGATCAGCGACATGATGCTTTTGCGCTTCACGTTACCGACGGCGGCCACCACGGCATCGATCAAGGCCATTGGCGCCACATAGGAGGCGCCAAACGACGGCGTTTCCACTGAAGCGATGAAGCACTCGTCGGCCGCACGTGCCAAGGGCGAAACAAATGTATCGGTGATGGCAACAGTATAGGATCCATTGCGCTTGGCTGTCTGCAGACCCTCGACCGTCTGCCGCAGTCCGCGCCGGAAGCTGAAGCCAATGGCCAGGTCCTTGCGCCCCACATTACGGACCACGTGACTGACCCGGCCTGCCGTGGTGGCCGACAGCACCGGCAAGCCGATCAAGGTGAGGTGATATTCCAGGTGGTGCACCAGGGAAGTCGCAGCATCTCCGCCCAGCAGAAGTATCTTAGGGGCTGCATATAACCGCTTGGCTAAGGCACAGATCTTGCTTGCATCCAAACTATTGTTGAGTGCCTGCAGGTTCTGCATATCACGCTGCAGTGCGGCGCGAACCATGGATGCGGGTCCAGTCCCCTCCCTCTCAGCCGCTTTCATGGTATCCAGAGAAGTCGCGTAGGCCACCGAGAGATCGTGCAAATGGCGCTGAAATTCCTTATAGGTTTCGAAGCCCAACCCCTGGACAATGCGGACGGTCGTGGCTGGATCGGTACCCAAGCGATTAGCAAGGGCGCGCACGCTGAGCAGCACGAACGGTCGCGGATTCTCCAGCACTGGACGGATTATCTCCTGCCGTTTGGGGCTCAGGTGTTTCAATTTTTCCGACAGGCTAGCATGAGCTGCAGAGAGTTTTGCGGTCGCCCGGTTGCGAGTCATCACAATGCAGGATTGCGTATCAGGCACACTCCTGTCAACAACTTTCGATAGTTATTGTGGGGGAAAACAGCCTACCCGTCAGTAAACTGCATCATTTGTTGCGCCAACCACAACTTGATTCCAGCAGCCATGAACCGTGCGCGCATAAGGGTCAGCCGCTCTCTTTTCTCTAGTGCTCCCGGCGTGTGACGCGGAATGAAACGTTGGTTTCCACAGCTACCGCCAGTTTCTCTACTTTCATGCCCCAGTTGGACCAGTAGCAATTGTTGATTCCGGCCGGCCATCATTGCGAGTGAGTTCCTCGCGGATCATACCGAAAAGGACGGTCAGCACTGAGGCGATGACAGGCCCCAGGAACAGCCCCAGGAATCCAAAGGCCTCGACGCCGCCCAGGATGAAGAACAACAGCACCAGCGGATGCAGTTCGACCTTGCCGCTCACCACCCACGGCCTGATAATGTTGTCGGCCGTACTGATCACTGCCACTCCCCAGATAAGTACGAACACGCCCTTCCATGTGGCACCGGTAAAGAGCAGATAGAGTCCGGCGGGTGCCCATACCAGGGCCGCCCCCAGCACGGGCACAATGGAAGCGAATGCAGCGCTAAGGCCCAGAAGTAGAGGCGACTCGAAGCCCACAATCGCCAGCGCAATCCCCGTTAAAATGCCCTGCGCCACTCCTACGGAGAGAATGCCGTATACATTGGCGACAATGGTGTCAGAAATGTTGCTGAATAATTTGCGCGCCTGTCCTGGCGACAGCGGAATAATCTCTTCTGCCCGGTGAATCCAGTCTCGACCATCCCTGAATAAGAAGAAGACCACCACGAGCGCAATCAGAGACTTGGCTATCAGGCGCGCAAAATTGCCAAGGATCGCCGCACCCGATCCCAGGACGAGAACCCCGGCTTGCTGGACATGCGAGCGGACTGCGCCTTGAATGTCATACTTTGAGACGTCGATCCAGCGTCCGACAAACTTCAACCCGCGTGCCGCCAGGGTCGTCAGGAACAATGTGAATCCACCCTGCTCCGCGCTCATGCGCGTCAAATATTGCGCGGCGGTGACGGCCTCATTCGCAGCCAACATAATGATGATGAACATAGGAACGCCGAAGAGGAAGAGCAACGCCAGCGTTGAGAGCAGTGAAGCAGTCCCAGCTTTGCCCTTGGTCCACCTGAGGATTCGCTCGTGTACAGGGTAGAAGACCACAGCAAGGATGATGGACGCTGCAACCGGATAAATGAACGTCTGCGTAATGACGAACGCGAACGCCAACACAAAGAGGATGAGGATTCCCAGGAACCAAAGAGTTGTGCGCTTGCTATACATGTTCGGCTTTCGTTGGCACGCCAGCAACCGAAGGCATCGAGTCTAGTTCATTCTATTCCCGGTGCCCCGCCAGACCTTAAAGTTTGGGTTCAGCAGGCGTGCCCAACCGGACCTACGACCGGCCGTCTCGCGAGAAGCTGATTCGCTCCGGTGCGGCAGAAAAATGCCCCCGCTGGTGGGCAGCAGGGGCGTTAAAGAAAGGTCGTGCAGCTTACGAATCCAGCAAGACCAGAATTCAAACTCTTAACTCAGGAGGGAGTTTCTCAACTCCCTCCTGGTACTTGGTTCTCCATCGCCCGAATTAGAACGACAGGCGAAGTGCGAACTGCAGAGCACGCATGGATACGTTTGCATCCAGTGCCTGGATCAAGCCAGCGTTGCCGCCGCAGTCGATACAAGTGTTGCCTTGGTTTGCGCTGAAGCCATACACCGGATGGTTGAACAGGTTGAACGCGTCCATACGGAACTGCAGATTGAACCGCTCCGTCAAGGCGAAGTTCTTCATGATCGTTGCATCGGTCGTGAACGAGCGCACTCCGTAGAGATAGTCGAAGCCGGAGTTACCAAGAGTACCGCCGCAAGGCCTCGCCCATGCACCGTAATTCGTGCACGGATTCGCCATGGTTGCAATTGGGGTGAAGAACACCACCGAATGGGTTACCGGATCAAACGATCCCGCGCCCATCTGCCAGCTAGCCAGATTGCCTACGTTGGGACGGCAGACGCCTACGTCCTGGTCCTGACCGCAGTTGGAATAGCTCGGAGTGAACGGCAGGCCGCTGCTCCAGTTGGTGGTTGACGTGATCTGCCAGCCGCCAATGATCAGGTTCTCAGCCTTGCCCGCATTGCCGCCAAATGCCTTGCCCTTGCCGAACGGCAGTTGGTAAACCAGGTTCAACACGAACACCTGGTTACGGTTCTGGTCATCGGGACCATAAGCGACTCTCGGGGTTACAGCAAAGTAGTTGGCGTCATAGTGCAAGGACCTCGACCACGTATAGTGGGCGATAAACTGCAGTCCGTGCGCCATGTTCTGCTGTACCTTTACCTGCAAGGCGTTGTAGTTGCTGTTCGTGTTGTTCCCAAAGTAGTTGCCCATGATGCCACCGTTGCAACATACGATGTTGGTTCCGTTGTACGGCGTGCTGAACATGTTGTTGTAGTACTGACGCTGACTCTGCGTAACAATATTTGCCTGCGTCAGTGCCCAGTTCTGAATATTGACTGGATTCAGGTTGTACGCTGAACCGTCGCCAGCGAATCCGTGCCGGCCCAAGCTGCCGATGTAGGCCAGATCCAAGGTCATGGAGTTGGTCATCTGCCGCTGAATACTGAGATTCCAGGTGGTCACTGAGGGCAGCACTTGCGATGTCGGACGCATGCGGGGCTGTACCGAACCCGTCGGTCCACCCAGCGGCAGAATGCCGCTGGTCGGAATCGTCGGGAACACGTACCCAACCGGCCCTTGCGCCAGATTGAACGCCGGATACAGGTTGGTTGAAGCGCCCGCTGGATTGTTCGGGTTGTTGGTTGCATCCAGGTTCTGGTTGGCCAAAACCGGCAAGTTCTGAGTCACAGCGTGTCCAAAGTTCGAACCGAAAACGCCGATGTCATAGCTGGTGCCAAAGCCCACGCGGACCACGGTCCTCTCGTTCATCGAATAGGCCAGGGAGAAGCGCGGTGCGAAGGCGTGCCAGTCGTTGTTGATGTTGCCGCTCATATTATAGGGCCCGTATCCGGCGACCCGGATGATGCCCTGTTGTGGATTGGCAAAGCCGCCCTGGCCTTGGCCGTTAACCGACTCCGGCATGTACAGTTCCCAGCGCAAACCGTAGTTCATGGTCAACTTCGGCGTGATACGCCAGGTGTCCTGTCCGTAGAAGAAGTAACGCCACTGGTGCTCGGCGGCAGTCAGACTGGTACTTACGAAGCGTTGGAAGCTCGATACGTTGCCAAAGAGGAATGTCGCGAGATCGATGCCACCTGCGCCTGCGTTGGAAGTGCCCTGTTTGCTGAAGGTCAACACGCCGGTGCGGTTGGCGTCGCTGGGAACTCGCAGGTTGCTGGCGCTGCGGATGTCAGCACCAAACTTGAACGAGTGGTTGCCCCAGTTCTTGGTCATGTTCACAACGCCTTGGTACTGGTTCTCATCTTCAATCAGCGGACAGTTGCAACGTCCAACGTTCAAGCCTTCGCCCCAGTTGGAGAGCGTACCGTCACCCTGAAACGCCGGCAGTCCTGAGGTAAACAGCGCTGTCAGAGCGCCTTGATTGGTGATATTCAAGCCCGGGACACCGATGTTGGACATTGGCGTCGCGCCTTCAAAGTACTTGTGGGTCTGGGGGTTGTAGTGCATCCAGCCAAACCGGAGATCCAACAGCAGCGTGCTACTGAGCGTCTTGGTAGCGCCCACCGACACGCTGTAATTGTGGATGTTCGAACTGCCAGCCAGTCCCGGCCCAAGGCCGAAACCAGTGCCGCCAGCTTTGCCCAGTGTCGGTGCACCGGAGAGGCTGTACCAATCCTGACTATAACGGCCAAACACGTTCATGGTCTGGGAGGCAACCCAGTCAATGCGGGCGTCGAATCCATTCTGGTTAAACGGACCAGAACCGCCGGCTACGTAGTTGTTCGTGGTGCCGTTGGCGTTGCCGGTAGAGTTCGGTTGAGGGAACAGAGCCAGGATCGAGCGCGCCTGCGGCGAGATCATGCTGTTGGGAATCAGGTTCCCCACGAACGCCGTACGGCCGCTGCCGTCGGGCTTTACGCTGCTGTTGGGGTCATAGACCTGGCCACCGCCGTTGACCTGTCCGAGGTACTCGCTGAGGTTACAGAACCCCGTAGTCTGACTGCAGGTGTTCTGTACCAGTGCGGTCGGGATGCTCAACACATTGGTTACGCCGGAAGACTGCCGTGTGCCCTGGTAGTCGCCGAAATAGAACAACTTGTTCTTGATGATCGCGCCGCCAATCGATCCGCCAAACTGCTGCCATTTGCTGGCGGGAATGAAGCGGCCGGTGTTCGGATCGGGAGCGTACTGCGCGAAAGGATCACGCGCCTGGTTGGCGTCGGTACGCCGGAACCAGAAGGCGCTGCCGTGGATGTCATTGCTGCCCGACTTGGTCTGCACGGTTACGTACCCGGCGATCGCCTTGCCCATCTCGGCGTCATACTGCTGGAGAGCGATTTTCGCTTCCGATACGGCGTCCAGGTTGGGGTTGATGACGATAATGCCCAGAATCGGGTCCTGGTTGTCGGTGCCGTCCAACTGGAAGTTAGTTCCGCTGAAATGCTGGCCGTTGACAAAGATTTGCTGGCCGCCCTGCGGGTTTTCCGTCGCCGCGTGGCTCCAGCCCGTCAGTTTCTGCGTGCCCGGAGACATCAACTCGAACTGGGTGAAGTTGCGGTTTAGGGTGGGCAGGTCCTGAACATAGGTCTGGTTATACTCGATAGCCACGTCAGACTTGTCGGTCTGCAACTGGGGCGCTTCGCCGGTCACTTCCATGGTTTCAGTGGCTGAACCCACGGCGAACTGACAATCCACACGCTCCGTGCCATCGGCAAAGACGGGAACACTTCCCTGTTCGAACCCTTTGAATCCCGACGACTCGAATCTGACTTTATATACGTCGGGAATCAAGTGAGTCACGTTGTAGTTGCCGGACTCATTCGTTGTGGTTGTGACCGCCGTGCCCTTGGTCGTACTGGTTACAGTCACCTTTGCACCCGCGACGGCCGCACCCTGCGGATCGGTCGCGGTACCGATGATGTTCCCGAACACCGCCTGACCATATGCTGCGGTCGAAGCCAATGCCAGAATCATGCACCCAAATAAAGACAACACCCACCGTTTCGTCATTTCACCCTCCGCAATGGTATTCCGGCCGCGCCGCTTGATAGCCGCCCGGCTCGCGAAGCCACTGCATTTCGCTGCTGGAAACTTTTGTTGCTGTTGAAGTGGAGAAGAAGAAAAGAGCGGTGCTCAAAAAAACAGGGGACCCTTCGGCACCTGAAGTAAATAGTCCAGCGACTCGGTTGCTGACTGTCACGCGCAAGATTTTAGGTTCCAAACTCTGGAAGCGTCAGGTATGGGGCAACCCCTGCCCGCCCCGACTAGAGCGTCTGTAACACTATATTCTGAAATGGATGATGTCAAGCGGCTACAGCGCGACGTCAATAATTGTTTTGTACGATAGGTCCAAATTCCCCTGGAAAGAATTTCTCGCTTTAACAAAATCGATTTGGCTGAAATCTGACCCACTCGGAGTATCCGCATAGTAACCTGCGCACGGGACGCCATCCAGCCGCAACACGATTCGGCGGCAGCGATCGGGGTGATCGCACACAAAATCGAGAGGTCGATTTGCGCGGCGCAATAACCACGCTATCTGACTCAATCAAGTCCAGGATTTCGTCTGGCAGCAATTGCAGCATGCGAGCCCGCCCAGCTACTTGCCGCATTTTGGCGGAGTCGCATTCAGCCCGCTCAACAGCTTCTTCGCCACTTCCAGATCCGGATTGAACTGCAATACTCTCTGGGTAGTATCTCGCGCCTTGTCGATTTGCCCTGTGCCGCACAAGGCACGCGCCAGATTCATGCCTACACTGCTCTTTCCCGGTCCACGCTGAAACGCGCCCTCCCAAAGAACAACGGCTTCCCGCAAGTTTCCACGGTTGGCTTCGAGAACGCCCAGATTCGTCGCTGCATCGACTAGGGTGGGATCGCGTGCCAACGCTCGCTGGTACAGCTCGCGAGAATCACTCAGATGCCCGTGCATTTGCTCCACATAGCCCATCGCTGCCAACAGCGACGGGTCGTTCGGAGATTCAATCAATGCCTTGCGCAACAGTTGTTCGGCCGGCTTGGCAGCCGCTTCGCTGCCGCTTTCCGCCATCGCTTCCCATGCCAAAGCCTTGTCGCGCAAATCTTCGTGGGCCGCAGCGGATGCTGGAAACGGAACCAGGCGCGGCGTTGGGGGCAACATCGGCGCCGGGAAACCTCCAACGGCTGGCCCCACGGCGGGCCGCCGAGGAATTCGGTGGTCGGTTACTTCCGTGTGCGCCACGTCCACACTTAGATTGGCCGGCATGTGACACTTGGTACAGTCCGGCTGGTTGGGATTATGCTTCTCACCGAACCCGACGCCGTGGCACGCCAGACACTTCCCACGATAGAAGGCAATCCGTTCCTTGGGCGATGGCGACTGATGTGGATCGTGGCAACTCATACACGACATCGCGTCGCCTGACTTCTTCTTGCACTTGCTCTGCGCCAGCGCTTCGAACTGGCTGGCCGCTCGCAGTCCAGTCCCAGTCTCGTCGGCCCTGACGTAATAACGCACATAATCTGAGAGGTCGTCCCCCGGGCGAAATTCATACAAGTGCTTCCCTTGTCTCTCAATCGCTACGTTTCCCTCCACGTGACACTGCATGCAGATCGCATCCCGCCGATCGGGCGCCAGCTTTGCCGGATTCACCACCGCCCCGCCGTTAACGTGTGCCACTCCCGGCCCATGACAGCGTTCGCAAGCTACCCCCGAATAGGCGAAAACAGGCATCTCGTATCGATTCTCGGTGCCTTGTATGGGTGGCCTTATTCCGCTGACGTGACAGTCCAGGCACGACGTTAACGCCGGAAGGTTCATCGGCGCCTCGGACACATCGCCAAACGCCGGAGCCATGTCCCACATGTTCCGGTCGGAGTACCAGTTCACCGGCGACTCAAATACGAAACCGTCCACCGAAAATAAGTACGTCCGGCCGCGGCGCCCCTGCCCCACGAAGTAAAGCAACTCGCGCTTGCCTCGCACCAGCGGATCTCCGGGCCGCTCGAAGCTCAGCCATACTTTTGCGTCTTCCTTATAGATACGGTACTGAACGCCCGACTTTTTATGCAGAAATTCGCCCGCAATGAGGTTCTCCGTGGCTGGGCCGCTGGCGTGCGCCATGGCCGTTTGGCGGTAAGACTCGTAGATCGAAGCGTGGCATCGCGCGCACGCTTCATTGCCCACATCCGAAGGATCTTCCTTGTTGTCCGTCGGAATCGCAGCACCAGAACACCGACCACCAAGCAAACTACAAATCGCGAGGACAAAAGCCAACAGCCGGATCCAGTTCAGCCGCGACATAGCGGTCGACTCCAACGACGGCAGAAAAGACCGATTCTGTTTCTCACCCACTGGATCAAGGCCTCCACGAGTTCGGTTGTGCTCTCAGAGTCGCATGAGCGCAGGCATTTGCGCCATCGCACAAAGTGACAGCCGCAGATACAAACAGGAAATCTCAATGCGTTGGTTCAGCGAAACGCGCACTGCCTTATTGGCCCGGCTTCAGCTTCGGATCCAGTTCGGCGGCTTTCCTGAACTCTTCCGCGGCTTCCGCTTTGTCTCCCTTTCGCGAAAGAGCGACCGCCAGTTGGTAGTGTGCCGGGGCATACGAAGGCGACAAACGTATCGCGTTTCGAAACTGTGAAATTGCCCCGTCAAGATCGCCGACATCGAGCATGTGTTTGCCCGAGTTAGTGGAGAATGTCGCTCCTTGCAAGTTGTTCTTTTGCTTCACCAGGTTGCTGGCGATTTGGCTCTCGGCGTCAGCCCCCGCGGTATCGCCCATCTGGCGCAATACCGCAGCGAGGTTGGTATGCGCGCCCGTAAACTGTGGTTGCAAGTGGATTGCCTCCCGCAAAGCCTGGGCTGCCTCCGGCAACTGGTTTAACTGTTTCAGGACCGATCCCAGTGTGTAATACGCTTCGGAATAATCTGGCTTCAATTGCACCGCTTTGCGCAGTTGTTCGGCGGCCGCGGCGAATTCACCCTGCTGCCAGAGCGTTACTCCCAGCGTGTAATATGCGTCCACCAGTTTCGGATCCAGGTCGATGGCCTTCTTCATCTCAGTCATCGATCCCGCCAAGTTGTCCTTCAGTTTCAGGGCCAGCGCCAGATCGTAGTGCAGAGAGGCATTGTCAGGTGTCAGCTTGATGGCCTGCTGTAACTGTTCGACGGCCGCATCGAAGTCCGATAGCTGCATGTAGGTGATTCCGAGGTTCCCGCGAAATCCAGAATCCTCAGGCCGCAACTTGATGGCGTCCTGAAACTCTTTCAGCGCCTCATTACCTTTCCCGGTCGCCATCAACGTGATCCCCAGGTTGTTATGGGCGTCAGGGTCGTTGGGATCCAGCTCAACCACTTTGGCGTATGCGGTGGAAGCACCTGCGAGATCGCCATTGTGCTGCAACAAAAGGCCCAGGTGTTTTTGCGCGTCCTTGGAATTGGGATTCAGTGCCACCGACTTCTGGTAGGCGGAGATGGCCGCGGCGGAGCCACCCCGAGCCTCAAGTGCGGTGCCGAGATAATAGAAAGCAAGTGCATCCTTTGGATTCAGTTCCGTTGCCTGCGTTAACTCGCTCACCGCTGCTTCCAGATCACCCGCGCTCAGCAGTGCGACTCCGAGATGAAACCGCCCCGGCTCATATTCTGGATCGAATTGAAGTGCGATTCGAAACTGCCTTTCGGCGTCGGCTACCTGGTTGTTTTGCGCCAGCAGCGAACCCAACTCGTCGTGCAAATCAGGACGCTGCGGCGCGACTACCACAGCCGCCCTCATTTCCGAGATGGCCTCCGTCTTCTTTTGCTGCAAGCTGAAGACTCGAGCCAGGGCGCGGCGAGGCTCCGCATCTGTGGGAGCAAGCTTTACGGCCTGCTGTAATTGCGCGGCGGCCTCGTCAAGCGAACCCTTTGCCGATAGCGCCTGACCCAGAACCAAGTGTCCCCCGGCAAGATTTGGCTTCAACCGAACCGCGTTGCGCAGGTGTGCGATGGCACCGTCAAGGTCGCCTCGCTGCAGGAGTACCTGGCCGAGCGCCAATTGCATCTCGGCGTTGCCTGGACTCGACTTCACGGCCCGCTCGAAATCGGACTGCGCTTTGGCGGTATCACCTGCGCGGATGGCGGCAATTCCGCTCTCGTAGGCCTTGGTTGCTGCCAAATCCGGCGCAGTCGCCTGTCCCCATAGAGTTGAAGCGGCGATCAGCACGATCACCGCCGTTAGCATCCAGCGGGGCACAGTGAGTAAGTAAAAACTGCTGGCATGATATGAATCCGGCACGATAGTTAAAGGCTAATGCCTTGACCACTCTCGGTACAAGGTGACGATTCTTTTGCCACGAGACTGACGCGCGGAGCTACAATTCGCAACGCATGGACATTCATCAGAATTTCCGCCGCAAAATTTGGCTTGGGCCGCTGGTTGTCTTCCTGACCTCATGCGGTCTGCTCCTCGCCGCCGACCTCAGGCTGCCCTTTGGCGCTTGGACGCGCGCTTCCCAGACGCCCATCCTCGCCCCTCAAGGCAATGGCTGGGAGTCTGCGGGCGTTTTTAATCCTGCTGTGGTGATGCGCGACGGGAAGATCGTCATGCTCTATCGCTCTCAGGATGCGCACGGCACCTCTCGGCTCGGCTACGCAGAAAGCGTCGACGGCATTCACTTCACCCGCCGTTCCGAACCGGTGCTCTCGCCTGAGGCGGATTACGAAAGAGACGGTGGCGTCGAAGATCCGCGGCTGGCGAAATTCGGCAACACCTACTACCTGACGTACACGGGCTATAACACCAAGGATGCACAACTCTGTCTTGCGACTTCGCGCGATCTCGTACATTGGGACCGCAAGGGTGTCATCCTGCCCGCATACAAGGGCAACTGGAATACGGGCTGGACCAAGTCAGGCGCCATCGTGCCCGAGAAAATCGACGGCAAGTATTGGATGTATTTTCTGGGTACGTCTCCCGACAAGAACGACCAGATGGGACTGGCGTACTCAACCGACCTCATCCACTGGACAGAGGCGACCAAAACACCGGTATTGCCGCGCCGGCCGGGGCAGTTCGACTCTCGCGTGGTGGAGCCCGGACCCTCGCCAATCGTGACGCCCGAAGGCATTGTCCTGATCTACAACGGCGCCGATGACAAATTGGTCTATCGCACCGCAATCGCAGTTTTCGACCGCAAAGACCCGCGCAAAGTGCTCTATCGCAGCGAGCAGCCGATCTTCGTACCCGAGAAGGAATGGGAAAAAGTCGGCCAGGTTCCCAATGTCGTCTTCGTTGAGGGCATGGTCAGGCGAGGAGAACGCTACCTGTTCTATTACGGCGGCGCAGACAAGTATGTCGGCGTGGCAGAAGCGCCGCTGGCCCCTTGAAGCATTGAACGATCGAATGCTGAAGCCTTAGTGTCGGAGATGAGGCGTGCACTGACGGACAATCACTAGCACCACACCAAACGCCTCAGTATGGGACTGTTCTTTTGATTCCAGAAATGTCATTTTCGCTGAAACGCCTATTGTTTTTGTTGATAGGCGTAGCACTCTCCGGGTCAATGCTTACCGCGGAGCAGCCCAGGGAGTTCCGCAACTGGCCTACCGGCACGTCTCCCCGAGAAGTCGGCAACCGCGTAGCCGAACGCTTTGTGTCGACTGTGAAACTGAACACAACCGCGCCGCTTTATCCCGCGATCTGCACTTGGTATGGAGCGCTGACGTTCTCCGGACTGGCAGGCGAAAGCGATCTGTCGCATCGGCTAATCCAACTCTTTGATCAGGAATTCACACCCGACCTGGTGAAATTCGCACTCGATAAACAGCACGTGGACTTTTCCGTTTCCGGTGCCGTTCCGTTGGAGATCTACATCGCTTCTAGGCAGTCGCCATATCTGGCCAGCGGAATGCGGTTCGCAGACCATCAATGGCAATCACCCAACTCTGACGGTTTGAGCCGCGAGACCCGCTATTGGATTGATGACATGTACATGATCACAATCCTGCAAGTCCAGGCATTCCGTGCGACCGGCGATCCCAAATACCTCGACCGCGCCGCGGCCGAGATGACGGCCTACCTCGACAAATTGCAGCAACCCAACGGGCTCTTCTATCACGCACCCGATGCTCCCTTTTTCTGGGGCCGCGGCAACGGCTGGGTGGCGGCGGGAATGGCGGAACTGCTTCGCTCGCTTCCGCCAAATCATCCCAAGCGTGCGCGAATCATGGCCGGTTACCTCGCCATGATGAAATCGCTGGTTGCGTTGCAAGGCAAGGATGGAATGTGGAGGCAGCTACTCGACCATACCGAAGCCTGGCCGGAGAGTTCGAGCACAGGAATGTTCACCTTCGCGATGATCACGGGCGTGAAGAATGGATGGCTCGATCACAAAATTTACGGCCGGGCCGCACGAAAGGGGTGGCTCGCCTTGGTCGCCAACCTGGATGCGTCGGGTGACATCCGGAACGTTTGCGAGGGAACGGGCAGGAAGAACGACCTCAACTACTACCTGCAGCGAGCGCGCAACACCGGAGACTTGCATGGGCAGGCTCCGATCCTCTGGTGCGCCTCGGCGTTGCTGCGCTGAGGAAGTGCCTCGCGTAACGGAACTGACCCGCACTGCTCGAACCGCTGGCAGTCTGCAAGCCAAGGCAATAATGCATCGCGTTGTGCTCTAATTCTTCAGGAGGCTCGTCAAAGGCTGACTCATGCGGTACTTCATGCGATCTCTTTTGCTTTTGTTTCTATGCAGCACGCTTTCGCCTGCGCAAACGCCGGCCCAGCCCGCGCCGCCTTCCGCGCCTCAGAGCGCGAAACTCGGCGTTCCCATCTCCGATTTCGCGGAAGCTCGCAAACTCTCACAGCAGGGCAAATATGACGAGGCCATCGCACTGTTGCAGCCCATGGCAGGTCTTACTCCCAAGCCGGCTGGCTTGTCGCACGAACTGGGCACCGTGTATTACAAAAAGGGCGACTATCTGAAAGCCGCGGAGTCCCTCAAGCAATCTGTGGCGGAAGATCCCAACGACAAAGAAGCGGTGCAGTTGCTGGGACTGTCTTACTACCTGGCTGGCCGTCCCGCGGAGGCAATTCCGTACCTGGAGAAAGTTCAGGCGTGGTACCCACGGGCGAATGTCGACGCGGCCTACATCCTCGGCATCAGTTACATCCAAGCCAAGGACTATCCTCAGGCACGCAAGGCGTTCGCAATTATGTTCGACGTCCCCGCCGATTCAGGAGCCAGTTACCTGATCACGGCCCGCATGTTGTTCCGCCAGGAATTCATCCCCGTCGCCGAGGAATATGCGCAGAAGGCCATCGCCGCCGATCCCAAGCTGCCAATGGCGCACGAGTTGCTGGGCGAGATCCATCTGTTCATGTCAAAGATTCCGGAAGCCATCACCGACTTCCAGCAGGAACTCGCCATTAATCCGGCCTACGCTCAGGCGCTGTACAAGCTGGCGGACTCCTACTCGCGGGTGCAGAAATATGACGAGGCCGAGCGCCTGCTGCAGCGCTCCATCTGGTTGGATGCCAGTTCTACCGGTCCCTACATACTGATGGGCAAGGTCCTGCAGAAAAAAGGGGAGCCTGTGCTGGCGATTCGGACTCTGCAGCGCGCAGTTACGATGGATCCGAACAATCCCATCACCCACCATCTTCTCGGACAGGCGTATCGCGATATTGGCAAGACCGCAGAAGCCGAGCAGGAGATGAAGGTGGCCGAGCAACTACGTGGCAAACAAAACGGCCCTGACTGATCACATCGAGGCCCGAAGCAGGCGGGCCGGGTTTTTAGTGGGGATTTTCTCGCAGCATCTGTTCCAGTTGTAGCAGGTTTTCGCGCGCCAACTGATTGCTGGGATCGATGCGCAGCGCCGCTTCATAGTGCGATTTCGCCTCTGTCAATCGCCCCAGTTGCGCCAACGCAGTCCCTAGATTCGCCTGGGCGCTGGCATCCTCGGGATTAAGACGCACAGCATCTCCAAACTGCTCCGCTGCTCCTTGGAAGTTCTCTTGCGAGGCCAGCGCATTGCCCAGATTGTAGTGTGCGTCGAAGTAGTCGGGTTGGGCCGCGATTGAGGACTGAAACCGCTGCACGGCACCTTCCACGTCGCCCTGGGCCAGGAGCGCGCCCCCTAGGGCATTGTTAGCGACGGGATCATTCGGACGGATACTCGCCGCTGCCTGAAATTGCACAATCGCCTCGTCCAGCGCGCCACGCCTTTGCAGCATCTCGGCCAGGTTGTAGTGGGCCTCGAAGATGCTCGGAGCCTTTTCCACTTCGTGTCGCGCCCATGCTTCCTGCAGCACCATGCGAGGGTCTCCCGCGTCGGGCGACGCACTCTTCGGCAGCACTTGCAACCAAAGGTGCGCCATCTCATCGGTCGATCGGTTTCCTCCCTGCACTCGCGCCGGCGGATGGTTGGGGTTGGCCGTGTTGTCTTCCGAATTATCGTAGCTGTAGCGCATCGTGATGGTCGTGCCCTTGGGCAGCGAGACCGGCTCAGCATAGCGATAGACTGCCTGCCAGTTAAGGTCCCAGCGCTTGATATGTATCAGTGTCTTCGTCGTACCGTCAGGCAGCTCGGCAGTTGCCAAGATGTCTTTGCCCAGATAGTGCGCGTGAGGATAGATACCCATCAGGTCAACATCGATCGGCAACTTGAACTCGTCGGTGACCACAAAGTCCTTCGCCCCAGCCGGAATGTCAAGCGCGCCATCGTTTTGCATCTCCAACAGCATGGGGTGTACGGTAGCGGGCTTGTCAGTGAAATACAGCCCGACGCTCGGCTGAATTGCCTCCGGCTTGCCGGAAGGCTGGAGGTGCGCGTTGAGCACCAGGTCAGTGCCTTTGTCTAAGCGCAACGCCATGCCGTCGGGCTCACTCGTCGCAACCGTGCCCGGCTTCCAGAAAAGAAAGTGGCTGTCGGGATCGAAGACTTCCGATTCAATTCTGACTTCCATTCCGCCAAAGCCGCTTCCTGGGTCCTTTTCCATGTGGCGTGCCGACTGATTGCGGTCAACCAGCATGTTGGCGTGATGCACCAGTCGTTTGTCGCCTGGACGTATCTCGACCGCCCGCACCCATTTTGTCTCGTTGATGGGCACCGGCAGAATGAAGTTCCAATACTGATCGCCTCCACTCGCGGGCAGGGTGTAGGGCTTCTCCGCCTTCAGGATCAAGTCAGGCTGTCCCAGTTGCCAGCCCTCGACGAACTTCGGTCTGGGAGGCAGATCCGAAGCTTTGCCTTCCAGCATGCCCTGGTCAACCCAGGCCTTGATGGTCGCGATCTGCTGGTCAGACAGGCGACGCTCGTCGGCGTACTTCAACGTTCCCGGCTCCGGTGGCCACGGAGGCATGAACCGCGTATGCGTTACGGCCATGATCTGGCGGCCGTGCGATTTGACGTCCTGATAGGTCAGCAAGGGAAACGGTCCGGCTTCCCCCGGACGGTGGCACGCAGCGCAATAGTGATAAACGATGGGAGCGATGTCACGATTGAACGTGACCTTCGCAGTCGGGGCGTCGGGACCAAGGCCCCACGAGTTAACACTCCAGAAACTGGCAGCGAGTACCGCGCACCTCCCCACGCCGATGATTCGCGGCGAATTGAGACCGAGCCGACTCATCGCAGGTCCGAAATATAGCAACCCACTCCGCTGACAGAGGCTGGAGCCGGGTGATTGCTATTTAGCGCAGCCTGGATCGCATCGTCAAGTTCGTGGGTGGTGGGAGCGCTGCGGGCCTGGCCAAATTCCTTGTACCAGTTGTCGATGCGACCGTGATAGATGAGTTCCCTCTTGCCGTTGAAGACCGCAACCTCCGGCGTGATTTCCACTCGCCCGAGTTTGACCAGCGCATGTTGCGGGTCCTGCAGCGCTGCTATTTTGTAGCCGTATTCCTGCAGATGCTTCTTGATGTTCGCGCTGGTCTCGGCCTTGTCGGGATAGACCAGCATCATCTCCGCGGCGCCAGCGTACTTTTGGCTGAGCGCCTTGATCGTCGGAGCATAACGATTTGAGATCGGACAATCCGTACGTACAAAAATGAAGACCACCGGTTTTCCGGTTGCCGCATCAAACGGATTGACTGCCTTCCCCGCGAGGTCTTGAGCAACTACGGACTTTGGAGTGTTCGAAGCTGATGCTCCAGCCCGCATGAACGCTGGCGCCGGGACTCCAAGACCGGGCGCGGCATGCAGCAGGGTCACCACCAGCATGGCCGCGGCCATTCCCGTGAATCGCTTTAGCACTTCATCGTCTCCGAACCAACTACTTCGTTACTTCGCCAATGTAAACCGTGTACGGTGGCAGAGAAATCCCCGACAACTTCTGCATTGGGCCGCCGTTGATCGTGCTGAGCAGAGTTTTGGCTTCGCTCTTGCTGAATCCTTGTTTCGCAAGATCGAAACTGACTTTCTGCGGGTTTCCCGACAGGTTCAGCACCACCAGCACGGCCTGCCCTTTGTAACGGCGTAGGTAGGAATACACGTTGGGATCATTCTGATTGACCGCAACATAGTCGCCGTCCAGCAGCGCCGGGTTGGTGTGCCGCAGTGCCAGCAGGTTCTTGTAGAAGTTCAGAATCGAGTTCGGATCCTTCTTTTCCGCTTCCACGTTGTGCGTCTGGTACGTCATCGGCACAGGCAGCCACGGAATGCCTGTGGTGAATCCGGCATTGGGAGCTTCGTTCCACTGCATGGGGGTGCGTTCGCCGTCGCGGCCCTTCTGCTCTGGCCAACCTAATTGGCCGATCGGGTCCTTTACGTCCTCTTTGCGGGTCGGATCGTTGTTCTTCATCCCGAGCTCTTCACCGTAGTACATGATCGCCGTGCCCCGCAGCGTGAGATACATGCCTGCCATGAGTTTGGCGATATCGTCATCGTGCTTGCCATCGGCGAAACGACTGTAGGCGCGCTTGATGTCGTGATTGCTCATCACGTAGACCGGCCATTCTCCCGATCCGTTCACTGCCGCCACGTGCTTGCGGAACACGTCCGCCGACAGCGGTTTCAGCTGGGTGAACATCAGGTCCATTGGCATTTGGATGCCTTCGTGGTGTGCGCCGTAATAAGCCTTCAGTTCGGAAATGTCGCTCGTCCAGGTCTCGCCGATCAGCACCGCGTTGTACTCGTTAGCCACCGTGCGCAAACCGGCCAGGGTCTGCAGCACTTCAGGAAGCTTGTCGTTGTACTTACGTTCCTGGTTTTGATCGCCGTACTCGTCCTTGCCGGGAAGCATCGGGTTGTCGGCCAGGTTTGGATCTTCGTAAAGCGTGTCCACCGCGTCCAGGCGGAAGCCCACCACTCCGCGTTTGTACCAGAAGCGCGTGGCATCGAACATGGCGGCCTTCACCTTGGGATTGCGCCAGTTCAGATCGGGTTGCTGGGGATAGAAATAGTGATAGTAGAACTGATTCAGCTTCGGGTTCCATTGCCATGCGGACCCGCCGAAAGTCGAGGTCCAATTGTTCGGCGGCTGGTTCTTCCCTTTTGGATCTTTCCAGATGTACCAGTCGTGATAGGAATTGGTTTTCGAAGATGCTGACTCGAGGAACCACTTGTGCTTGTCGGAAGTGTGGTTGACCACGAAGTCAAACACGATGCCGATGTTGTTCCCCTTGCCCTTCTTCTCCATCGCGGTGAAGTCGTCCATCGTGCCGTACATGGGGTCGATGGCTTCATAGTCGGAAACGTCATAACCAAAATCCACCTGCGGCGAGGGAAAGCACGGCGCGATCCAAATCGCATCCACGCCCAGCCACTTCAGATATTCCATCTTCGAGGCGATACCGTTCAGGTCACCAATGCCGTCGTTGTTGCTGTCCATGTAACTGCGTGGATAAATTTCCTGAAACACGGCGTGCTGCCACCATTGATGGCCCTCGGCGTCGACCGGTTTGGACTGCGCGTTTATCGCTGGAAGAGCAAAGAATAGACTGAGTAGCGGGATCAACAGACTGGATGACTTGCGACCCATGGGACACGCCTCCCGAGTTTGTGGTGGATGGAATCAAAAACGTTACGAGTCTAATCCATCACGATAACGGATGCCAGAATCGAGGGCTCACTGGCTCTCTCGTATCGGCTTGCAATTCATGACATCCGTACCGGAAAATAAGGTTGCACTCTCTGACACGCGTTACAGCAAGGCGGGTATTCAGGTTTGTCAAAGTCGCGCCGTAAGTTTCTCCAATCGCTCTGCCGCTCGGCGCTCGTGCTCTCATTCTCCGATGTGCTTTCCCTTGTCCGCCCGCTACCGATACTCGGACAGGAAACTCCAGCCGCGAATGCGGGCGGGGATCTCGGCGTCAACTTCATCGACGTAGCCAAACAGGCCGGCCTGAATGCCGTAACCATCTTTGGTGGCGAGCACAAGAACAAGTATTTGCTCGAAACGACGGGCTGCGGCGTCGCTTTCTACGACTATGACAACGACGGCTGGCTCGACATTTTCCTCGTCAACGGATGGCGGCTCGAAGGCTTTCCTCCGGGCCAGGAGCCCTTTAATCACCTGTTCAAGAATAATCGCGACGGCACCTTCACCGACGTTACCGTGAAGGCTGGGCTCAACAAGCACACCGGATGGGGACAGGGTGTCTGCATCGGCGATTACGACAACGACGGCAACGACGACCTGTTTATCACCTACTTCGGCAAAAATGTTCTGTACCACAACAACGGCGATGGCACCTTCACCGACGTCAGCGAGAAGTCGGGCGTCGCCGGTATGAAGACCCGCTGGGCCACGGGTTGCGCCTTCGTTGATTACGACCGAGACGGCAAGCTCGATCTCTTCGTCGCCAACTACATTGACCTCGACCTCAAGACTGCGCCCGTGCCTGAGAGCGGTCCGTGTCTGTACAAAGCCGTCATGGTGGCGTGCGGACCTCCGGGATTGAACGGCGATTCGAACATCCTATACCACAACAACGGCGACGGCACCTTCACCGATGTCTCCGATGCCGCAGGCATCAAGAAGGTGAACGGAACGTACGGACTCGGAGCGCTGGTCGGCGATTTCGACAATGACGGCTGGCCTGATATTTATGTCGCCAACGATTCCACCCAGTCGCTGATGTACAAGAACCTTAAGAATGGCACGTTCGTCGATGTGGGACTGGAATCAGGTTGCGTGCTCAGCGCTGACGGCAAGTCGCAGGCGGGCATGGGCGTCTCGTTCGCCGATTACGATCTCGACGGCAACCTTGACATTCTGAAAACCAATTTTGCCGGCGATACGCCTTCGCTGTATCGCAACCAGGGCAACTGGAGTTTCGAAGACGCTACGTTCCAGGCCGGACTTGGCCTGCACACGAAATATCTGGGATGGGGCTGCGGCTTCTTCGACTTCGACAACGATGGCTGGCCCGACATTCTCATTTGCAACGGCCATGTTTATCCCGAGGTCGAACAACTGACCACCGAAGCCGGGTACCCCCAAACCAAGCTGCTCTACCACAACCAGCACAACGGCCACTTTCAGGAAGTCACCGCCAATGCCGGCCCTGGCATCACGGTTCCGAATGCTTCTCGGGGCTGCGCGTTCGGCGATTTCGACAACGATGGCGATGTCGATTTCGTGGTCAACACCGTCAATGGCCTGCCTCAACTCGTGCGCTGCGACTCGAAGCTCGACCACAACTGGATAAAGGTCAAGTGCATCGGCGTGAAGTCAAACCGCAGCGCCATCGGCGCTCGGGTCAAATGCGTGACCAAGCCTGCCGATGAACCCAAGCTGCACCAGCAGATTGACGAAGTCCGCAGCGGCGGCGGCTACATCTCGCAAAACGATTTGCGAATCCACTTCGGTCTTGGCAAAGCTGACAAGGTCGAACTGCTGGAAGTGCGCTGGCCCAGCGGACAAGTGGACACTATGAAAGACGTGAAGGTGAATCAACTTGTCACGGTCAAAGAAGGCCAGGGCATCGTAAAGAGCGAAGAATTCCCCGCCGCGAAAAAGTCTAAGAGCGCAAAGTAGCGATCGCTGGTGCACACAGTTGAACAGAATACCGACACCATTCGACATTAGACCGATTTTCTATTCCAATTTCCTATATTGGAACAATCAACGGGCTCGTTGTCCGAATCGGCTTGACCGCTAACCCAACCGCAGCGGAACCTGAGTACAGACTGACGCTGCGACTTGGCGCGCGACGTCTGCGGTGCAGTTAGTACTAAAAAGAGGGTTTCGGACTGATGCGGATACCAGCTTACTTTTTGGTGAGTCTAGCCTGCATGGTTATCCCTCAGGCCGTGCGCGCACAAACGGTCAAACTTGTTCCCAGCAGCACAACGGTCGTGCAGACCGAATGGCGTCGCCCGCTCCACTTACCGTTGCGCTGTGACGGAGATGGGAACATCTATCTGCGCGGATTTGAGCAAGGCAATCCCGCAAGCCCAGTCCTTCGATTGAGCCCAAAAGGCGACCGTGTAACGACTTTTTCTATCGGCAACGAAGCCAGCTTGCAGAAGGGAGTGGTGCAGGATTTTGCCGTGTCCCTTGATGGCGAAGTGTTTGAGTTGGTCCAGTGCGATAGCGACGTCTATATCGCGAGTTTTTCCGACGACGGCTCGTTCAAATCGAAAACGAAGATCGAAAGACAGTTTTGGGCGATACACCTGAATGTCCTGGCCGGTGGTACCAGCTTTCTGATCACTGGATCAGATCTGCCCGTTAGGGGTGGTCCACCACCGAAACTCATGAATGCGATTTTCGATAGCAGCGGAAGGCTGGTTAAGGAAATCTCATTCCAACACGACCCGGCTGAACTAAAAGAAGCGGCCAAGGGCAAACCCAAGGTCGAAAACTATCTCGGCGACAAGACAATACTGCCGCTCGTGACCGGCGATGCCCAAACCGGGGCGGATGGCAATTTGTATGTCATGCGAGCGTCCAAGCCTGCGGTCATTTTTGCGCTTGACTCTACCGGCAAGCTGGTACGAACGGTAACGGTCGAACCGCCGGAATCGGGCATGGATGTCGGCAGCATGAAGTTCTCCGCGAATTGGATCGCAGTCCTGTTCTATCGGGCGAATTCGGACGGGCAGGTCGAAAAGCGCATTCTGGCGCTGGTTGACCCGAGAACCGGCGTTCGTGAGCATACTTATGTGCTCGGTGAGGGTCTTGGTGGCGCGTTCGCTTGTTCGAACGGTACCAGCTACGACTTTGTTACCGATGAGGGAGGTAAGCTCGCAATCACCTACGCGCAGCCCGAATAGGCATTTCATTTAGAGAAGGCCGCGGCTCGTCGAGAAATCCGCCTGATTGGCCTAAGGCTTCGCCGCCCGGCCGGCGTTCACCGCAACACCCGTGCCTTCCTTCACAGTATTGATTTGATCGACTGCGGCGCTGTCGAAGCGTTCGGTCAATCCGCTGGGCCAGCGGATCTCGACCGAATCCAGCTTAGTGGCTGCACCCAATCCAAAATGCACCCGCATATCGCTTTGGGAGTAGTAACTCGATCCGCTGCGAACCTCGTTTACTAGCAGGCGCTTCCCTGCCCGCACCGTGATGCGCGCGCCAATGCCATCGCGATTCGATTTCGTTCCCTCGGCCTTGAAGGCAATCCAGTGGTTGGGATACTTCTGTTCGTTCTTCAGCAGGCTGGGGCGATCGTTCATGGTGCTGATCACCGCCGACATTTGTCCGTCGTTCCATAGGTCGCCTACCGCCAGCCCACGCGAAGAAGCCATCGCGGTGATGCCCGGGCCGGCCGCATCCGACACATCGCTGAAGGTGCCATTTCCGTTGTTGCGATACAGCAGGCGCGGCTCCTGGTAATTGCTGCCCAGGTGAAACTTGTCCACTTCGGGGTAGACGTGTCCATTCACCAGCATCAGGTCAGGCCAACTGTCGTTGTCGAAGTCGAAGAACATCGTCCCCCATCCCAGATACTTGGTGTAGAGGCCGAGCCCTGCGTCCGTCGTCACGTCGGTAAACGTACCGTCCGGATTGTTGTGATACAGCGACGAAGTGTCGTCAGAAAAGTTCGTCTTAAAAATGTCGAGGCGGCCGTCTCCGTCGTAGTCACCGACGGTCGTGCCCATGCCACCCTGCTCGCGGCCGTCCTCGTTGAAAGCTGCACCAGCGATCACCGCAACATCGGTGAATGTCCCGTCTTTATTGTTGTGGTAAAGAATGCTGGGTGTGCTGTCGCAGGCGACATAAATGTCGGGCCAGCCATCGTTGTCATAATCGAGCGTGGAAACCCCCAGCCCATAATGCCCATTCGTCTGATCGATGTGGGACTTGACGGTAACATCCTCGAACGTGCCGTCGCCGCGATTGTGATACAGGATGTTCTTGTGGTGCGGCAGGCCGCGCGGCCCGCACATCACCGGCGCGCCCTTCCACATGCACGATGGCCGGTCTCCCGGAGCGGGCGCAGTGGTTACGTCAAAGTCAACATAGTTCGCAACGAAGAGATCGAGGCGACCGTCACGGTCGTAGTCCACGAAGGCGCAGCCAGCACCCCATTCCTTGCCGTTGCCGGCGACGCCAGCCTGCTCGCTGACCAGTTTGAAGACACCGTGATCGTTGTGATACAGCCTGTTCTTGCCGTAATACGTAACGAACAGGTCCTGCCAACCGTCGTTATCGTAATCTCCGACGCACACACCCTGTCCCCACCCCGTAGCGCCGAGCAAGCCAGCTTTTTCAGTTACGTCGGTAAACGTCCCGTCATGATTGTTGTGGTAGAGATGATTGGTCGGGCCGGATTTTCCCGCCTTCATGTCTTCGAGCGTGGTCCCGTTCACAAAGAAGATGTCGAGCCAGCCATCGTTGTCGTAATCGAAGAGGGCGACGCCGGTTCCCGTGGTCTCGATGATGTACTTCTTGGTATCGAGGCCGCCGAAGACGTTCTTCATGGTAAGTCCCGCCTTGTCGGCGATGTCCACGAAGTTCGCGACCGGTTGTTTGGGAGCGGCGCTTGCCGTTTGCTGGGCGAAAGAAATGCCGACCATGGCACACAGCAACAGCGACAAAACCAGGATGCGTCGCGTATCTAGAGAAAAAGGGCCATGGCCTGGGAGAAAAAGCATGCTCACTTCGGATAGTAGGGGGCGATTTGCGGCGCAGTCAAGCCGACTGAAGTCTGCTTCCGTGGATTGTTTGACGAATTAGAATCGCATCCGTCTCAGATAGAACCGCGCAGTCTCCAGTGGTTCGTATTGTCTATCGCCCCTTTACCGGATAATCCTTGAACAACTTGGTGACCGTGCTGTTGGCTTCCTGCATCAGTTTGTCCGGATTGTTGGGGCTGATCGCTTCCGATCCCATGCCGCGCCACACCAGTTTCTTGGCCTTGGCGTCGATCAAGTCAATGATCAACTGGCCGGGGTGCACGAGAACAGTCGAGTTCCCGTAGTAGCCGTCCCAATACAGCGAGTTCCCCGGCGAGGTCATGCTGGGATCGAATGGCGGAATGCCGCCCGTCGCGTTGTAGATGGGGTTGTTCGAGGTCATGCTCACCTCAGTATCGACCGCGCCGTAGACCTGTACGATGAGATCAGGATTCGCGGGAACCTTTTTCAATCCGCGCGCATTCAGTTCGCCTTCGATAGCTCCCACAACATCCAGGGCGAGCATGGGATGCGCGACTGCCCCGATTGGAGCCCAGCCATACGTCTTGTATTTTGAAAAGTCGATCGACTTGTCGTAGTGGACGCGAATCTTCTCGGCTTGTGCGCCAGCACACAAAACAATAATGACTACCAGAAACCGAACAGCGTAGAAACGCGCACGGCGTTGCAACAAAGACATTCGTTTTCCTTCCCGCAGATGCGGAAGTCTAAAAAGTTTGGTCGCTATCCCGCTAAGGCGAAACCGTTAAGCGGGCGAGTCTTGAATGGCAGGGCCCCGATTTCGATCATGCCAACCAGGCACCCGCTCGATCCAATTGTCCCCGCCTAACCCTTAGGCCACTGCTTGAACATCTTCTGAATGGCCTTTTGGACCAGTTCCTGGTTCTTGTTGCCGTTGTTGTTCAGGGTGTCCTGCGCGATGCCGCGCCAGATCAGCGACTGTGTCTTGGCTTCATAGAGATTCACGATCAAAGTAGCCTCGACATTTTGCTCAGGGCTGATTCCGCCCATGCCACCGCCGATACCGCGCATGCCCCACGCGCTGTACGAGGTTTGCTCTCTTTCGCCGCCGGTGGCTACCAGAATCAGGTCAGGATTCTGGCTTTCCTGCACCATCTGCAGTCCCTTGCCCTGCATGGCAGTGTTGATGTCCTGCTGAGCAACCTGAGCCAGAATAGAATTCTGAATCTGGTTCGTGTTGTTCGAGCCCCAGGCATAGGTATGGTACTGGGAGAAATTCGCCTGGTGGTTGTAATTCACCGAAACCTGCTGCGCCATAGCCATGTTGGCGGCCAAGCAAACAACGATTGCGAGAACAGCGAACTTGGTTTTCATCGAGGATCCTTCCTTCATGGTTTTTCACTACTTTGACGGATACCGCCGTCACGCGGCTTGATTTCTGCCTGAACGCTCACCAGCGCTGCGGCAATTTTCGGAATCCACCGCCGCATTGGTCGCGGACGCCGCCGTTGCGCTCTCACCAGCCTCCAGGATGTTAGTACCGTGAGAAGTTGTGGCTCGGCGCTTCGCCCCGTGCCAATTCTGACCTTCCTGGTCCATGTCGCTATAGAAGCCGCCGCTAGGCTAGGTGATCTGACGCGGCCATCCAGTATCCTGCGCTGACGCGGCGACAAGAAATACCGCGCCAATCATCAACAGGAAAATGCCTTTGCGATTCCGAATCGAAGTGGATTTCCTGCGGACCTGACACGCTTCACGAACTGCCTTTCCTGGGCGACGATCCCACCACGTTCGGATGCGACGATTCGCTGCGGCGTCGAACTCGCTTGCAGGGCAGGTCCTCTCCCGCTTCGCAATAAGCCGCGTACAAAACAACTGCCAGCGCCGTCAGCGTAAACAGCACAACCAGCGCCATTGTCCCCAACATGACTTACCACCCCCGGCCATACGCCGCCGAAATCTTGCAGGAATTATTACACGACTGGGGCACTCCCGCATCCCGCCGGGAGAAAACTTAATGCCTTCGTTACAGGGCTTTGAATCGCCTGAGTTATCGCTGGAACTCACGTACAGGGGGCAACGGCTGGGATGACGTGGCCGCCGTCCCAGCCGTTGAGGCAAATACCAGCAGTATTACTTGGTTGAGGGCAATGGCAGTTCGGTGCCGGCGATGCCCTTGTTGAGCAACGCCCGAACCACGACGCGACGGTTCTCCGCCTGTCCTTCGGCCGTTTTGTCGGTGCCGACCTGGCGGCTCTCGCCCATGGCGCCTGGGGCCAGCATGTTGGTTAATGGAACGTGACCCTGCTGCACAATGATATTGGTGACGTTGTTGGCGCGTTCTTCGCTGAGCTGCTGGTTCAGGGCTGCGCTGCCCACGGACGAGGCGTAGCCTTTCACCTGGACGGTGTAGCCGTTGTAAGTCATGGCTTTCTGCGCCAAAGCCAGCAACGGGGCATTGTATTTCGGATCTACCTTTACTACGCCGTTGCCGAAGAGCACGGTCACTTCCTCGAGAATGTAATAATCGTCGAGCTGGCCGAAGCGGGCGCTGTTGGCAGCGATTTTGGCCTTATTCGCGGCGATCTCCTTCTGCTGCGCGGTGATGGCGGCCTGCTGCTCTTTCAGAGCTGCATTCTGTGCAGCCAGTGCCTCTGCCTGCTTCTTTAAATCGGCCTCATTGGTAGCAGCCTGCACCTGCGTTTCGTGCACACCTGCCTGGATAGCCTGGGCCTGTTCCAGATCATCGCCCTTGAACTTGACCGAGGTCGCCACCAGCTGGTTCTGCGCGTTGTAGGTTCCTTCCACTTGAACCGCAAGACCTGGGATGAGGGCGGCCATGGACATTTCCTTCTTACGCGCTTTGAGCATGCCTTGCACCTGCTCGACCTGAGTCTGGTCATTCAACAAGACAACGAGCTTCGGTGTATCCGAGGTCTGCAAAGTCATGGTGTTTCCGCCGCGTCCTTTGATGATGCCTTGGACTTTTACTGTCTGGGCGATTGCGGAGGCGCCCATGATGAGCATCAGAACCGCTAGGATTGCGAGCACACTGTTTACTGTCGTGTACGTAGACTTTTTGTTCATTTGTTTCCTCTCTCTGCAGTTAGTGTTGGCTGTTGCCAACAGGGTGACCGGGGAATTAAATTGGCCGCCCGATCCGGATCGCGGGCGGTGTAAGACAGTTCTAATCCGCAATCAGCGCAGGATTCGCGCCACAGCGACCGACGACAAAGTTGTTTCGATACAACGAATATTAGCAGAACTGCCAGTTGCCGAGAAATCGGTTTTTAATGCCGATTTAGCCTTCGCCGCCCCAGCTCGACTCCCCCACGAAACGGCCATGAGTCCCGCGGCTTGGGCGTTTTGGAGCTCCACAATTGAATTTTGACTTGAATTGCGTGGTTTTACGAGCTACCGTCTTATACGCCATAGACTTACCGTTGGCGCGAGTACAATTATCACGAGCAGTACAACTGAACCAATACCGTTCATCAGAAACGGGGAGAGAAACCTATGCAATTAGCATCGAAAGTATCGAAGTCCGCTCTGGCAATCGTGTTATTGGTGGCGATGATCAGCATTCCCGGTTTTGCCCGGGAGAAATACGAGACCATCGACGCCACGGCATACGGCACTAGCACGCAGTTGGGGCGCAATGTTGGAGTCACCCTCATCATCTACGAGTATTCGACGCCTGAAGACCGGCAGATTCTTGTCGACGCCTTCCAGCAGGGACAGAACCAGGGATTGGCCAACGCGCTGCAGAAGATGAAGGCGGTGGGCCGCATCCAGATTCCCGGCACGCTGGGTTACGACGTGAGTTTCATTCGCATGATTCCGACGCCGACCGGACGCACCATCAAATTCGTCACCAACCGCAAGATCTCCTTCGGCGAAGCCTACGCGCAATCGCAGTCGATGAGCTTTGACCTTACCGCGGGCCAACTTGAATTAAACGACCAGGACAAGAGCAAGAGCTCTGGTGTCTTGTATCCGGCTGCTCAGGTGGTCATTAACAAGGACGGAGAACTGCAACTTGATCTGAACCAGAATCCCTGGAGACTGAGCAATCTCATCGACTGGAAGGGCACGGCGGAAAACTAGCTGCTTAGCTTGCGGGTCGCTTTCGCTGAACCGCGACGGCGGTTACCTCGCAACCTCGCAATTCCAGTGAGACTGGCGAATTCCCGCGACCCGAGATCAATCTTTTTTTCTAACTCGGGCTCGACAATTGGATTATCACTTCGAGTGAGGTGGATTATGAAAGCTCAACAACCGTTTGGAAAATCGATTATCTCGCTCTTATTGCCTTGCATCGTGTTGCTGATCTGCACCACCGCGCAGGCGCAGAAGAAGAGCAAGTACGTTTGTGATGAAGCGCAACCTGCAAGCATGTGCACCGCAGCCAACACTTGTGGCTCAGCCACAGCACCGTGCAAGGTGGACATCACCAAGTCCGGCGACTCTTCCAATGTGAAGCCGGGTGTTCCCGGTGCGAAGAACAACCAGTTCTTCTGCATCAAGGCCGGTACCACGACGGAGTGGATGAGTTCGAACAAGAACACGGGATTCGTGGTCTCGTTCGGCACGGACTCGCCGTTTGATCCGGACAATCCGATCATTGGCGGAGCCAACAAGCCGATCACGGTCAAGGCGAGCACTCCCGGCTGCTACAAGTACGACGTCGGCGCCTTCTACTCCGGCGCAACCTATGGAATGAGCGGCGGCAGTAAGCCGGAACTGGTGATTCTGCCGTAACTGAACAAACCAACGCCTGGCACGCGACGTAGGCCGGACGAAATCAAACCCCAAGGGCTCACCGGTTTCTGCTTATCGGAAACCGGTGGGCCCTTGGTTCTTCTGAATTGCCGGAGGTCGATGTCTTGGTGTGTACTCCACAGAGATCTGCTGACCGAAACACGCCACGGCCACGTGGAGCCGCGATCAGTGTTTCTTGTGTTTGCCGTCGTGACTTTCCAGAGCCAGATCTTCGGCTGCATTGTCGTCGTAGTCTTGCAGTTCAGCCAGCAAGCCCTCGTCCGTCAGATCCAGCGGATTTGAGTTCTTCCAGTCGGCGTGGGTCACTTCATGCAGACGACCGACGACGTTCTCGTCCCGCACCTCGATGGCGCATTCGCGTCGGCTGTCGAAACTCCCCGGAGCCAGGTTGATCGATCCAACAATCCCACGGACGTTGTCCGCCAGCAGCAGCTTGGCGTGCAACTTGAGGCCCTTCAGCTTGTGGACCTTCACTCCCACATCATCGAGAATGCGCAATCCGCCCACACCTTCGAGTAGCTTATCTTTTTTCAGTTTGTGGGCGGGACGCGCCATCACGTGGACCTTCACTCCCCGCTCGGCCGCTTTCACCAGCCGCTCGATGATGACCGGGTCCTGGTAGCGCTCATTCTGCAACCAAAGCGTGTGTTTCGCCTCGTCGATGAACTGCCCGATGCGCTGACGGCCGTTGCCGACGCACCAGATCAAGTGCGAGTGGTCGCCCGGAGTAAATGGCTTACGTTCCCAATCGGCGTCGAAGCATTCCATGACCTCGGCCACCTCATGATGGGCACTTGTCACCACGGCGTAATCGCGCGTTACGGTCAGGTCCTTGGGTTCCCAGTTGAACGACATCACGAACGCGGTTTCGTCATCGACCACCATGGACTTCTCGTGGGTGAGGTCGAACGCGGGATTGCTGTCGAGGACGTTGACGCCCGCCGACGTAAGCAGCTTGCGGCTCTCCTCATTTTCCGATTCACCACTGCGGCGCGCCGGATTCAACATGACCCGCACATCGACTCCGCGCTTATGCGCGGCAATAACAGCCTGAAGAATTGCCGGGTCGGAGAAAATGAACATCTTGATGCGCAGCGATCGGGTTGCATGGTTGATCGCATCCAGCATGGGGCGCGCGGAATCGTCAGGGAGTACAACTAATGAACGGGACATGTCGCTCCTCATTTAGCGTCAAAGACACGGCGTTCGCTCAAGCATCTCACGAAACAATCAAGCCTTAGCTGGTGCCGTGGCCGCCTCGTCAAATTGGGTGCGGTGCAGTTGCGCGTAGATCGCGTTCTTCGCCATCAGTTCGTCATGTGTGCCGCTCTCCGCGACGACGCCACCGGCAATTACGATGATTTGGTCCGCATCACGTATCGTCGTCAGTCGGTGCGCGATCGTAATTACGGTGCGCCCTTTCATCAGGCGCTCCAGCGCCTCGATCACTAATTTCTCCGATTCGCTGTCGAGCGCGGCGGTGGGTTCGTCCAGCAGCAGGATCGGATTATTGCGAACCATCACGCGGGCAATTCCGATCCGCTGGCGCTGGCCGCCGGACAACGTCGCGCCGCGCTCGCCAACCATAGTGTCGTAGCCCTTGGCCATCTTGGAGATGAATTCATGAGCGTTGGCGAGTTCCGCTGCCGCAATGATCTCGTCGCGGCTCGCCGTGGGACGGCCGAAGGCGATATTCTCCGCGATGGTGCCCCGGAAAAGAGCGGTGTCCTGCAACACGTAGCCAATCTGCTCGCGCAACGACTTCAGCTTGAGATCCCGCACATCGTGGCCGTCGATCTTGACTGTTCCTTTAATCGGATCGTAGAAACGAGGCAGCAGACTGACCACGGTTGACTTGCCGCTGCCCGTCGGCCCCACGATGCCCACCAGTTGGCCTGGCTTGATGGTAAAGCTGACATCCTGCAGCACGGGGTTCGCGACGTCGTAGGCAAAGGCCACGTGCTCGAACACGATCTCACCCTGAACCGGCGGCGCATCGATGGCGTCGGCCTTCTCCGGGATGATGGTATCGGTCTCGAGAATAGCGCTAATGCGCTCCACCCCCACGGCCGCCTGAGCGATCGCGTT
>DATBZX010000358.1:0-26447 GCA_036512955.1 Terriglobales bacterium
AAGAAGGTGACCACGGACGACACTCTCCCACGGGTCGGATGCCCCGTTCGCATATTATTGGGCTCCCTGCCCCCCCATTTGGGCGAGTCAAGTAAATAATCACCGAGACAAGTCTATTGTTGAGTTCAAGCTCGCCAAGAATTCCCAGCTCGAACGGAATCTTGAGAAGCAAGCAGAGATTTATCAGAAGGCAAGCGATGCGAAGAGTGCGATCAAGGTGATCGTGTACTTCAGCGCCGCTGAACGCGGGAAGGTCGATCGCATTCTAAAGAGACTTAAGCTTACGGGAAATAAGGACGTGGTGTTAATCGATGCTCGCAAGGACAACAAGCCGCCTGCCTCGAAGGCATGATCGACGTGCTGAGCCGATACCAACAAGTCAGGATGAGAGGGGTTCACTCTATCGTACTGTAGGCAAAATTGTAACTGTCAGAGCCAAAGAGAACTGCAAGATTCAACGGACTTCCACTATCGGTTTGTAACTATTTCAATATCAATCACTTAGTATCAGCAGATTTCAACGGCTTTCACCAAGTGATGGAATCTGGCTCGGGACCAGGTTCTCGACCAGTAGCCGTCCGCTTGGAAGACCGGCAGCCGAAGTCTTACCGATGGAGGCTTGGTTGTTTGGCAGCGTTGACTGCTCGAGTCGTCAAGGGCACAACCGCCCCACTCGCCAGGTTGCAGAACCCGCCTTGATACGACAATGCGCCGTGGCGCAACAGTTGTGTGAGCATGCCCAACGCTTGGTAGGCGAGATTCTGGTTGATGAAGGGTTCCTGCCGGGTCAGCGCTTCAGCCGCGCTGCAGGATGGCTCGGAATCTTCCTTCTTGTCTCGCTTGAGAATCTCTGGGTATAACTCGGCCACCGTGGGAAGGCGATGCTTCTTCTTCCTGTTGGCGGAGTTCTTCGGTTGCCCGAGGATGAACTGCCCGCTGGACGCGTTGTTGCCGAGATCCAGCCAATACAATGCCCGCGAGCTCAATACCCATTTGTCGATCGCCCGGCGCGCCTTCCGTGTATCAACGCAGCCGATGACGAAATCGACCTCGGCGCCTTTTTTGAACTGCTGAATTGTTCCCTTCATGCCCTGCCAGTTCAGACCCCAGAAAAGGTTGATTCGATGCGCCAAGACGATCGCCTTTGGGAAGCCGATCTCGGTTCGGCAGAACGGCTGGCGGACGCAATTTGTTTCACCGACTGTGTCCGGGTCGATCAGGGTCACTGACAAGCCTCCGGGATGTCCAAAGGCGAGCAGGGCCTGATGGAGGTAAGGAAGTCCGGACGCGATAGCGCTGCCGTTCCCGCCAGAGCCGACGACAAGTATGCGAATTGGCCGCTCCAGCAATTGGGGATTGACAGTGTGTGTCATCGCTGGGCCGCCTCCAGTGTTCTCAGGTACTCGTTCAACGGCTCCATTTCGATCAACGCGGATCGGGGGAATATCTTCTTCCCGGCGAGGCTCTTCCAGAGAGCTGCCGTACCGCCTTTGCGTTTCGTAAGACGGCCTGCGCCGCCCGGGTGGGTGAATTCACTTTGAAAGAACGCGTGCTGCCAGGCTGATATCGAATCGACCATCACAGATTTAGGGATTCGCATGGTGCCGGCGCAGACCGCGCCGTTGCTGTCGATGTTCCAGTAGGGTGCTGCCGCCAGTCTTGTTTCGGGATCTGGCCGGTGGTTGTTGGGGAGAGCCCGGACGAACAGAACCCCATTTCGGACGACGAACAGCAGGGCTGGATGCGGAAAGATTTTGCCTGAAATGTCGGCAAGCTCAGATCCGTCACGGAAGAACATGTGCCTTGCGGCCGCGGGCGTCCACCATGCAATCAGCTCAGGAGTCCGAGCAACAACGTTCTCGGGCAGGAATTCTGCCGGACAACTCGTTCCAAGCTGTTTCGCCAGCTCCCGCAGGACGGCCGTACTCAGGAGTTGCCCCGATCCAAGCAGTGGAGTGCCATCGGCCTCTTTCTGGACCACGCCATGGACGGTCGCCAGGAAGCGGTTTCCATGGTCATTTCGGTAAAGCAGTACGGCTTGATACAGCTTCAGTTCGAGTTCGCTGCCGACATCGATGCTGAATCGCATAGGGATTTCTCCCGGTTCTCGATGATGTTTTTGGCCCGCACAGTGAGTACCAGCACCCGCATGACCGTCTCGATGACGGCGAATGCCTGGCGGACGCTGGCTGGATCGTTCGGACGGAGGGGGACGATGAGGTTGGGTTCCGGCGTTTCCTGGCCCCAGTATTCACATTCGTCATCGAAACAGGCCATGACTGCATCGCCAGGTCTGAAGTACAGCAGGATGGCGGGAAGAGGAAGGTCCAGCGAGTGGTAGCTGCGCTGGGATTCGAGCCAGTCTTCGTCCAGGGCTGGTCGATCAATCGAGTGGGAGATGCGGTGCAGTTCTAGGGTCGTTTCGACCAGTTCCTTCAGCGACGGTTCAGTCGGTGCCGGAAAGGAATCCAAGGATTGTGGAGACTGTGCCGACTCGCGGCTTCTGAGGCACTCCGGCAGGTCCTGTTCAAGTTTGGGGATTTCGTATGAATCGGGGTCTTCTTCCCCTTCTGCCCATTCGACCATCTGCTCGATCCGGTTGCGGGCGTCCCAATCGTCATAAACCCGAATCCAGCGGTAGAGGGCTTGCCGGATAGTGTCGTAGAAAGCCACTCCCAGACCGGGATGGCACCGTTCCAGTTCCTCAGTCACTGTGCCAATGCCTAACGGGAATGATGATTCAGTGTTGAGGACCAGAAAGAACTGGCCATTGGAATCGGCGCCGGAATCCGAGTAACTGGTGTCGACAATGGATTCTCCGAGCGTCAGGGACAGCTCAAAGTGCCCTGCGATGGTTTCCTGGCCGTGGTCCTGGAGAAATCGCCGAAATACGCATTCAACCAGTGCGGCAGGGACTTTTCCTGCCGCGATCCAGTCGGATTCCGTGGCGAAGTCGATTTCGACCAGGGTTTGCGCCAATGCGGTCAGATCCGAGCAACCAAAGGTGATCCGGCTACCGGCGTGAGCCGCTTCCAGCCGAGGAATTCCGATCAGGCCGGCGGGATTGGCCAGATACCGGGCCCGGGGAAGACGGGATCTCCGCTTCCTTGCAGGGAGAGAGCCCGCGCGAGAGCGCTGCTTGCTTCTTGCGAGTCTGGGCATTCAAGCCACCTCATCATCAGTCCAGTCAGAGGGCTGGCGCTGGTTCGCCGACCCTCTGATTCGCGGATTTCCTGTAAGAGGGATCGCTTGTTGGCGTCCGTCATCTCATCAGCCCTTCGATCCGATGGCGCGCTCGAAGCTGTAACGCAGACGGTCGCCAACCGTTTCAGGGCCGGTAATGGCTGCGTTAGTCAGCTCGGGAAACTGAGCGGCATAGAATGAGCGAACTTCTTCGATGGAGAACGTGGGGTTCGGGTCGGCCAGCGTAGTGCCGTGATAGACGAACTCGCGTTCGACGAGGTTGATCTTCATGACGTTTCACCTCCCTCCTCCTGTTCTGCGACTGCCGTTTCCGGTTGCGCTTGTGGCGCAAACAGCGAGGGTGCCTCGGGTTCGTGAGAGACGGGCATCGCCGCTGGTGTCGCCGGGGATGCCGGACTCGTCGAGCTGGATGGCTTCGAGGTCTTCTTCCGTGCCTCTTCGCGAGCCGCTTTCGCGGCCGCTTCCATCTCGGCTTTGGCCGAGGCCAGTGTGGTTTGGAGTTGCAGGTGCGCCCCAGTGAATTCCACCAATTGCTGAGGAAGGTCGCGATCGAGTTCCTCGGCGGTGCCGGTAATTGCCAATGGGGTGGTCAGGGCGTTGTCGTCGGTATCAGACGACTTCTGCGGGACGACGGTGGCCCTGATCGTATCGCCCTCAACAAGGGAGATGGTCAGGAGCAGCCTGCGTCTGCGCAGCAAGGGCATTAATTCAATGAACATGGTTTCTCCTCCTTATAGCTAATGACTTGGTGACGGTCTTGCAGAGGCGATCCGGAAAGGGGAAGGGCCCTTGCGCCCAAATGTTGGTCGAGGACCAGTTTCCAATTACGCCGGAATCAGCGAGCGACGAAGGTCACCGCTGTGGTGTAAAGTGGTGATGTTACCAAGAGGCCACCAATGAGCGAAAAACGGTCGCAGGTAAAGAGCTCGAAGGCTCGGAAGAAAGCGGCAGTCCGGGCGTCGATCACTTTTCCGCCCGATCTCTACGAAAACCTCGAACAAATCGCCCGGGAGAAGAAGGTGTCGTTGGCCTGGGTTGTGCGCGACGCTTCAGAAAAGTATGCGGCCGAACAAAGGGCTGCCTCCCTGCAGGGAAAGTGACACCCCTATGAAAACTGTACGAGATGCCTGCCAACTTCAAGACAACGCGCTCTCTATTAAACTCAGCGACCAGGTCGAGCAACTCGATGAGTTGATTACTTATGAGGGCAATGGCGCGGCCTTCTTTGCGAAGACATTCATCACGCAGGGCATGCAGGACCTCATAAGCGAGGGCATTGCCCGGTTGGCCGGAGCTTCGTCTCAGGCCGTGTTTCACCTCAAGCAGGCAATGGGCGGCGGTAAAACGCACCTCCTTGTCGGATTCGGGCTTCTCGCCAAGCACCCTGAGCTGCGTAAAACGTACTGCGCAGGACTAGCCCATGCCACCGCATTTGAAAGTGCCAACATTGCGGCTTTCAACGGCCGCAACAACCCCGAACAATTCTTCTGGGGAGAGATCGCGAACCAACTTGGCAAAGGAGAACAGTTCAAGGCATTCTGGTCGGGCGGTCCGAAGGCTCCAGATGAAAAGGACTGGCTTAAGCTGTTTGAGGGCGACAAGCCTGTCTTGATCCTCCTGGACGAGATGCCGCCCTATTTCCACTACTTGGACACGCAAAAAGTCGGAAACGGTACTGTCGCCGATATAGCAACGCGCGCTTTCGCCAATCTCCTCACTGCCTCGGGCAAGAAAAAGAACGTTTGCGTAGTCGTTTCCGACTTGGCGGCGGCGTACGATACCGGGGCAAGGCTGATTAATCGCGCTCTGGAAGACGCGCGCGCCGAACTTGGCCGTCAGGAGCGGAGCATTACACCGGTCGATCTCGCTGCCAACGAGATATACGACATCCTACGGAAGCGTCTCTTCCAATCCCTGCCCGACAAGGCAGAGATTGGAGACATTGCGGAGGCTTTCGGGCGAAAGCTTGAAGAGGCAGCCAAGTCGAAGACCGCGAACCGGGGCGCGGAAGCAATCTCCGACGAGATCGCGGCGACCTACCCGTTTCATCCTCGGCTCAAGAATGTGATCGCACTTTTCAAAGAGAACGAACAGTTCAAGCAGACCCGCGGACTGATTGAGCTGGTGTCGCGTCTGCTCCGTTCGGTATGGGACCGCCAAGCCAACGACGTCTTTCTGATCGGCCCACAACACTTCGATCTTTCTATTTCCGAGGTCAGGGACAAACTCACTGAGATCTCCGGAATGCGCGACGTTATCGCCAAGGACCTTTGGGACGCGCAACAGTCCGCCCACGCTCAAGTAATCGACTTGTCTACGGGCAAGGAGGCGGCTATGCAGATTGGCGCCCTGCTGCTTACCGCAAGTCTGTCAACCGCCGTCAACGCCGTCAAAGGCCTAACGCGCGAAGAGATGGTGGAGTGTTTGGTTTCCCCTTTGCGCGAGCCTTCTGAGTTCCTTGCGGCCTTCGAGGAACTGGAGAAAGTCGCCTGGTACATCCATCACACCCCCGAAGGTCGTTATTACTTTGACCGCCAAGAGAATCTCACCAAGCTGCTGCAGAGTCTCGCCCATGACGCCCCCGCGAATCAGGTAGAGGATCTGATTCGTCACCGATTGATTGAGATGTTCAAGCCGACGCGCAAGTCGGCTTACGAAGAGGTTTTACCGCTTCCATTGTTGGAAGACGTCGCCGACCGTGTGCGCAAGGGACGTGTTCTGCTTGTGGTCAGCCCAGATTCGAAGATTCCACCCGAGGAAGTGCAAAAGTTCTTTGACGGCCTAAGCCAAAAGAACAACCTCTGCGTTCTGACGGGTGACAAGACAGCCATGGCGAGCGTCGAGAAGGCCGCAAGGCAGTTCTTCGCGGCTCAGAAGGCAGATGGGCGAATATCAAAAGGTCATCCACAGCGCGACGACCTCGAGCGTAAGCAACAGACTTACGAACAGGATTTCAACTCGACCATCTTGAGCCTATTCGACAAGGTTTTGTTTCCGATTCACCGCGCGGGCAGGACGCCAGAGCTGGTGGCCAAAGCCCTCGATACGGCGCGCGACACAAATAAGCCATACAACGGCGAGGAACAGGTCGAGAAGACTCTGACGTCAAATCCACTGAAGCTCTACTTGGATGTGGAGAAGGAGTTCGACGCTGTCCGTGACAAAGCGCAGGACCTTCTATGGCCTGAAAATCAAGACGAAGCTCGTTGGGCGGATGTGGCTGACCGTTATGCGGAACAGGCTGGAATGCCGTGGCTACCTCCGAAGGGTCTGGACACCCTCAAGTCCATCGCGTGTAACCGCGCGCTCTGGGAAGATCTTGGAAACGGCTACGTCACGAAGAAACCGAAGAAGAAGCGCACTTCGGTTCAGGTCATTTCCGAGACCGAACCTGACGATGACGGGAAAGTACGGCTGCGCGTGAATCCCCAGAACGCAGGCCCCGCGCCACGTATACATTACGCAGAGGATTCTCCTGTCACTGAGTCGAGCCCACAACTTAAAGATCAGATTTACACGACGTCGGCCCTTCGCGTGAACTTCTTTGTCTGTGACCCTTCGAGCCAGTTCGAGACTGGTGATCCGGTCACGTGGTCGAACAAGCTCGTTCTTCGAAACAAGCTCTCCGAGAAGGGCGGCAAGCGGAGTGTTGAACTGTTTGTCGCTCCCAGAGGTACGATTCGTTACACGCTTAACGGCAGCGAACCACGCGACGGCACGGTTTACGACGGACCAGTCGCGATCGATGACGGCGACGTGCTGCTTCGTGCGTTCGCTGAGGCAGAGAAGCTCGAAACCAAGACCGAATTTAAGTTTGCGGCCAAGGGTAAGAAGGGCGTGCAAATCGAGGATTTAAAACCCGGTCGTCTCGTTTCACGGACGGGTCGCAAGCTAGACTCACGCGGTAAGACTTTCGAGGGGCTGAAGCAGGCTGGTGAGAAGTCGGTAACTTTTGAGGGCGTCGTTTTAACCGTGGGTCAGGGCAGCCAAATCATTTCGGTCAGTGTGGGCGAGATTCCCGTTGATGGAGCGTTCATTGAGGCGCTTCTCACCAAGGCCCTTGAAAAGTTCACCGTGGACACGCCGGTCACGATGACTTTCCGCAAAGCTCACTTCAAATCGGGTCATGATCTTAAGGACTTTGCAGGAAAGCTTGGGATTGAACTCCTGCAGTCAGAGGTCGAGCAATGAGCGATCAGCCCGCGACGGTGGACTTTGGCGCACCGACAGCTTTCGGTGCCCACGTCTTTCGAGTTGAGATTCCGGCCTCGCGGAATGAGCCGGCCCTAATCGTTGAGGATTACGGCTACAGGGGCCAGGAGGGCGGCATTCCGAAAGACGAAGAGAGGGTAGTGTTGAGACGTCCGGTCTGGTCTGCAATTGCAGATATCGCGCGTCGCGAGTTCAATGACCGTTTAAAAGTAGCGAAGATCCCGGCTGGGCGCTGGCACACGGGGACCAATCTCGTAGACCGATTACTGGGTAGAGAGCTTTGTGTACTTGCCTGGGCCGCTGAGACAGCGACCGATGAACAAGTCCTAATAATCTGCAGCAAGTGGGCTGCGCTCCGGCCCGAAGAGCGTTGGTGGCTGTTTGCAATGACGGTCGCTGAAGCCGGGATGCCCGAAGACACGCAGCGCGGTTGGCGACGCGCTCTTTTTCATGCCCTTTCTGATGGTGAGAAGCCTCCACTAGGGCGCAAGCGCCGTCGCCCCGTGGAGCAGGATATCTTGCAGATGTCCTTGCTAAAGGATTCGCAATGAGCAAGGAAGTGACCCCTTACTCACTGAGGGACACGCCTGCACTTGTCGAGCGGCTGCTGCCGGTGCAGAAGCTTTCCGCTGAATCCTATAAGGAACAAATGGCGGGTCCTGGGAAGACCCTCACAGCGCTCGGCAGCTACTGGAAAGGACGTAAACCGCTCATCCTCAACAAAGCCTGCATTCTCGGCTGCTTGCTGCCTGCCACCGACAATCCAACCCGAGATCTAGAGATTTTCGAGAAGCTTATGGCCATGGACGACGAGTCGTTAGCTGTTCGGTGGAAACGCCGCCCCCAGCCTAAAGAAATTCTCGCCGCACTCGCCCTGACAAATATCTCCGACTACTTTACAGTCGTTCCGGAAGATGTGCTACCAGCTTCGGCACCAGTGGATTGGACAGACTCGAATAGAGATAGTGTAAAGGTCAGCTGGCGAGCGGATCTCAGTGAACTGGAGCGTCGTCGGCTAGAAGCGCAAATGCTGCCACGTCTGACTTACCTCGACCTGGTCGATCGGGCTCGGCGGCCCGAGGAGGTCGCGACGAGTGTGCACGCCCACATCTGGGATGCCGTCAATGACCACCTTGGCACAAACGCTCAATCGCAACTAGAACTTGTGGAACAGCTCGGCATCATGCGCTTCGGTCACCGGCCACGCGTAGCAGACACTTTTTGTGGCTCCGGTCAGATTCCATTCGAGGCCGCCAGGCTTGGTTGCGAAGTCTACGCTTCAGACCTCAATCCGATCGCCTCAATGCTCACATGGGCCTCACTTCATATCGCTGGTGGATCCGAAGAGGACCGGGCTCAGATGGAACGCGAGCAAAAGCGAGTTGTTGGGATGGTGCTGAAGGAGATTGATGAATTAGGTGTGGAAACTGACGGTGCAGGGTGGAGAGCTAAAGCTCATCTCTATTGCCTCGAAGTGCGCTGCCCCCAGTCGGGTTGGATCGTTCCTTTACTTCCTTCGAGAATAGTCAGCTACGGGAAAAGAGCGATTGCAGTGCTCGTCCCCGACCCGAAGCAGAGGCGCTACAACATTGTGATTGAATCGGGTGTAACAGAGGAGGAATTGCAGGCGGCTGAGGATGGCACGATTTACCGAGAAGGAAGGTTCAGCGATGCGCACCTGTCTCACGTGGTGAATGGGGTCAATTACAGAACCAAAATCTCAACCCTCCGTGGGGATTATGAGAAGCCTGACGGGACAATCGGTAATCGTGTGCGCCTCTGGGAAAAACACGAGTTCAGACCGAGACCCGATGACATCTTTCAGGAGCGTCTCTACTGCGTCCAGTGGATGCGGTCGAAGGAGAAGAATCGGGGTGTTGACTGGAGTTTCCGGAGCGTTACGGCGGCGGACCTCGACCGTGAGCGCATCACAGAAACGTTTATCGCCGAGCACCTTGCGGAGTGGCAGGTCGAGGGTTGGCTGCCTGATATGCGAATCGAGCCAGGAGGGCCTCCGAGGTATCAGGGACTCAGTTTGATTAAGGGGCGTGGATGGACACACTGGCATCACGTTTTCCCGGCACGCCATCTTCTGATCCTCGGGCTAATCCGCAAGCACTCCAGAGACGCAAACACGTTTGTAATGCTCTCACGGATTCTCAATTTCTCAAGTAAACTCTGCGTCTGGTCGACCTCCAAGGCCGGCACTAGCCGGCCAGGGGGTGGGGGCAGGACGGGTGGAGGCAGCGATAATCCAACTAGTGTGTTTTATAACCAAGCCCTGAATGCATTCTTCAATTACGGCTGCCGTGCGAGTCAACCCTTGCTGGGAATGTTCGACATGCACATCACACCGTCGGAGTGCGCGGCCTCTTCAGTCGTGTCCTGTCAACCAGCACAACAGCTTACGACGAAGAACGACATTTACATTACGGATCCACCCTACGGCGACGCAGTTAAGTATGAAGAGATACTCGACTTCTTCATCGCTTGGCTGCGCAAGAACCCTCCGCCTGAGTTTGCTGAATGGGTCTGGGATAGCCGTCGTTCGCTCGCAATTAAAGGAGAAGGAGAGGATTTCCGACGTGGTATGGTCGCCGCTTACGCGCGCATGACCGAGCAAATGCCGGACAACGGCATCCAGGTAATAATGTTCACTCACCAGTCCGGTTCCATCTGGGCCGACATGGCAAACATCGTCTGGGCCGCGAGTCTGTGTGTGACCGCGGCTTGGTATGTCGTCACAGAGACAGACACTCCAATGCGCGATGGCAGCTACGTAAAAGGCACAGTGCTGCTTGTACTGCGCAAGCGTCATGGTACTTACAAGACCACCCGAGATGATCTAGGCTGGGAGATTCAAGAAGAGGTAGTGGCACAGGTACGCGACCTCACCGGCCTCAATCAGGAGGCAAGGGGACTTTATCGCGACGAAAACGTGTTCGAAGACGCGGACATCCAAATGGCCGGATATGCGGCAGCACTGCGTGTCCTCACGCGATATGCAATTATCGATGGCCGCGATATGACCGCCGAGGCGATCCGCCCACGCGTCAAGGGCGAGACAACATTCGTGGACGGCCTTATCGCGTTTGCGGTCGACACCGCCAACCAGTGCCTCGTACCGCAGGGCATCTCCAAGACCCATTGGGACAAGCTCAGTGGTGCTGAACGCTTTTATATCAAAATGCTTGATATGGAAGCGCTGGGCGCGAAGACGCTGGATAACTATCAGAATTTCGCCAAGGCCTTCAAGGTGCGCGACTTCAAAGCGTTGCTGGCCAGCCACAAGGCGAACGACGCACGAATCAAGAGCGCATCCGAGTTCGGGCGCAGCGACATGGGCGAAGGCTCGGAGCTTCACGAGTCCGTACTTCGCGCCGTGCTTTACGCTGTGATGGAGTTAGTGAAGAACGTGGACGGCAACGAAGTGCTCGCCCACTTGATGCTCAACGTCCCCAACTACTACGGCGATGTGACTCAGCGCGAGTTGGCCGTCGAACTGGCGGATTACCTCGCAAAGCGGCTTGATGGACTGCGCCCCGAAGAGGCCAGCAATGCGCGAGTGCTGTACGAGCTGATCAGAAACCAGCGGATTGGATGAGGTCGGGACACGCATGAGCAACATCAACCGCTTCTCTTCTCGCCGCAAGCGCCTAGATCACGCTTCCCTCAGCGCCAGACTCAAAGATGCGAAGAGCTACAAGAGGATTGCGGGTTACTTCCGAAGCTCGATCTTCGAACTCGTCGGCGAAGAGATCGCCTCAATTCCAAAGGTTCAGATTGTTTGTAACAGCGAACTTGACGCAGCGGACGTAGCTGTCTCCAAGCATGCACGAGAGACGGCTTTGAAGGAGCGCTGGAACGAAGTACCGTCTGAGGTCGAGGCACTACTGCACCGCGAACGGTATCGCCGCCTGCACGACCTATTGACTAGCGGCCGGGTCGAGATTCGCGTTGTTCCCAAAGATCGTGTCTTCATCCACGGCAAGGCGGGCGTAATCGAGTCCGCCGATGGATCGAAAACGTGCTTCCTGGGGTCAATCAACGAAACGAGAAGCGCGTTTGCTCAGAATTACGAAATCCTCTGGGAGGACCAGTCGAGTGAGGGCGTCGAATGGGTCGAGGAGGAGTTCAACGCCCTCTGGAAGGATGCTTATCCCCTCCCGGATGCCATAGTCGAGGAAATTAAGCGCGTCGCAGATCGAGTGGAGATTCGATTTGACGAAGCGAAACCAGCGGAGCTACCTGCTGCCGCGCTGGCCGAGAGCCCGATCTACCGTGGCGGAGAACAACTCGAACCGTGGCAACGGTCTTTCGTGACGATGTTCCTCCGGCACCGCGAAACCTACGGGAAGGTACGTCTATTGCTTGCCGACGAGGTCGGGGTGGGGAAAACCCTGTCACTCGCGGCAAGTGCAATGCTCTCGGCCCTGCTGGAAGACGGTCCGGTGCTTATCCTCTGCCCCTCGACCTTGACACTGCAATGGCAGGTGGAGTTGACGGACAAGCTCGGCATCCCGAGCGCGGTCTGGTCTTCCACGAAGAAGGTGTGGATCGATCCCAAGGGCCACATCATTAAGACGCGCGGACCGGAGGACATCGCGCGCTGCCCGTTCCGCATCGCCATCGCCTCTACCGGCTTGATTTTCCACGACTCGGACGAACGCAAGTACCTGATCGAACGTAAGTACGGCACGGTGGTCCTCGACGAGGCGCACAAAGCCCGGCGACGTGGCGGGCTGGGCGCAAAGAAGGAGAAGGCGAACAACCTGCTCGATTTCATGCTGCGAATTGGCCCCCGCACCAAGAATCTCCTGCTTGGCACCGCCACGCCGATCCAGACCGAGGTTGGTGAACTGTGGGACCTCATGCGCATTCTTAATTCAGGAGCGGACTTCGTTCTCGGGCGTGAGTCGTTTGGCCGCTGGCCAGACTATGAAAGAGCACTTCCGATCGTGAAAGGCGAGGAGATCCCCGCGGATGATAAGGACGCTTGGGAATGGTTGCGTAACCCCGTGCCTCCCGCGAGCGAAGATGCACTTTTCGCCACCCTGCGCTTGCAAATGGGGTTGCCCGAGAAGGTTTTCTTCACGGACCGTGGCTTCGGCTCTCTCGGGTTTCCCGAACAGCAGGCGGTCGGACAGGCCCTGGAGCCCGGTTTCCTGCGAGAGCACAACCCTATCCTTCGTCACACAGTGCTCCGCCGCCGCCAAACTTTAGAAGACGCTGGCTTATTGGAGCGGATAGGAGTGGACGTTCACCCCAACCCGGAAGCGCCAGCCGGCGCATACAGCGGCGTCGAGTTCAGTGGCCTGGGTCTGCTGACCAACCTTCCCTTTGACCTTGCCTACCAGGCGGCCGAAGCGTTCACGGAGGCGCTACAAAAGCGCACCAAGGCGGCCGGCTTCATGAAGACGATGCTTCTGCAACGGATCTGTTCGAGCTTTGCGTCTGGCCGGGGCACCGCTGACAAGATGCTGCGCCGCGAAATGCTCGAAGATGAAGAGCAAGCAAGACAGATAGCAGACGCCTTAAGTGCGCTCGCTCCTGAAGAGGCCGGACACCTTCGCACAATTGTCCAGGAACTCTCACGCCCGGAAGCGCGCGACCCGAAGGTTGCCGCTGTGCGGTATTTCCTAACCGAACATCGCACTGAAGATAAGACCTGGCTGGAGCACGGCTGCATTGTCTTCAGCCAGTACTACGACACTGCCTACTCTCTTGGGGCAGAGCTGGCGAAGTCGTTGCCGGAAGAACCCGTTGGCGTGTACGCCGGCACCGGCAAGAGCGGGTTATTCCGGGGTGGGGACTTCGCTTCGGTCGAGCGCGAGGACATCAAGAAGGCCGTGAAGAAGAGGGAAATCCGTTTGCTTGTGGCTACGGACGCGGCCTGCGAGGGCTTGAACCTGCAGACCCTTGGGTGTCTCATCAACGTCGATCTGCCTTGGAACCCTGCGCGCCTCGAACAGCGACTGGGACGGATCAAACGTATAGGCCAAGCTCGGCGTACCGTGGACATGCTCAATCTCGTGTATCACGACACCCAAGACGAGAAGGTCTACCAGGCCCTCTCGCATCGTATGAAGGACCGCTACGACATCTTCGGTGGGCTGCCGGACACTATCGAAGACGATTGGATCGAAAGCGCCGAGAAGCTGGAAGACATGATGGACGAGTACATTCATCTTCGGCAACGGGCGCGTGACGTCTTCGAGATGCGATATGAGGGGACCATTGACCCGGACAAAGATCGGTGGGAGTTGTGTTCACGAGTATTGGCTCGACGTGACGTTGTGGATCGACTCTCGGTGCCATGGTGATGCCCCCTGCTACATCTGGGGCACACGAAGCGTAGGGCCAGCCGCTTACGACACCAGGCGCAGCGGCACCGGATCGCACTTCACCTCTCGCGTTGTAACAATCGGCCCTTGCCGATTCCAGCCTTCGAGCTCGATAACGATAGTACGACCGTCTATGTCAGTTGGTCGCAGCTTTCTCGCTAGCAGTTCGCCGAAACGTCCATCGTGGGTGGATACGAATAACTGCCGTCGTTTCTTGGTCTGCCTAAATAGGTCGACTAATCCCAAGAGATTGATATCGTCGAGACTCTGCAACGGATCGTCCAGTATGGCAACTGACAGCGGCGGTCTTGGTATGCCGATGTTTAGGGCAAGGAAAACCGAGACGGCAAGTGCGTTAAGCTGCGAGCTGGACAACACGGAGGCAGGGACTTCGCAATCCTTTTCCGCAACCGGATCGCTCAACACTGTAGATAACTCGCCTTTACCTCTGAAAACTTGGGTAAAAAACTTTATCACCCGGAACGCGGGGTGTGGATCAATTCTCGCCCAGATGTTTTGAAGTAGCGGACTGATCTCGCGAAGTCGCTCCTCTACAACCACTGATCCGGCTATCCGTAGTGCTTCGATCACACGTTGGGCCAATTCCCCTGTACGGTTTCGAGCCGAGATCGTCTTTTCACGGTCGATGTTCTCACGTCGTAAGATTTCGGCTTCACGACGCAATTCGTCGATCATGGCTGCAGCAGAGGATTGCGCTAGGCGCAACGCTAGCGACTCTCCAGTACGCTGCAGCTCCGCTGCGCGCTGGATCGAGCTTTCAGCCTCTGCAACAACCTTTTCCACAGTAACTTCACGACTGTCGTCGGCATTTGGTCGAACGCCGATTTCACTTAAGCGTTGGCTGATCCTCTCCTCGGTTATCTGTCCCTCCATGACTTTTTGCTCACCTGATCGCAACGTCGATTCTGCAATTCCGACTTCCTTTTCCTTCGCAGCTGCGGCCGCAAGCATGTCAGTAAGTTTGTCGGATTCGGACGCCCTGTGTGCATTGGAAATCCCAGCGTTCGCCATTGTTTCAAGCCGCCGCTTCGTCGCCTCCTTGTCGTATGTTTGATCACACACAGGGCAATGGTCCCCGAGGTGCTTAAGCGCGAGAACAGCCAACGCCTTCAATTGCTCAGTTGTCTCTTGCAACTCTGCTTGTTGACGTCGCAGATCCGCCAAGCGCGCCTGTTCCTCAGTTGCGACGCGCCTCAATTCTTCTAACTGCTTCCGGAGTGTGGTTACTTGTTCGCGAAGCAAGGGAGTGTCCGGTATTGGGTGCGTAGCTAGTCCGGCGATTTCGTTCTTGAGAGTGCCTGCGGCCTGAAGGCGCCGCTCTGAGGACTGGCGCAATGCCTCAAGTTGCTTGATCGCATTGTCAATCGCGGCCGGAGCATCGCGTGATGCCGGATCCACTCGAGTAACCTTTAGGCCGAGCGCCGATTGACTCTGCCACCATTGGTCCCAAACCTCCGGCGTTATCGCGGATGACGCTTGAGACGAACGGGCGACCAGCTCAGATAGGCGCGCCTCAATCGTCGTCTGGCGCTCGCGAAGTGGGCGCAGTTCGTCTTGACGTTGATTCGTCACCGTCGACCACGCCTTCTTGGCGTGTTCAAGGTTGGCCTGAAGCGCAGTAACTCGACCAACACCTACTAACTCACTGACGGCGGTGAAGCGCTCCTGAACTGACGCTGCCTCTATAAACTGCCGGATCAAGTCTTGCTGTAGATAGACGCTGCGTGTCAGAACAGAGGCTAGCGCCTCACCGGAATCGGACGCGGATGCTGCGTCTGGCCAGACAAGGTCAATTAATCTTCCTTCTGCGGAGGGACCCTCGTAAGATCTCTCCTTAGTATCCAAACTGACTCGCGGCTCTTTTCCGTCGAAGCTACGAGTGACTGTGAACTGCTCGCCCGTCTCGTACTCCTTGAAGCGAAGCTCGACCCTCATTTGACCGGTCTCAGAGTACAAAGACACAAAACGAGCATCTTCCTTATGGAGCCTCGGAATTCGCCCACTCAATGCCCAGAGAATCCCGTCAAACAGGGAAGTTTTTCCGTGCCCGTTAGCTCCAACCACAACAACGGCATCAGCGTCGAGGTCAAACTCGTGCTGTTGGGAGAAGCCGCGGAAACCACTAAGCTTCATCGACTGCAGTCTCATTGCTCACCCCGCATTTGGTGCAGTCGCTCCAATAACGGCAACTGTTCGCGGAAAGCATCTACAAGAACCTGCGTGGTCTCCATTGGAATATCCTGCGCCTCAAGGAGTCTCGGTAGTAGGTCAAGCGCTGATTCGTGGCTCAAGGCCCCTCGCTCCTGACTCAATGGCAAGAGTGGACGCACCACGCGTTCTACATCCGTCGGGTTTCGCAAGTCATCACCAGTTGCCACGAGCTTGCGTACTCGTGTTGTGTCATACCGAATATTGTCTATTGCCGTGCCCGACGAAGGCGCGACACCGGGTGACAAGAGTACCAAGTAGCCATCCCACGCTTTCGACTCTTCGCGCCCAATGTGTCGAGAAATCACGTCAACAAGCGACCCTTGCAGATCCGGCCAAGTCTGGAGGAGTTCACCACATGTACCAAAAACAACGACTCCAACAATGTTGTATTCATTCTCGAAAAGTCGAGACGACGGCGTATCCCACCCTTGAAACCGGCGAGGAATCTCATGATATCCCCCATCAGTCAGTACTTGAGCCGCTGCGGCGATCAAGTCGGTAGGAGTGAAGTCGGCTGAAGAGTCAGTCATGGCACCACCTCTTGGATTCGGTTGTTATTCTCACGGAGTTCGTTGATGTGAAACAACGGGAGCACCGCTGCTCCGCCAACAACGGCCGTTTCGGTGGCGTCTCCTTGGACAATGTCTCTAGGCGGGGTGGACATGGCGGTCCAGGCGTCTGACGTGCCACCCACAATAACCCCATGTGGCATTGCCGTGCGGCCCCGGTATTGTGCCCGTCGCCGCCCCACGTCAGCCTCAACGGCCGCTCTGCTTCGGTGTCCTCGACCGGAGGCGATGATATACGCACTCACAACTCGCCCTTCTCGACGGAACTCGACGATACCATCCTCGACAACGACGGGCACGGCTCCGGAAACACGGGCCATCATGGCCAGCGCCAAGAGAAGGTCGGCGATTAGCCCGAGATCGTTTTGGTTCGCCGGACAGTACGGCTTATCGTGCAATAACCAGTGGCCTCGGAGTCTTCCGAGCTTCACGAGACCGAGAGACCGTAAACTAGCCAAGAGAGCGGCGATGTCTTCGTCCGGAATCCCGTCCTCCCGAGTCTTCTGGCCTACCGCGTCGCTAACCCTAGCAACTTGCTCCGCCGAAAGGTGTTCCGACAGCCCCTCCATTAGCTGGCCCCATTCGAGTTGGATGTAGGCGGAAGGATTAAGGGCCAGCTCTTGAAAGAATCTCGAGTCTGTCCGGTTGCCCGGGTCTACCTGGTAGATTCTTGTTGCCGCAGGCAGCGCGTTTTTCAACAGTCTTGTGCTCTCGATCAGCACCGCTATAGGGGTACCGAGTCCGACGAACACGACCACTGGTGCAGCAAGCACCCTGGTCGCAATAATCGGTTCCCAATGCCCTCGCCAGTCATTCCTCAGGATAGGAGTGCGCAGAACCCACATTTCTGGATCTTCTGCATTCACATTCCGGTGGAGATAGTAGACATTAATAGCTTTCTGAAACTGCAATTCCTCCGGGCGTTCCACCACTCCAACAACTCTGCCCGCGCCGAGTTCACTAAGGGCGGTCGAGAGTGCGAGGTCGAAGTTAAGCGTCACCACCGAAGAAAGCGCACCCTCGCAGAGCATCGCAGCAGCCATCCAGTATCCACGGTTGGGTGTCGCAAGTTTCAGATCATACTGGTCGCGGAGTCGCTCGACTACGTCGCGCTGCGAATTCCGCTTGCTGAACACAGCATCAGAAACGAGCGAGAGGTCATCGGGATCTGCGCAGTCCCCGTCCTGAAGCACTCCGTCGGCGACGAGGCGACGATGAATCTCTCGCGAGCACACACTTGAAACTGGAACGCTGGTGGGTGCCTCAACAGAACAACCAGCCCCAACGACCAGAGCGATCCTTCCCCCACCCGGTGCCGAGACAGCCTGTAGCAATTCTGTAGGTAGAGCCATCGTTGTTCCTGGCAAGAAATATGATCCGATACCTGTTCACCAAAGAGACCACTTCAAAAGTCTCGGCACCGGTTCACCAGACCTACAAATCTTACGGAAACCGACGACGCGTGGCGACGTTACAAACCATGTGACAGCGCAAAAAATGCTTACTTATTTAAGCCCTGCTACTGAATGAGAGTCAAGCGATCGATGGGATCCGTTCCCCAGTGCGATTTGGCCCCTGACTATGTCAAAACTTCACATGAAATGTCGGGCTGTCCTCAGGCTTGCTGGTGCGCCGGCCGTGGAGGCGGGTGGTGGCGCCATTGGCGTGCCCCAGCCACGCGTGGATTTTGGCGATGTCACCCTCATGTGAAAGCGCAATCGTCGCCGCCGTTGCCCGCCGCGAATGCACACATAACCCGTTCACCTCGGCATTGATGCCCGTGCCTTGTCCGTATTTACGGACGATGTTGCGGTAGATGGAGGCAGGGTTGAAGTGCTCTTCCAGAATGGCCGTGCTGTTGTTCTTCACGGCTCGGAGAAGCGGGCCATCCAACCCTCGCCGTGTTTCGCCGATTTGAGACATTACTCGATGAGGCGCTGGGCCCTGGCGTGTACAGGCACAGACTGTAGGCGGCCATCAGTCGCCAAGTCTGCTCGATCCCTGTTCGGAGTTGCACCACCAATGAACGGCTTGGATGTTTTCAGGATGGTCATCTCGGCGGGCTCCCCCCATTCCTTTCGGGTGTCTGTGGTCCGGTACGATGTCGCTACAGTCGACAAATTCCTTGTAACAGAAGGCGCACTTCCCTTCCTGCTCGACGATCTTTCGGTTTAGCAGCTTCCGCATCTCAGCCCGTGAACGAAGTTCGCGATACCCCCTCGGGTGATGTGGATCTTCGATGCGCTGAACACCAATCTGAAATCTGCGTTCTTTCCGCGCCTGCTCGCGACCGCAGCAGAAGAGTGATCTGTGGATTGGGCAGAATTCATTTCGACGGAGTTTCATGGGTCTTCTCCTGACTGGCATCGACGGGCATGCCCTGGTTGGCGTTCGATGTGCGGCCCTATTCCTGTGCCGTTGTCACTAGGAGGAAACAAGGCCACGGCCGGGACCGCACACCGACATTTCTGTTGATGGTTACGAAGGTCGGACCGCTTGCAGAAACCCCGCCAGCTTCGCCGTGGCCTTGTACTGGGGTATTGGCTCCAGTTCCTTAAAAGCACTGGTGAAAGCATTGGACAGGCTCCACATGGTTCGCGCCTGGAAGTCCTCATGCACAGGCTGAAAGTACAGATCATGCACTCGTCGCGCCAGATGCTTGGGAAACCCAGACTCCTCCTCGATGAACGCCTGGTAGATCAGCAGCTTGGCAGCAGCCGTGGACAACTGCATCGCGCGCCACTCGTCCACCTGTTGCTTCAAAGGACCGAAGTTTCGCTGCATCCGGTCGACACCAATCGCCAGGCTGTCTTCCAGCGAGAAGTGCTTGGAATGCTTCGCGAGAACGGGAGTATATTCCCCGTGAAACGCAAGGTTTTCGCAAACAAAGACTCTCAAGCCAACGGTGCAACTCAGCCGAAAGCTCTTGTCATGGCTGTTCCTCAGGCCTATGGCAAAACGGCAGCCATCGAAGCCGGAGCTCAAGTCCATCACCCCAAACATGCGCATCCCATCGGATGAAACGGCGTATTCCTCTCGCACCACGCCAATCTGGCGAAAGCCGAGCGCTTCGATCAGCTTTTCCACCACGGCAATATGCGGAATGGGTTTGTGGGTTGCTGTGGCCGCCGGCGTCGCCACTCGGGCAAGTTCTTCGCGCGTCAGCTTTGTGCCGTAGGAGCACAGCGTCATGGTCGGAGCTGGGGCCGGTACGGGGCTGAGAATTGCCCCAACTGGCTGGTCCTGCTCGATTACGGTTGTCTCTTGCATCGTGTTTCCTCCAAGAATGGAAATCGGGAAAGCCAGCAGACAAAGACGTCTGCGACTCTCCCGAGTTGGTTGTGCCGCTTCCGGCGGTTCGGCGCCTGACAGCATCAAACCGTTTGTTCGTGCAATCAGGCAGTTAAATGGATATGAGTCTCAAGCGGCGCGGACTAAACCGTTGGTGACCAAATCGAGGAACCAGAGTTGGTCCACCTTGCGCAGGTCAATGTCGGTGGGGTGCTCGAGGATGAAGCGGCGGACATCCTTCTCTTGGATTAGGTAGCTGTCGCCGTTCTGCTGTGGGCCGCGCGCTGTGCCGCGGAATTTGGCTTTCAAATGTCCGCTCTTGATCCAGCGAGTTACTGCATGGGGATCGATCCCCAGCGCTTGCGCAAGACTGTAGGCGGAGTAGAAGCTGCCGTCATGCTTGAACCGCATCCGCTTCAGCTTGAGGTGGATTCCAGTCACCGTGCGAGAGTATCCGGCAACCTTCAGCTTGAGACGGATTCGCTCATCGCTCATCCACGCGTACCGCGCCAGAATTCCCAGTTCCCTCTCGCTCCATAGCAGCTCTTTGGTTCGCGCCAACCCCAAATCGCGTGCACGCGTCTTCAGCGCCCAATGCGGCATACCGACCTTCTTGGCCAGTAGCCGGATGCCGGATCGCGTCTTCGCGTCTCGATGGTTGAGATAGATCTCTTGGATGAGTTTGTCGATTTGGTCTGTGAAGACGTACTTGCGTCGACTCTGGACTTTGACGCGATCACGGGCGACGCAGAGGGTTGCCGGACAAACCGGCTGGGACTGGCGCGCGTATAACTGTTCCATAGCAATTCCTGATGTGCAGGTTCTGAGATCTGGGACCTCGGGGAACAAGGGATGACCGACTGGAACACCGCAACGCTGGGTAAGACAGGCTGGAAAGTAGGCCGCCTCGGCCTGGCATCCAGTTATGGTGCCGACGAGCGTTGCGTGCAGATGGCGTTTGAGCGGGGCGTCAATTACCTGTATTGGGGCTCGATGCGTACCGCCAAGTTCGGCGCCGGACTGCGCAGCCTTAGATCACGTCGCGATGAGTTCCGCCTCGTTATCCAGTCTTATTCGCGTGTCGCGGCACTTGTTCCGTGGAGTCTGGAGCGCGCCCTGAAGTCGCTCGGCATGGATCACGCTGACATTTTCCTGCTAGGGATGTGGAACAAGGACGTTAGTCCTGGAATCTTCGACCAGGCGTTGCGGCTTCGCGAGCGCGGTCTGATACGCGCTATTGCTGTCTCGACCCACAATCGGCCGCAGGCAGCAGCACTTGCCACCCATAATGGCGATGTCGATGTCCTTCATGTGCGCTACAACGCCGTGCATCCTGGCGCGGAACGGGACATCTTCCCAAAACTGCCGGCGCATGAGGTGAGACCCGGAATCGTGGCGTTCACGGCTACTTGCTGGGGAGACCTGATGAAACCTGACAAGGTTCCCGCCGGAGATAAGGTCCCCACGGCTAGTGATTGTTATCGGTTCAATTTGACGAACCCGGCAGTTGACCTCTGCCTTATGGGACCCAGATCAGCGTCCGATCTGACTGCCGCCCTTGACGAGTTGGACGAGGGCCCAATGACTCCAGAGGAAATGGACTGGATGCGGCGGGTCGGCCAAGCCAAATATTCCAAGCCAGGCCTGTTCTCCATCAAGGGATAGAAAACGAAATTCGTTCCGGCGGTGCTATGATCAGGACACCAAAATCCATTTAATATCTCCGCCCTCAACGTTTCGAACCGTTGGGGGCGTTTTTCGTGCCTGAACTTCACGCCAGTAACGAACACTTCCACTTCTTGTGCTTTCCTACTTTGAACTCAGCTGCGAAGCTACTCTCTCTTCGCGGCCGCCTACGTCAATTTAGGTGTCACAATGGAGCACGGAGGGCCTATGAGCCGATTCTGGAAAGCGACCCTCGCCGTGCTTGCCGCCGGTACCGTCCTGGGAGTTGCCTATGACCGCATTCTGCGCCCGTGGCACCAGCACTGGGGCATGACGCCCGACGAACTGAACCGCTCATGGCCGGGTGACGAATTGGTTCCGAATGCCTGCAGCGATGCTACCCACGCCATCACGATCAACGCTCCTGCCTCGCAAATCTGGCCATGGATCGTGCAGATCGGACAGGATCGAGCCGGCTTTTATAGCTACACGCAGCTCGAAAACCTCATCGGGTGCGAGATGCGTAACGCTGACCAGATCGTCCCCGAATGGCAGGAACGCCGAGTCGGCGATATGGTTTGGATGACTCCGAAAAGCAAGTTCAACGGCGTAGGGCGGATGGAGATCGCCCTGCTTGAGCCCAACCGTGCCATGATCCTCATCCCTGCGCGCGATGTCCCGCCGGCAGCCCGGCCCGGCGGCGGTGCCAACGGAACATGGGGTTTCATCCTCGAGCCCATCGACGAACATTCCACGCGACTGATCATGCGTGGCCGTGGTGAACGCTCACCACGCCTGCGCGACCGGGTCACCGGATACGCCTTCTGGGAGCTGGCCCACTTCATCATGGAACGCAAAATGATGTTGTCCATCAAGGAACGCGTCGAGCGCGCGAAGGCAACTGCCGAGTCAACTGCCACCTCCAGCGTTCAACCCGTTGCACCATAAGGAGAAGTCCTCGTCATCGGTAGAGGCGCGGTTGGGACAATTTGCGGTAGGTACTAAGCGAGATCGGACGCCTTGGCCTTTCGCCTTGCAGCGTGACGAATCGTTAACACCCAGACTGTCTGCTGCTTTTCATCGATCTCATAGATGACTCGATAGACGTGGGGCTTCTTGCCGAAGAGCAAGTGCCACAGCGTTCGTTTCATTGTTCGACCTTCCGGGGCAACAGGGCAGCGATAGGGGTACCTTCCCAGCGCAGACACAGCCTCCTCCAGCCGGTTGTACCAGCGAGCGGCCGCTTGAGACTCCGCGGCATTCTTCTCCAAATAAAGGAGCTCGAGGTCGCGACCTGCGCGATCCGTCAATTCAACGCGGTATGCCATGTTTGTGGCGAATCTCGTCGAAAACTTCGCGCGCCGGGCGGGTGCGACCGTTCGCAACGTCGTCGAGCCCCTGGCGGATGCCTTCTTCCGCATCTGCGCGGGCGGCAATGTCGAGCAGCCTCTGGTAGGCTTCGGCATCTTGCACGATGGCGGCCGCCTTACCCTTCACAGTAAGCACCACGGGCCGTTTGGTCTTCTTGAGCTGTTTCATAAAGTCGCCTGAACGGCGACGGAAGGTCGTCAGCGACTGGATATCGCTCGTAATGTCCAGCATTGGTCTGCCCATCTTGATGGCACCTTTTTAGGTGCTGTGAGAATACCACGTCTCTGTGAGTCCGAAAAGAGCCTTGAACATTCGGAGGTCGGGACGAATCAACTTATGCCAGTTCCAGGGCAAGGCTTATCGACCGCCGCGACGGCTATCCAGCAGTCGACGGACCGCCAGCATACCCGGCATTCCACCCTGGATCAGAAACACTAGAGGAGGTTGGTTCTTAAACATTGGGTTGCTGTTTGGCCGCGACACCCAGTGGCTCGCAAGTTTCTCGCTGAACAAAATGTTGAGCGCTTGGAAGATCCCGATCAGCAGTGAGACTCGCGTAAGTTCGTCCTGGGTCAACAGGCCCTTGCGGTTTTTCTTCAGCGCACAAAACCTTCCGCTTGAAATGCCTCCCAGCAGTGACATGGCATCGTCGCTCTTCAGACCCCATTTGGCGGAGATATCGAGAAACGCTTCGATGGCCGCTAGACTCAATCGCTTGCGGGTAGCACAGTCAGTCAGGTCCGGCAACTTTGGAAATTCAGACCCTAAGTTGCGAAGAGTTGTTGTTCGGAGCGCCACAAGAGAATTCTCCGCCTGTTTAGTATTTTTCCTCAACATAGAATGGCTGTCAGATGTGTGCGTTAGCTGAAAGCCCGGACTGCTCAGCCTCCTTACAGCTTTCGTATCGGGCCCGGATACTGCGCCACGACCGGATCGTTCGTGAGCAGCGTAATGCCCTCGACCGTCGCCTGCGCCACGAGAACACGATCAAAGGGGTCCTTATGAATCGGTGGCAGGCTCTCGATGACAACGACGTGGTCGCTGACAATCGGCAATTCGCTGTAACCGTTGTCCAGCAGACCACGGCGCAGCAGACGGGCCTCGACCCGAAAGTCTTTTCGCCCCAGTCCACTCTTGATCGCTACCTCCCACAAGCTGGCAGCACTGAACAGCAACTCGTTGTCCCTGTCCTCCAATAAGGTGCGGATGTCTTTCGGCAACCGCTTGGGTTCGCCGGCCGCCCACAGTAGCAGGTGCGTGTCCAATAAAAGCTTCATTCTCCACCGCCGAAGAGCTTCTCGATCTCCTCGCTGCCCATTTGGTCGAAGTCGTCCGGTATGGTGAATTGTCCCGCCATGAACCCCAGACGCTTTACCTGGTCGTAGGTGGGGGCGGTCAGAGCGGTAACCTTGACGACTGGTTTGCCCGCCTTGGCAATGATGAAGGGCTCGCCCTTAGACGCCGCTTCCACCAACTTCGACAACTGCGTTTTGGCTTCGTGGATGTTTACAGTTTTCATGATATTTGTAGGACTTAGTTTAGTTAGTTTAGTTTACCAAGAGCTGATCGCTCTGGCAAATATCAACCCGATCAGCAAGGGTAACGGAATCGGTGCTTTCGATGCCCTGCCCGATGGCAGACAGCTGGATGAAACGATTCGTCTAAGTAGACGCCCTTGGCCGCCTGCGTCGGACGAGGCCGCCCTGTTTGGCGGCGGCACTCGAGTCCGAGCCGCAGCGCATCCTGTTAGAACAACGAGAGCTGCTCGACGTCCTGGATTCTAGGGACGCATTGCCCAGGAATATCCCCATCATTCCTCCGTGCGGAATCCGGGAGTGATTCCACTGAAAACGTAGGTGTCTCTGGAACTCCCGCACCCTTGCTTTCTGTTGCTGCAATCAGAGCTCCGTCTCCCGAGGTTGGAAACGTGGACGGCCGGAGCTGCTGGACGCTTCGCCAGATTGAGTCGGCAGACTCTCCAATCCCCTTGTTCTCCACCAGTTCCCGCGCCATCGCTGTGAGCATGTCGTCATCGCCATCGATTGCCTGCAGGCCTTCCGAGGCAAACTTGCCCTCCATCGCTAATGCGACAAGTAGCTTCTTACCCATCAAGCGGAGGCAGATCTCCTGCATGGTCCCTGCGTAGGCAAAGAACTTCACTTCTACCGGCCGTCTTTGCCCGATGCGCCATGACCTTCGGCTGGACTGGCGTAACGTGTGCAATGAATAGCCCGTCTCGTGAAACAGGATGGTCGGAAAGTCCAGGAGATCCAGCCCAGTCTCAACGATCTTCGGGTGGCAGATCGCCACATCGATTCCACGGCGCAACTGCTCGCGATACCAGGCTTCCCGCCTGTGAGTGGGGACGCTGGCCCGCAGGATCGCGGCCCGTATTCCCTCAGCGCGAAACAGCTGTTCCAGACGCGCAGTTACGTCGTGCTTATTAGTGTAGACGGCAAATACCTGGCATTTGCGGCCGCGCGCGAGCTGGGCTTTCACTTCTTCGATCAATGCCCGCTCTTTGGCATACGTTTCGTTCTTGTCCAGATCAACCGTCTCGGCAATGACAAACGATTCGCGGCATTTGGTTTCTGGGTCGAATTCAGACCCGTACAGGGTGCCAAAACCATACGGATGGTCTGGCCAGGCCAGCAGAACGTTCAGCATGGTGCTCGCTACGCTGCTGTTTCCGCGATGCTCCTTCAGGCAGGCAGTGATTTCCTCTTCGAGTTCCTCATACGCGGTCTTCAGCGGCTCTTCCATCGCCACTGGTACGACTTCCTCCCGATAGCTTGGCAAGCCGTCCGAGATGTCCTCCAGACCGATGAACGCGCAGTGGTCCATCAGATACTTGCCGAACAGCAGCGGCGAGGCGCCGGGCTTGCGCTTGATCGTGACCGTCTTCTTGGTCTTCTTGGAGCAGGCGTTGTCTTCGACTGTGATGCGCTCGATGGTCTCGATCACCCCGAAATCCCGGGTGAATCGTTCCCGTCCGGCGGAACCCCACTCGTAGCCGTCCTCGGTCATGCGTTTGGCATCGGTGCGGAAAAGGGTGTTGAACAGATCATCCGCATAGCCGGAAAGCAGGGTTCCTGTCAGTCCGAGGAACCGTTTTGCCGTTTTGTTGAGCACGCCGAGAGCATTGCCCTGAGCAGTGTCCCCGGCCAATTGGTGGATTTCGTCAGCGATGGCGTAATCCCACCATTCCGGCATGTAGCGGCCCATGTATTCCGCCGGAGCCATGCGGGCGATCTTGTTGCCGTCCGCCTGCCACAGCGCGGAGTACTTGGTCTTCCCTGCCCTCGAGCCGTCCACGATCTGGTGCAGGCGCCTCTTATCGAAGTCGAGCACGCTCAGCCGCACCCCATCCGTCTCGACAGGACATCCTGTATCCGGATTCGTAAGCGACCCGAGGTACCTTCCTGAGCGGCTCTTGCCGTAACAGTGCTTCCAGAAATAGGAGAGCTTTGCTTTCTCTCTGCCAATGCAGAAGATTGTTGTCCCGGGACAAAGCTTGCGCCAGCCTTGACGTCCCAGACGCCGCAATTCAGCCAACGAG
>DATBZX010000359.1:0-3569 GCA_036512955.1 Terriglobales bacterium
ACGACCATTTTCAAAAGTGTCTCTTTCCATATAATAACCCCGGGCGGCGCGAGCCACGCCCACTTCTTTAAGCCGCCTTGGTCTTGACCGTCAGGCCGGGCTTGCTCGATGGTCTCATTCGGATCTCGACATCGATTCCCGTTAGCCGGGCAAACTGCAGCAGCTTTTCCAGCGAGAATTTTCCCAGCCGGTCGCGGGCCAGATCGGACACGCGCGGTTGCGCGATTCTCAGAAGCGTCCCCGCTTGCACCTGGTTCAGTCCGCGCTCCGTAAGAATTCGGTTCACCTGGCGGGCGATCTCCGCCTTGGCTAACGCCTCCTCCGGATTTGGCAGGCCGATATCGGCGAACACGTTGCCGCTTCCCTCCTCAACCTGTATCCTTCGGGGCATATTCGTTTACTCCTCTCTCCCGATCATGGCTCTGAAATGCAATTCGGCTTCGGCGAGCCGCCTGCGAATCTGACCGCCTTTCGTTCCATCTATTCCAGCATATATCAGTGTTGATATGAACGCAGCAGCGGCCCCATGCCCGAGATCAAGGAAAGCACTCGCGAAATCCGGGCTTCGGCGCTTTTCCCACTAAGGGACGGCCCAAGAACAAGATCACATGGTAAAGCGCAGATCTTGCAGTTTGGTCATTCGCTAAGGCTCTTCGGCCCAGCCGGGCCGTAATCGTTCAACATCAATATTGGCAGTGGGCCGGACCGTCCGGTCGCAGTGGACAGGAGGCCGTTATTTTGTTAGAGTTCTACCTGAAGAGTGATTTGACAGGTAGACTTCTAACATTATGAGAACTGAATCCTTCCATGCTGATGATCTGGCGAAGGCGCTACAGCGGAGCAAGATCGCTACCATGCCTGAGTTGAAGAGGGCGTTGGGAACGGAGGTGGATGTCACCGTCTTCCGCAAGCTGAAGCAACTCGCGTATCGGACCAGCTACTCCCATCGTGGCAGTTACTACACGTTAGACGAAACCGCGCACTTCGACGAGAGCGGCCTGTGGTCTTTCCAGTCCGTCTGGTTCTCCCGCCAGGGCACTCTGCTGGATACGGCCCAGGCTTTTGTCGAGAATTCCTCGGCAGGACATTTTGCGGAGGAGTTGGATCACTTGCTGCACGTGGGGACCAAGGAGCCGTTGCTGAGGCTGGTGCAACACGAGCGCGTTGCTCGCGAGCCAGTGGGGGGATTGTATCTGTACTGTTCGATGAATCCGGTTCTCCGCGAGCACCAACTGCTGGCCCGGCACGTGCTTCAAGCCGAGCCGAATCTGGCCAGCAGCTTGGCCAAGGCAGAAGTGGTGTCCGACGAATTAAAGGCAGCGATTATTCTGTTCTCCAGCATGCTGAATGAAAAGCAACGCCGCCTGTACGCAGGGCTGGAGTCGCTCAAACTCGGCTACGGCGGGGATCAGAGGATTGCCGAGTTCATCGGCATGGACCCTCACACGGTGGCCAAGGGCCGGCGCGAACTGCTGGAACAAGACCTGGAAATAGACCGCATCCGCCAAGCCGGCGGCGGGCGTAAGCCGCTGGAAAAAAAACACCCGAAGTCATCTCCCGAATCGAAGAACTGATGCAGCACGACACTGCCGGAGACCCCATCACGGGGGTGAAGTGGAGCCGGCGAACGACGCGCAAGATCGCTGAACAGCTCACCGCTCTGGGAATCGTTGTGAGCAAGAACACCGTGGGCCGCCTGCTCAAACAACTGAAATTCAAACTCCGCGTGAACCGCAAACAGATCGCTTCCACCAAAAACCCCGATCGCAATCAACAGTTCCTTTACATCGGACAGCAACGAGAACGATTTGTCAGCCAAGGCCTGCCCATCATCAGTGTCGATACGAAGAAGAAGGAACAAATTGGCAACTTCAAAAACGCCGGCGCCAAGTGGGATCGCGAACCCGTCCTGGTAAGGGATCATGATTTTCGCTCGGATGCCGACGGCATGGCGATCCCCTACGGCATTTACGACACGCAAGCCAACCGGGGCGCTGTGTTCGTGGGCACCAGCCACGACACGCCGGCCTTTGCCGTCGACGCCATCGCTCAGTGGTGGTTAAAGGAGGGATGCCAACGATACCCGGTCGCCCGCGAACTATTCATCCTGGCTGACGGCGGAGGAAGTAACGGCCCGCGATGCCGCGCCTGGAGGAAAGCGATTCAGGACACAATCTGCACTCCTCTCGGTCTCACGGTTACCGTCAGCCACTATCCCCCGGGCGCTTCCAAGTGGAATCCCATCGAGCACCGCCTGTTCAGCCCAATCAGCAAAAACTGGGCTGGCGAACCCCTCACCGACATCGACAAGATCCTCAAGTTCATCCGTACCACCAAAACGGAATCCGGCCTTACCGTCAATGCGTATCTCATCCCAGAGAACTACGACACCGGAATCAAGATCTCAGACGCGGAAATGCGTCAACTCAACCTCGCTCCCCACGAAATGCTCGGGCGCTGGAACTATACCGTACGCCCCACTCAGAATGTGAACTAATTCTTGGGCACCGGCTAAGCTCGGCGTGGACGGAAAACTCAATCCGAAGAAGGCGGATGCGGCGGAAATGCGCGGCCAGCAGTTGTTCTTTGGCAAGGCGCGGTGCGTGGAATGTCATCAATCCCCGTATTACACCGACAACCTCATGCACAATCTCCAGACGGAGCGGTTTTTCAAGTCGCATCCGATCAATGGAATGATGGCCTACGGGGATGGGCCGATCAAGACGTTTCCGCTTCGCGGGGTTAAGGATTCGCCGCCGTACCTGCATGATGGGCGTTTGCTTACTCTCGAAGACACGGTGGAATTCTTCAATCTGGTACTGGAACTTCAGCTGGCACAATCCGAGAGAGCAGATCTGGTGGCTTTTCTGCGGGTGTTGTAGCGAAGGTTAAGCGCCATTACTGAAGCAGGGCAACCGCAAGACTCGCAAGAAAGCGTACGAGCTTCCAGGGCTGGCCGTAGGCGATGTCCTGCTGATTGGCAAGTTCAAGAATCGTAAAGCGATAATTATCGAGTTTCTTTCGGATGAAAACAGCCTTAGACCGGCCTAGCTGTGTCCACATGGGGGTACCGCCAGTACCATTTGCATTTTGTAGCACCCATACATGATTTGGATACACACAATTTGAGTTTTAGGAGCCAGCCCCAGAGGAAGCGGCAACGCCGGCAACAGGTCTCCACAGACGCTTTCTGTGTTTTTCCTTTTTGGGGAAGGGTGCGGAGACCCGTTGTTTTTGCTGCCGGGGTGGGTCACTGTCCTGTTCTCGTGTGTTGGCGAGGTCGGAGGAACCAGGGGAGACTCTGCAGCGCGCTGCTGCGGGTGTTCCCAGGAACGGTGTGCCGAGGCAACCCTCGCACACCCTGCACTGGAACAGAAGGCCGAAGCGCAGCAGCGGCGAGGCTCACAGCACTAGGTTATCGAAACCAAAGCACGGTCCGCAGAAGGCGACCGATTTTGGCTATCGGGCCGGACGGTTCATGAGGCCATTAACAAGGCAAAACCATCATTCAGGTTGTTCCATGCTGATCGGATGCGACGCGCCTAACCAAAACACCTTTCGAGATCCAG
>DATBZX010000360.1:0-2494 GCA_036512955.1 Terriglobales bacterium
CAGGAACTACATCGGTATCGAGATTTCAGAGAAGTATTGCGAGATTGCCCGGCGGCGCGTGGCGGGCGCACCGACACCATTGTTCGCCAGCGAAAAGATCGCAGCGTAGCCGGTGAGCCGTGGCCGCAGGGGTATAATCGGAGCCGGAGGTCTGGCATGGCGGAGAGCGAACCAGTAGGCAAAGAGCTTTTTGACGCGTTGATCGGACTTTTTCAAAAGATTGCGGAGGAAGCTGGAGAAGGAGAGGTTTCGCGCCTGGCGGGCGTGGGGGAAGAACTGCTTGAAGAGTTTGCCAATACCGTCGGCGCGGAGAACGCGCTCCTAAAGAAGAAACTGAAATACCTAATGGAGGAAGTTCTGCCGACCGCAGCCGCTGCACTTCAAAGGAACTACGGCTGTGCGCAGGATTTTGTACCGACCCCCATTTTACGCGATCTTCCTGAATGCGACGAACTCTGTTTTGGTCGCGACCATTCGCTGGGCTTTGAGGAGCAGGTAGCGAAGGTTCTTGTATCCGCGCCCGCGGTTGATCAGCATCCGGATGTTGCCGTTGATGGCTTCCACCACGCCGAACCTTACTTTGGTGCGGCAGTAGTTGAGGATCCCATCCAGGTGAGCCACCAGCGTGTTGGCCAGTTTCTGAAACGGGAGCAAGCGCTGCCAGCGGAGTTGATCCACCCATGCTTGCAGGTAGCGTACCGCCGCGCCTTCGTACTTGTACTCCCAGAGATGTTCCAGCGCCTCCTTCAATAGATAAGCCTTCATCACCCGGCGGTTGAGTTTGAACAGTTCATTGAGGAGTTGTTTCTTCTTGCCGTCCAGGTTGACCCAGCGCGTCAGCAGCAGCCAACGTTTCCCTTTCACAATCTCGCGCAGCCTGCCGCCTTTACGGAAGAACTCGGCGCGGCGCACCTCATTCACCGCCTCATTGGCGTGCTGCATGATGTGGAACTTGTCATAGACGATCCGACACTCGCACGCCCACTGGGTGATGCTGTCCGTGAACGGCTGCCACATATCCACACAGGCAGCCTCGATGTTCCCGCGCTGTGAGGATCGTAATTGGGTCCGGAAGAATTCGTCGAGCGTTTCCTTCTTTCGCTCCCGCCCGAACCAGAGTGGCTCACCTGTCTCCAGGTTGCTCACCACGGTAATGAACTTGACCTTCTTGCCCATGTGGATTTCGTCCACGCCCATATGCTTCAGCGGCGCCTTCCGCCGTTTTGCCGCCCACCGTTCCAGGTACCGCAGGTCGATGGCACGCACCGTGCTCTCTGGCAACCCGAATTGCCGCGCCACTCTCCGCGCCGCCGCGCTTTCGCATGCCTGCCCTACCCGGTCTTCAAACCTCTTGGTGTAGGGCGCCTTGCTGGGCACCTGCTCGATTCGCTCCACCTTCGGGCCGCATGCCACACAATCCAGGCGGTACACATCCAGCACTACCGTGGTTCGGAACTCAAAGCAGTCCAGATCCGCAACCTCGCGCTCCCACGTCGCGATCACCGCATGCACTCTCCGCCCACAACCCGAACACTCATATCCCCGATGGTTTGGTTTCTTCCGCACCCACAATTTCAGTTTCTTGGATGCCTCGTCGAGTTCATACCGGTAGACACGATACCCCGGCCATCCCAACAGGCGTGTAAAATCTCGTTTATCCACTTTGCTCCTTGGACTGCAAAGTGTCGAGTTTACCTGAAGTGCTAGCCCTTTGTCCCCCGCAAATCGAGGGCCCGTACAAATTCCTGCTCAGAGCCCTTAAATTGGGCTCGAAGCAGGCCGTTCGGTAGTGGCGCGGCACTAGATTCAAGTTGCATCTATATTGACATAGCGGTTATTCTGACGCAAGGGGGAATCAGTTCCAAAATGCCACGTCGAACATGTCCGCGCCATGGCGCCGAGCATCCATGCACGTGCGCGATGGGCAACTTGTACCGATTCGTCGAGCCAGTCCTACTGTTTTTGCTGAAGAAGAAGGGGCGATCGTATGGATATGAGCTTGCGGCGGAGTTGCGGGAACACGCGTTAACCGATGCGTCCATCGAAGCTGCCGCCCTCTACAAAACCTTGAGGCAACTGGAGCAGAACGATTGCGTCACTTCTGAGTGGGATGTCACCGGCAAAGGGCCGGCGAAAAGAGTCTATTGCCTCACGCCCCACGGCGAAGATCACCTCGTGGAGTGGATCACCGTTCTCGACCACGTGGCCCGGTCGATGACGCGGTTTGTACGCACTGCTGGGAAGCAGAGTCGCGACGAGGCACATCACGTTCCCCCGACTCCTCTCCGCCGCCCTGGGAAGCGAATCGCGAAAATAGCACAGCGCACTGGGAAGGTAGGCTAAGTGCTTGGCGAGTAGATGCAACTTGCATCTAGAGGTCTGAGACTGCTACTCTGCTGGCAGGGACTTTGGAACTGATGCCGCACAGCAGGTCTCAATGGATATTTTTTTGACGCCCGAGATTCAACAGTTCGTCCTCCTCTACCCGCCGCTC
>DATBZX010000361.1:0-8498 GCA_036512955.1 Terriglobales bacterium
CCGGCGATCGGTGGAGGATATGGTCACCGTTTCCAGTGTGCTCTAGAGAACGGGAGGTGCGGCGCTGGCGATGGGAGTCGCAATCTCGACGTTGGAGAAGACGGCATTCTCGACGGTGTTCTTATCGTGGGAGCAAACACCCTTCTGCATCCCGCGGTCGCCGGTGATCGACCGTGGCAGAAAGAGCAAACCAACGTCAACTGGGACAAGATTGTCTCCCGCGCCAAAGGTAATCCTATCTTTGCGACCGTCGCCGGAGATGCTCTCGACCAGATCAAGCCGTTTGTGAGCAAACTTGGCAAGCCGGTCGGCATTGCCAGCTACCGGCCGCCGCACGCCGTGGGCGAAGATTTCCTGCACAACTTTCTTGGCATGATCGGCATTCCCATCGAACTCTATCCGACCTTTCCGTCCAGCTCTGACGTCATTTTGCTGACCGAAGGAGCGGCGTTCGATCCCAACCTTGTGAACGAGATCAAACAGCAACTGGTGGCTGGCAAGACTGTAGTGGTGACCTCCGGCCTATGGCACGCACTGCAAGGCAAGGGTGCCGATGACCTGGTCGAGATTCGTTATACCGATCACCAGGTCGCGGTCACTAACTTCATTGGATCGTTTGGCCCCGGTGCTGGAACCGACATCGGCAAGAGCGCGGCACCCATCGTTATTCCGCATCTGCGCTTTCTGACTAATGACGCATGGCCGGTGGTGCGCGGCATCGCCGATAACAACGGCTTCCCCATGTTACTGATGACCCAGTACGCAAAGGGAAGGTTGTACGTGCTCACCATTCCAGAAAACTTTGCTGACCTCTACCTCATGCCCGCTGAAACCCTGAACGCACTGCGCAGCTACGTGCTGGGAAACCTCCCCGTACGGATCGAAGGTCCAGCAAAAATCAGCGTTTTCGCGTACGACAACGGCGAACTCATTGTGGAGTCGTTCCGCGACGATTTCGCCGAGGTGACAGTCCTCGCAACCAGATCGGGTTCATTGACCGATTTGGTGTCCGGACAGAAGCTCATCGGTGCGGCCCGCAAGCCACGTCACCCCGCCGAGCCAGCAACGACAGCATTCACGATGACAATGCCTCCGCATAGCTACCGCGTCTTTGACGTTGGCAACTCCATGAAGTAGTTTTTTTTAGTCTTGCGAGGGATTCGATCTCCAGCTGGCCCGGCTGGAGCAGGATGTCTCTCCCAGTTGCGAGTCTCGGGCCTGCCCGCAATGGCGTTCCACGTTTGAGCTGTGCAGGTCCAAAGCCCAGAGGCGGCTATGATCCCCACAAATGGATAACGAATCCACACTGTCAGCAAAAAATGAGGTCGATTATCATTCTGATCGTTTATGCGTCCATGCGCATTGGCGAAGTCTTGGCCTTGAGGTGGAAAGAGGTGCTGCGTGATCGCATCATCATGGACGAACGCTTCTATGAAGAGGAGTTCGATGACATGAAGACGCAGGCAGGAAAGAGGGAGGTACCGTTTGACAGGCACGGCGCCATCCTTGCGGCGCTAAAGCGGATGTGAGCGACGGACACGAATTTTGTAGGTCCGATGAAATTGTGTTTGCCAACAGGGTCGGCAAGCCGTTCGACCGCCGCAACACCCTGGGGTGTTAAACCCGATCAGATTTCAGTGCAAGTTACTTAAAAGATTGGTCGGGGAGAGAGGATTAGAACCTCCGACCCCCTTGGTACCGAACCAACTGAATCGGGCGCTAACATGTCGGTCCTAGCAGTTTCCTGACGCGTTCACGCTTGGTGATCCCAGAGGGTCCTTCCTTCGTTGTAGGCTCCGCCCACCTCTCCACTTGAGTTAGTCGAATGCGGTGCTCGACGGGCTTCCGATAAACGGTGACCGTGAACTCGGTCGTCGGACCAGGTGTCGCCTTGATTGGACCGGCGGCGCGAAATTCGGCGACCGCATGAGCGACAGCCTCATATAACGAGTCCGCGTCAACCTCAACGGCGTGGAGGATTCCATCTTGATCGGTGAACGAGACGCGACAGCGAGCCACACGGGGATTATAGCCTTATGTTCGCCGTTTGTTCGTCCTGCCTTCGACACTGGATCTCAGCCGCGCTCACCCGCCGAAATGCCATTCCTTTGGGACATCCGGCTTTCGATAGCGGTCGGAGACTCAATATAAGTCATTATTCACCAATGGTGTACTGGAATTACTGACTCCTGTACATTATGTTTTTTCCACTCGTCCGAAAAAAGATGCCGAGCCTGTTGCCTATCTGGATTCGTGCGTTGCGCCAGCGCCTGTTGAGCTGCTAGGCTGATAGCGAATAAACGGCGAACATTCTGCGCGGCGGTTTACATGACCTCGTCCCAGCAAGCCCTTGCTCCACGCTCAAGCACGACTCTCGATACCGTGCACGAGATATTAGGGACGCTCGTCGCCCGCTACCGCACAGACGAGGTGCTCACAGCGGTGCGACAGATCCCTGCCCGCGAGGCAGTGTTTCGGCCGATGCCGGGCTGGGTCAGAACTGAGCTGGCTGAGGCATACCGCACGAAAGGGATCAAGGAACTGTATTCGCACCAGGCTGCCACAGCCGAACTGGTGCACGGTGGCAAGAACGTTGTTGTCGTAACGCCGACGGCGTCGGGCAAAACGCTCTGCTACAACCTGCAGGTGTTGAATGCGGTGCTGGAGAACCCCGATACCCGTGCTCTCTACCTGTTTCCGACCAAAGCACTGGCCCAGGACCAACTTGCCGAATTACACGACCTTGCCCAGCGGCTGGATGACCAGTTTGGAGTGTTCACCTACGACGGCGACACACCACAGGATGCGCGCAAGGCCATCCGGGAGCGCGGACATATCGTGCTGTCGAACCCAGACATGTTGCACGCCGGAATCCTGCCGCACCATACCAAGTGGATGCGGCTGTTCGAGAACCTGCGCTATATCGTGCTCGACGAATTGCATACGTATCGCGGCGTGTTCGGGAGCCATCTTGCAAATGTCCTACGGAGACTGAAGCGCGTCGCGCAGTTCTACGGCTCCAATCCGCAGTTCATCTGCTGCTCCGCCACGATCGCCAATCCCGGCGAGCTGGCCTCGCAACTGATCGAAGGCGAAGTTGACGTCGTCGAGGAGAATGGCGCGCCGTCTGGAGAGAAGCTCTTCGCTTTCTACAATCCGCCAATCGTCAACCGCAATCTTGGCATTCGGCGCAACTATATCAACGAAGCCACACGCGTAGCTAAGGAACTACTGGCACGCAAGCTGCAGACGATTGTCTTCGCCAACAGCCGATTGCATACGGAGGTCCTGCTGACCTATTTGCAACAGGCAAATCCGCCGAAACCTGGCCAGGCGGAACCGATTCGCGGCTACCGCGGCGGATATCTACCAGGGGAACGGCGCGAAATCGAACGTGGGCTGCGCGATGGCCGAATCCGCGGAGTAGTGGCAACCAACGCGCTTGAACTGGGAATTGATATTGGATCTCTGGACGCTTGCGTGATGGCGGGTTATGCGGGCTCGATTGCGTCCACCTGGCAACGTGCCGGACGTGCGGGGCGCCGCAGTGGATCCTCGTGCGCTGTGTTCGTTGCGTCTTCCGCTCCACTCGACCAATTCATCGTGCAGCATCCCGACTATTTTTTCGGAAGCTCACCCGAGCACGCCCACATTCAGCCCGACAACCTCGAGATTCTGGTGAACCATTTGAAGTGTGCGGCGTTCGAGTTGCCGCTCTCGCCTGACGAGCGGTTCGGCAACGTGGAATTGCCGGAGCTTTGTGAGCGACTTGCGGAAGCAGGGTTCCTGCAACGTAGCGGAGGAAACTGGCACTGGGTCCAGGAGAGCTATCCGGCAGATACGATCAGCCTGCGTTCGGTGACCTCCGACAATTTCGTCATCATTGATACGACAGGCGGAGAGGACGGAAAGTCGGAGGTGATTGGTGAAGTGGATTTTTCATCCGCTCTCACGACCGTCCATCCCAAGGCCATCTACCTTCACCAGGGTCAGCAGTACCACGTCGAGCGGCTGGATTTTGACCACCGCAAGGCGTACGTGAAGCGTGTGGACGTGGACTACTTCACCGACGCCATCCGCTACACCCAGGTACGGGTGCTCGAAATTGCCGAGGAGCAGAGTGTTCCGGGCCCGGCAGCACGAGCGCACGGAGACGTGCTGGTGCGCTCACAGGTCGTTGGTTTCAAAAAGATCAAGTTCTTCACCAACGAGAACGTGGGCTCGGGAAAGCTGGAGCTGCCCGAGAACGAGATGCACACGACGGCGTTCTGGATAACGCTCCAGCATGAACTGCTGGCAGGACTGCCTTTCACGCTTTCAGAACGGCAGAGCGGCATCTTCGGGTTGATTTACGCGCTCGCCTCGATGGCGACGCTGCTGTTGATGTGCGACCGCCGCGACATTGGCACTGCAGTTGGCGAACGGCCGCTGCATGGGGGCGCCGACGTGGAATGGCAGGAGTTTGCGAGTGCGCCCGGCGCCGAGAAGGAACTCTTCGAGCCGAACTTGTACCTATATGACGCGTATCCCGGAGGGATTGGATTTAGCGAACCGCTTTATTGCACCTTCCAATTGCTTTTGGCGCGCACCCGGGAACTTATCGTTGCATGTCCCTGTGACAGCGGATGTCCGTCGTGTGTTGGCCCGGCAGGTGACAAGAGTGAACGTTCCAAAGAAGTAGCTCTGGCAATCCTTCGGCATCTGTCTCCTGAGCGTGGCGACGCGTCCAGTACCAATAGCAACATTGGGTTTTTAACTTAACGTGAGTCAGACGACAACAGATCGCTTTGCCCGCTTAAAGGCGCTACAGCGCCCTTCGGTTCTGCCCCTGTCAGGACACGAGGTCGGACCAATAGGGAACTCAGTTGCAGAAGAAGCGATTGACGCCTGTTCCGGCTCTGCCGTTGGTGCGGAGAGGCTGGCGCTGCTTCTGAGGGCCTCGATCAAGCGGAACGGCCATGGCGAACACCTTTCGCTGCACTGTTGGCGTGGTGATCATGCCCCATGCGCGCCAGATGCTGCAGCACTTCGGTTACTCGCGCCGGACGCGCCCGAAGATGTTGCGGATGCTCAACGTTGGCTTTTTCTCGATACGGAGACAACCGGACTCGCCGGTGGGACGGGCACGTATCCGTTCCTGGTCGGTCTTGCGTGGTGGAAAGGCGGTGGTCTCGAGGTCGAGCAGTTGTTCATGCGTGAGTACAGCGAGGAACATTCGCTGCTTTTGGCACTTGCCGAGCGCATGGCAGAACGTCCTGTATTGGTCACCTTCAACGGCAAGTCCTTCGACTGGCCATTGCTCGAAACCCGCTATCGGATGGCGCGAACCATTCCGCCGCCGGCACCGCGAGCCCACCTTGACTTCCTTCATCCCGCACGGAATCTATGGCGGCTGCGGCTTGGCTCCGTAAGATTGTCGCAGCTCGAACGCCATGTATTGGGATGGGACCGGGGCGCAGATATCGCGTCAGAGCTGATTCCACGAATCTATCTCGACTACGTGCGCGGGGGACGCGCAGAGCCGCTGGTCCCTGTGTTCCAGCACAACCTGATGGATCTTCGCGGACTGGCTGGACTCTCTGGTCGCATCCTTTCACTCCTTGGCGACGGAGAGGGAACCAGCCAGGATGGACTAGAGCTCTACGGGGTCTCCCGCATTTGCGAACGACGTGGCGAGGCAAAGCGCGCACGGATACTGTACGAACGGTCGATTGCCTCCGTCCTGCCGGAGGAAACCAATCGCACTGCCCGCGCTGCGCTGGCGCGACTGTCAAAGCGAGACGGGGACCTGGGCCGTGCGCACGAGCTTTGGGAAAGTGTGCTGGGCAACTCTCGCGAGGGGTACGAAGCCTACGAACAACTGGCAATTTACTATGAGCACGAAGCTCGCGAGCCAGGACGCGCGCTAACGCTCGCCCGTGAGGCGCTCGACCAGCTCCGTCGTGCGAACCAAATAGGGACAGTCGCGGCGACTGAATATCGCCGAACCAAGGGGCGGTTCGAGCATCGGATATTGCGTCTCGAACGCAAGTCCAGCAGAACGCTGCTCGACACGTTGGACGCATAGAACCGTTTCGTCGGCTGCGCCCCACTCAAGGTGTTGTGGTACTGCCCGTCGGAACGGCGCCAACCGGAGCAGGTGCCTCGCGCAATTGACGGCGCAGGATTTTGCCCAGGTTGGACTTTGGCAGGGGCTCGTTGCGAAACTCTACGATCCTGGGCATCTTGTAGCCGGTCAGGTATTGCCGGCAATGTTCGAGCAGCGCCTGTTCCGTGAGCGCCGGATCCTGTTTCACCACGACGATCTTGACGACCTCGCCGGACTTGTCGTCGTGTGCGCCTATCGCTCCAACCTCGGCCACGCCGGGATGCATTGCGACGACCTCTTCGATCTGATTCGGGAAGACATTGAAGCCGGAGACCACGATGATGTCCTTCTTCCGGTCCGTGATTCTGAAGTAGCCGCGCTCGTCCACGAACCCCATGTCGCCGGTGCGCAACCAGCCGTCGAGGGTGAAAACCTTCTCGGTCTCATCGGGCCGGTTCCAGTACCCCCGCATGACCTGCGGGCCGCGCACGCTGATCTCTCCCACCTCGCCGACCGCGAGTTCGTTATCGCTCTCGTCGAGGATAGTGGCTTGCGTCGACGGGATTGGCATGCCGATGGCTCCGGTCCACTCCTCAGTGTCCAGTGGGTTGGCTATCACCACCGGAGAGGCCTCGGTCAATCCGTAGCCTTAGATGACGGTCACGCCGGTGCGCTTCTTCCAGCGTTCGGCCACCGCGCGTTGCACGGCCATACCCCCGGCGCTGGTCACCTTCAGGGCGCGCGTGTCCACCTCCGCAAATTCAGGTGCATCGAGCAGCGCCCGGTACAGCGTATTGACAGCGATGATGATCGTGAAGGGGTATTCCTTGAGGTCGTGGATGAAGGCGTGCATGTCCTTCGGGTTGGTCACCAGGACGGTTTGGGCGCCGCCCCTCATGAACACGAGACTGGAGGTCAGTGCGTAGACGTGATACAACGGCAACGGACAGACGAACACCTCCTTGCCGTCCACCAAGTCACGCGCCATCCACGCCCCCAACTGCTGCACGTTCGCCACCAGATTGCCGTGTGTCAGCACCGCGCTCTTGGCCACTCCGGTGGTGCCGCCGGTGTACTGCAGGAAGGCTGTGTCATCATGGTTCAGGGGCACGTCCTCCACTTCCTGCCCACGCCCTGCGCGCAACGCCGCTTTGAACGTAGTCGCGCTCGAAAACTTCCACGCAGGCACCAGGCGCTTGACATGCTTCACCACGACGTTCATGAGCAGCGCCTTGACCAGCGGAAACATGTCGCCGACCTCGGTCGTGATGACGACCGGGTTCAGGGTCGGGTTTTTGTCCAGCACCTGCTGCAGGGCGTGGGCAAAGTTCTCCAGTACCACGACGGCCACGGCGCCCGAGTCCTTGAGTTGGTGCTCCAACTCGGGTGGCGTGTACTGCGGATTGACGCTAACAACCACCAAGCCTGCCTGCAGCACGCCAAACAGTGCCACCGGATACTGCAGCAGGTTGGGCATCATGATCGCCACCCGATCGCCCTTATGCAGCCCTAACGATTTCTGTAGGTAGGCGGCGAAGTTGCGGCTCGATCGGGCGAGTTCGGCATACGTCATCGAGGTGCCCATGTTGCTGAAGGCGGGCAATGAGCCGAAGCGCTCGCAGCCGCGGAGCAGCAAGTCCCTCAGCGAGGCGAACTCATGCAGATTGACCTCGGCCGGAATCCCGGCAGGGTAGTGACTCAACCAGATTGGTTCCATGTTGACCTCTCGTTCGCCTGTCGGTGAAACGTCAGCTCACCAATCCGCATCAGATTGTCCGGTGTTCGCGAGCGGTATGGGTGTTCCACATGCAACAGCCTAAATCCTACTGCTCGCACTGCTGCGGCCACTTCTTGCGGTTCGCACCTCATAAGCGGGCTTTCACAATTAGTCCAAGTTTAGAAGGGTTATCGATGCGGTAGGCAACAATTGAAAGGTTCCTCAGATACTGCGATGTCGAGCATATTCTTTCGACAGTTGCGTAACTCGGAGCATCTAATGAAATGGGAGTTCCCCCGGCTCTGCCGGGGAGGCAGTCAAACTTTGAGAATTCCGGGAGTATACCTCCCGCTGTAGCCTTCGTTCTTGCCGAAGTCCGTTGGCTCGCGAGTCTCGTGCGGTTGCGGTTGCTTTTGCTTTTCACCGGTTGCGATCAGGCCCCTTTGAGGGGCCAGCAACCGTAAAGCCTCCGGCTCTGCCGGAGGATACTTACTCGTGATCAGCGTGAATCAGGCACAGATGATTCGCCTTTCAAGGCTCAGCACGTCACAGGGGGAATAGCATTGGCTTTTTGCGCGCTGAAAAGGGCAATCATCTCCCGGTTGAAGGCGGGGAGGTCAGAAGGCTGACGACTGCTGATCCAGTTGCGGTCCCGGACCACTTCACGGTCTACCCATTGGCCGCCGGAATTGC
>DATBZX010000362.1:0-15931 GCA_036512955.1 Terriglobales bacterium
ATCGTGATCGTCGAGGAAACGGATCCCGGCGTGTTCGATCGCGGTACGCCAACGCGCAAGTTGGTGCACCAACTCTCCTCGACTTGCGATCCCATTTTCAATGTGACCGTTCCCGCCAGCCGGATTGTCGGCGGCTACACCGTGAAAGACGGCACGATCATTCCCAACTACAGCCACAGCGAGGTGATCGAAGCGGTCTTCAAGCGCACGCGCGTGACCGTGGCCCTGATGACTTCGGCCAAGCTGCTTTCGGCGGTAGAGCCGATCATCCGTTATCAGCGCGGACGCTTCCGCGGTTCAGAGCAAGCCAAGGCCGGAATGTTGCGTTACGAACTCGGCCTGCAGCAGCGCCAGGATGCGCTGCATCGGTTGGCCGGCTTGTGGGCAGTAGGCGAAGCAGGCGCTTCGCTGGGTTTTGCCGCAGCTCGGTTATGCGACGAAATGGACGTCCTGGAGAAGGAGAAGAATGAGATTCTCTCGTCTAAGGGCGTCAGCCGCGGCAGGTCGGAATTGAAGTTCTTCCGCGATGTGAACAAGTCCGCGATTGAACTGCTTCGGCAGGAAAGCAAACCGTCTGAAAAGCGCAACGGCGGCTGTTACGAAGATTTGAAGGCCGATTCGCTGGTGCAGTTTGCGCTGAAAGACGCGGTGACGAATGTATTCTGTCCGGCGTGCAAATTGTGGAATACCGGCATCGGCTCCAATGCGATGCGCGAGGCGCTGAGCCTGATGGGCGGGTACGGCATCACCGAGGATTGTCCCGGCTTCCTCACCTACAAGTGGATGGACACCCAACTCGAGGCCACGTACGAAGGGCCCGAGGCAGTGCAACGGCGCAACCTCAGCGTCACCATGACCAACGAGCTTTTCCTGGCGCAGTTCCAACAGTGGATCCTGGAGATGCGGCGGGTTGCGGAACATCGTCCAGGTACGGGCGCATGCTCGCTGGCGACTGCGATGCAACTGTGGCTGTGGACGTTCAACCACCTGCAGGTTGCCACCGACGCCGATGGTGGGGCTCTCTATCAAAGCGCGCGCCAGGGCGTGACCTTCCCTCTGGCGGATGCGGTGTGCTGGCTGCTCGCTGCCCGTCAGCAGACACTCGACCTGATCGAACTGGAAACCAATGGTCCGTCGAATCCGGTGTTGGCGGAGGGGCTGGAAGGTACGCTGAATTTCTTCACCGACTTGTGCCACATTCAAACGGCGCGGGCCGCGGGAGAAGTTGGTCGTATCTGCGCCGAACTCGTCTTCGGATACAACCGGCACCCCGCGTGGGACGAGGAAGCTTACAAGGGTTGCTATTGTAGCGACGAATTGGAATCGCTCGAAGGACTGATTCCGGGCATTGTTTCCCTGGCAACGGACGTGATCGGCAGCGATGGTTCGCATCCGGTAAAAGCCGGGCCATGCGCCTCGTGCAACGGGCTGGAAGGATTTCAGCGCCTACGCACCAAGCTGGATGGCTGCCTGACCGGTGCGCAGTTGGCCAAGGACCGCGCGGCGGAAGCGATCTCGAAGGTGATGATCCCCGAGGCGCTCGACTATCCTCGTTAAGGAAAACGATTGAGCAACGCTGAACCGAACACAATCGAGCGCAGTGCCATGGACGTCGATATCGCATGCGTGGGCTTCGGCCCGGCGATGGGAGGCTTCCTCACCACGCTCTCCCGCGAGCTGCTGAGCGAAGACGGCACCCCCGCGATTGAGAGCGCGACGATGCCCGGCATGCCGCTGCAGGTCATCTGCTACGAGCGCGCCGATGATATCGGCTTCGGTGTCTCGGGAGTGGTGACGCGCGCGCGCGGTATTCGCGCCACGTTCCCCGATCTCGACCCGGCGCAAATTCCCATGGCCGCGCCCGTTTCCAGCGAGAAGCTGGTGTATCTGCTCGATCCGACCGGAGCTAGTCGTCGCTCATTTGCGTTGCGCACTGGCGACCGCTTCTTGAAAGCACTCCGCCGCCTGCTGCCCATCGAACACGATGCGCTCGAGCTGCCATTCACTCCCGCCTTCCTGCACAAGAAAGATGGCCTGGTACTTTCCATCGGACAGTTCAATCAGTGGGTCGGATCACAGTTGATGTCCAGCGGCACGGTGCAGATCTGGCCGGGGATGCCAGTGAGCGAACCGCTCATCGAGGGCAAGAAGGTTCTCGGCGTCCGGTTGCTCGATCAAGGCGTGGATAAGAGTGGCAATCCGGAAGCTGGCTTTACTCCCGGCATGGACATTCACGCCGCGCTGACCGTCGTCGGCGATGGGCCAGTCGGAGCGGTGAGTCGCGACATCGATCGCCGCATTGGATTGCCCGACGGCAACGAAGTTCGCGAGTGGGCGGTGGGCATGAAGTTCGTCATCGAGCTTCGTCCCGAGGTCGACCTGCAACCCGGCACGGTGCTGCACACGTTCGGATTTCCCGAGCCGGAGATGTTCGGCTTCTTCTACGTGCATCCCGGCAACGTGGCCTCGGTCGGAATCTTCGTGCCCTCGTGGTTCGACTGTCCGACACGCACGGCCTATCGGTACTTGCAGCACTACATTCAGCACCCGTATTTATGGCGCTATCTCGAAGGCGGCAAGCTGCGCTCATGGGGAGCGAAGTCGCTGCAGGAATCAGGCAAGCGCGGCGAGCCATTCCTCGCCGGCGACGGCTACGCGCGCATTGGCGAGTCTTCCGGCAGTACGAATGTGCTGACCGGTTCCGGCGTCGATGAAGCGTGGACCAGCGGCACGCTGCTGGCGGAAGGTGTGCTCGAACTTCTGCAGGCGGGCAAGCCGTTTACCCGCGAGAACCTGGCAGAGGCTTACGAGCAACGTCGCCGCAACAGTTGGCTGGAAAAAGAATCGCGGGCAGCCGAGAAGTCGCGCGACGGCTTTCAGAGCGGCGTCGTCACCGGACTGATCGGCATGGCAGTCGCAGCCTTCAGCAATGGACGGTTGTCACTGGGTGGCCCTCCTGCCAAGCCCACCGAGCATCTGAAGTCACTGGCTGAGTTCTATCGCGGCAAATTCACCCAGCAGGAAATCATGGCGGTCGAGCAGGACTGCGCGGTGCACGGCAAATCCGTTCACGATCCGCTAATGGACCTGTGCGGCTGGCCTGCGATCCAGTTCGACGGCACGCTGCTGATCTCGCATCAGGACGTGCTGCTGATGGGCGGTAAAGTTCAGGCCGCCGGGGGGTACGCCGATCACGTCGCCTTCCGCGACATTGAAGTCTGCCGCGGCTGCGGTAACAAGTTGTGCGTCGAGATGTGTTCGGGGCAGGCCATCACTCGGAGCCTGGAAGGCGTGCCCATTTTCGACCGCGAGAAGTGCGTGTTCTGCGGCGCATGCATGTGGAACTGTCCGGAGACGGTAGATGGCGAGACCAATCTGCAGTTCCGCGCCGGCGTCGGCGGACTGCACTCGGCGGAAAATTAATCTGGGAATTTCGCAAGCAACCGAAAGCAAGGAAGCAAAGCAAAGATGAGCACTCCTTTTCAAGTTGTGGTTTGCGCCAGTGTCGTGCCTGATCCCCTGCAGACACTCGAGCCCATCTCCGGACCTACCGGCCCGGCGTTGAAAAATGAAATGATGCTGCCTGCCATTCTCGATCCGTGGGCGGCGCACGCACTTTACGAGGGCGCGAACCTGGGGAAGAAAGTTGCCGGCAGTACGCTCTGGCTGGTGAGCATGGCGCCCAAGGCCAAACTGCAGCAGGTCATGATGACGGTGGCGCAGAAAGTCCCGTTACAACTCGTCGCCGTCGATGGTCCTTCCAGCGGCTTCGCCGACGCACAGCAGACCGCCACTGCGCTGGCGACAGCGATCCGCAACATACCCGGCATCGACTTGACCAAAGTATTGTTGTTTGGCGGATGGGAATCAGCCAGCCGCAGCGCCGGAGTCACGCTGCAACTTGTTGGCGAAGAACTAGGCATCGTTGACCAGTTCCAGGGCGTGGACGCCATTACTCCGAAAGACGACGGTTCGTTCGAAGTGCTGGAGCGTATCGAAGGCGCGCGTCACCAGGTTTCGCTGTGCGCGGGCGCTCCGGCGGTGCTGGGATGGGCGACCGGCAGCCTGGGCGAACCGCAAAACAACCCCCAGGTTGGAATGGCGAACATGCGCACCATCATGCCAGCATTGCAGAAAGCCGTTGCAGCAAAGATTACCTCCGACGGACTGCTGTACTCCAACGTCGCCACTCCCAAACAGCAACGCGAAACCCGCATCGTAAAAGACGTGCCCGCCGACGAAATCGCGAATGAAATCGTGCAGTGGATTGGGCAGGAGTAACGGAAACATGGACAACATTCTCTTTCTGGCGCATATCGAAGCAGACGGGACTCTAAACAAGGCCGCTTTGGAGGCACTAACCTCCGCGGTGGAATTAAAGCAGTCGCTCAACGGGACTCTCGCCGTCGCGTTGTACGGACCGCAGATCCAGCCCGCCGCCAATTCGATTGCCGCTTGTGGCGCAACGCGCTTTCTCGCGGTTTGCGGAGAGGCCTTCGGACCGGCCCGCTTTGCGACCGATGCCGCTGCGAGCGAAGCGCTGGTTCGCGCATATGGCGCGACCATCGTAATCGCCGCCGCGACTTCTCGTAGCTCGCGCGTGATGGCAGCCGTGGCGCATCGCGTGGGCGGATGCGTGGATACCCACGTGAACGATGTCGCTGCTTCTGCTGGTGCCATATCGGTGACCCGCTGGTTCTATCGCCAGCGCATCGAAGGCTCGCTGACCCGCACTCAGCGTCCATGGGTTCTCCTGCTCGATCCGGGATCGCGTCCCGGGTGGAAGGGTGAGGCTGGTTCCGTCACGCCAGTCCTGATTGATGTGCCGGTTCCCGACGATCTGCGCCGCACTGCTGTCCAGGGCGTAGTCACTCCGCCCGCGGACCAGCAGACCATTCGTCCCGATGCCGACTTGTTGTTCGTTGCTGGCGCGGGATGGACCAAGAAACAGAAAGATGGTCAGACGCACGTTCCCGAAGCGGAAACCATCATCGTGGATTTTCTGCGGAACTCCAAGGCGTCGCTGGGGGGAAGCAAGTCGCTGGTCGATCTCAGTGGCGAGAACCAATCCACGCTGCACTTTATGACGCATCTCAACCAGGTTGGACAGACCGGCTCGTCGCCGCGCCATCCCAAGGGCCTCGCTGCCTGCTGTCATGGCGAAGAGCCGCACACCGTCGGCTGGCGCTTCATCGGAGAGCGTCGCGCCATCAATCTCGATCCCAACTGCGGATGGGCGCGCGGCAAAGCCGACGTGCTCTATGTCGCCGATGCTTTCGAGGTGATGTCGAAGGTCAACGCGCTACTCGGCGGGAAATAATAGCCAGCCGACGGAACGAGTCCGCGACGGCCGCTACAGCGCCGACAGTCCGGCCTGCAGGTCCTCGATGATGTCGTCCACATCCTCGATGCCGACGGAAAGCCGCAGCATCGACTCGCTCACCTGCATCTCTTCTTTTTCGACGGGCGAATATTCGCAGTAGATGGTCGATGCGGGATGCAGGATGAGGCTTTTATTGTCATTGATGTTCGTCGCCCGCCGGATGAGTCGCAGCCGGTCCATCAAGGCGAAGCATTCTGTTTTACTCCCCAGCGTAAACGTCAAGATGCCGCCGAACCCGTGAGGGAATTGTCGCTTTGCGATTGAATGGTAAGGGGAACTGGTCAATCCCGGGTAGTTCACCGACCGAATTCTCTCGTGTCCACGTTCGAGATATTGCGCGACGGCCAACGCATTTTCGCAACTTCTCTGCGCGCGCAGGCTCAACGTCTCGAGTCCCAACGTCTGCAGGTACGCATTGTGGGGTGAGAGACAGGATCCTAAGTTCCGGTACACGTCGGCGCGCATCCACACCAGCAGCGCATTGGCTCCGAACTTTGCCACCCAGGGAGCGACCTTGGGATTGCGGCGCCAGTTAAACGTTCCGTAATCGAAAATCAGTCCCCCGACAGAAGTCGCGCCTCCTGAAATGTACTTGGTAGAAGCCACGACTTCGAGGTCCGCGCCGAAGTCCCTCGCCCGAAAGAGGTACGGAGTGGTCACGGTCCCGTCCACGATCACCGGTACGTTATGGGCATGGACGACCTTCGCCACGGCTTCCACGTCGAAAACTTGAAGCTGAGGGTTGGTAATGGTTTCCAGAAAAACGGCGCGAGTATTCTCGTCGATGGCGGTGGCCAAGGCATCGGGATTCGAGAGATCGACGTAGTTGATGTCCAGCCCCCAAGGCCGCAAGGTATTTTCGAACAGGGAATAAGTATTACCGAATAACGATCGAGTCGTGACGATGTTGGTGCCCGCCTCGGCCAGCGCCAGGATCACGTTACTGATGGCGGCCATGCCGGACGAAACTGCGATCACTCCCAGCGCGTTCGCCAGCAAGCGTACGCGTTGCTCATAGTCCTCAATGGTGGGGTTGGAGATGCGGCTGTACGAATGGGCTGGCAGCCGGCCCTCGAACGCCGCTTGCATATTCTCGGCGGTCTCGTGCTCGAAGGCCACGCTGTCATACACCGGCATGCGCAGGGTGCCGTGCGCGTCTTTCTTGACGGGCGCTCCGTGGATAGCTTTGGTCGTGAAGCCTTTCATCGTTTGCGTTCTTTCGTCCTCATCGGTTATTCCACCACAATTTCTTCAGTGTCGAAGCGCTTGCTGGCCTCGTCGCCAGACAGCTCGAACGAGTTGGTCTGTGCTGCCTTGCCTTTTTGAACGCTGGTAATCAGATAAGAGCAGCCCATCCAATGAGCCTCCTCCAAATCGCTGGCCGACCAGTTTGCGGCGTCGTCGGGATGGGAGTGGTAGAAACCGATTACGTCCTCACCCCGCCCGTAGGCTTCTCGCTGAATGCGCACTAGGTCTCGCGGATCGATTTGATACCAGGTTCGTGATGGATCGTCGTGCGCGTTGTTGCATTGCACTACGGCCCACACCCGTTTATTGCCGTCCGCCAAAATCTCGCCGGTCAGCACACCGCAGCATTCGTGCGGATAGGTCGCCTCGCCGTGGCGTCGGATTTGATCGAGCTGGGCTGGTGTAAGTTTCAGAACCATGTCTCAGTACTGCTTGCAGCAGTGTAAATGGAAGGGCGGCGAACCGCCTCAATCAGGGGTGACTGTGGGACGAGACAAATACGCGACAGCCTGGTCCAACTCGGCGTTCATCAGCACCTGCAGGATCAATCCGCCCGTCTCCTTGGGCACATCGATGACGCGGAGTGTATCAGAGAGATAGGCGAATTCAGGAACCAATTCCTGCAGCACGCTGGGAGTATGGCGAAGAAAATCTTCCCGAAACGCCGTTTGGGGATCATCGGGATAAAGCGGCAGGTAGCGAATGGAAGCTTCGACCAGGTCTTGAAAGAAATGCGTGCCGAACGAGAGGTCGGGCAGGTAATTGCCGCGCTGGCGAGCGACTTCGACCAGGATCGCGGCATTGTTGATGTCGGAGTACGTGACCGGAACGCCAAGCTTAATATCCCCGCGACTGCCCCAACGTCCAGGACCGATCAAGATGAACTGTCGCTTGGGCAGCAGCTTATTCAAGCGGCCTACGGCGCGTCCGACATCCCGCATGGTGGCCTGATCGGAGAGTTGGCTGTAGCCTTCCAGATCCACGTAAACGATGTGCGTGATCTCGGGTACCTTGCCGTTTGAGACGAAGCGATTTGCGGAGAAGATTATCTTGTCTGCCGGCAAATTCTGGGGAATCGCAACCGGAACGGTGTCGCCGCTGTAACTTTGCGGACGGCATTGCAGGAGATAGAAGTCCTCGCCATCGTAGGCGAACTCAATGTCCACCGGCGTACCCAGCTTGCCTTGCAGAAGCGTAAGCAGTTCGCGAATGCGCGGCACGAACTGTGTCTTGCGGATTAGGCCTTCGAAACTGAAGACCACATCGCGCGTGCCGAAGTCCGGGATGGGCCCCACCAACTGCTCGATGCGGTCGTGCTCTACGATGGATACAAAATGGCGGATTTGCGGATAATTTGCCCCGCAATAGCGAAGCAGCTCGACCGAGTCCACTGTCTCAAACGCATTGGTCTCAAGATTGATGAGGTCGACACGCTTCGGCGAGTACTTGAACACCTCTTCCACTGTGACGTTGACGCGGAGGTTGGGCTGGCCGGGCGCAATCAGCACCGGATAGTCGTCGTTCACGCGATCGACGGCGCGCGTTCCCAATCCCGGTACCAGCCGCACCAGTCCGTCTCCGCGGCTGATTCGCGCGGACCAGCGAAACTCATTGTTGCTGAATGCGACGCCGGAGCAGGCCGGAAGAAAATATTTGCCGACTTTCTGACCCACGACCTCCTGGATCATGATGCCCATCTCTTCGTGAACATCCAGAAGTCCGCGCTCCGCCCGGTACTCGGTGGGATCAGGCCCGAAAATTGAGGCGTAAACCTCGGCGACGGCGTCCATTAAGGCAGTGAGCCGATCCTCCCGCGTTCCCTGGTTGCCGAGAAAGAGACTCTTGTACTTTCCCGAAAAGGCCGATCCAGCGCGGTCCTCAAGCAGACTCGAGCTTCGAACAATCAACGGGCGGTCGCCCAGCTCATCGAGAACAAGCGAAAGTCCCTTCGCCAGCTCCAACGGAAACGACGAGCTCTTGAAGAGTGCAACCAGGTGCGGGTACTCCCGTCGCACCTGATCGATCTCCATGTATTTCCAGTTCAGTACGTCTTCCAGTTCATTGTGGTGAACAAAATTGAGGATCCAGTCCGACGCGAGGTACCAGGTACGCGGCACCTTCAACAGGCGGAGTTGCGCGCTCGTTTCAGGTGACTTGTCGACGATCTTCTTGGCCAGGAACAGTCCGGCGCTTTTGCCTCCCAGCTTTCCGTGGCAGCCGGGCGGGAAGATGATTCTTCCCAGCAGGTCGAAAAAGTCTTTGATCTCGATGAAGTTCTTGGCGATGTTGATGAAATCGAGGTTTTCCGAGAAGAAGCGACGGATCAGAGAGACGCGTAGGCCTTTCTGGGTCGAAAGCGAGAGCTCGCTCTCTTCGATGGCGGCATGCTGGTAGCGTTCGATCGCCTCGATGACTTCTCCCAGCGAGGTTGCCTGGTTCTCCAGGGCACGCACCAGGAAGCTGCATTTTTCTTCCTTGATCCAGGTGGTGACACAACTCAGAATCTCAGTCTCACTCAAGTGCTGACTGGCGAGGCGAAAGGCCTCCGCAGTGAAGTCAGCAAACTCAGTGGGCGTGTCGCGGCGCAGAGGCCGATTCTCGTCGCCTGGGGTCCAAGCTTCAGCCTGGGTGGGAACTCCCCGCTGCAAGAGTTCCTTGGCTTCCGGAACTCCATACCAGCTCAGGTGATTGATCAGTTTCCGCGAGATGCGGCGCAATAAGACCGGGTCGGTGTCACGCAGAAACTCGAGAACAACTTGCCACTCACCCTTTTCGTTTGCCAGATCGCCGGTCACCGTGGACAGTCCTTCAAATGCCGCCTTCAACCGCCGTTGCATGACATGGTTGGCGATGCGATCGGCGATGGTTTCGATCAGTTTCCGTTCTTCCTTGAGGAAGGGGCCCTCATCGTACTTCGGCAATTGGATCCGATACGAAACTTCAACGCGACCGAGCATCTCGCCCTGGACAACGATGTCGGCGGTCTGCACCCAGGGAGTGGCGACAAAATCCGGCGGCTGCGTTACCTGACCTTCGAAGATGATTCGGGCCTGGCAATCGTGCGGGTGCTGCCAGCCGGGCGGCAGAACCTGGGTGATCCCGCGGAAGATCTCTTCGAGGGGAAGCTCCGGCCGATTCAGCAGCTCATCTGCCTTGTACAAACAGTTCAACTCCTTCGCGCGCTCCTGCAACTCGCGAAGGATGATGCCGACTTGAGTTTCGTCTCGGGTCATGGTTCCTTTTGGTTAGCGAGGGTTCGTTCTGCTGCCAGCACTACGCCGCGACGGGAGCGGCCATCAACACGAACCGTCAGCATACCCTCAGGACGCACGTGCCGAACCAACTCCGTATCCCGCACCACCGGCTGGCGGTTCAGCCAATTCCAATCGATATGAAATGGCCCATCGTGCCGCACCATGAAATAGCAGGTACGGAAGCTCGACAGGTTATGAAAGAAGTGCGACCCCTGGCTGAGTTCGACGTTGATTTCTGGCAACGTCGCCTCGACGATTGTCCGCGCTCCGGATATCTGGCTCCAGGCTACTGGAATACCGAGCGATGGATGGGAGCTGCCCCAGCGACCGAAACCGATCAGCAGGAAGGGCCGATGCTGGTCCGAAAGCTGCCGGTTGATCGCTTCCAAGTGCTGTGCGATCAGCGGCGTCTGCATGGGCGAAAAGTTCTCGGGGCGCACGAAGACGATGTCCTGGATGTCTTCGGCGATCCCGTTGCCCATTACCATATCGGATGCCAGGATCATGCACGGACCGGAGAGGTCGGCTGCACTGACTTCCACCATATCCTCAGAGACCACCATGGGACGTACCTGAAGGAATCCTAGACGCGCTTGCGGTGGTTGGCCTCGTTCCGCTTGAATTGTCACGGCGAATTCGATTTCGACGTTGGCCCCGAGTGCGTTCTCCGCCGCTTTCAGCAACGCTTTGATGAGGTCATTGATTGGGAACTGCTCCATGACCACCAGTGGAGCGAAATTGAGAATGCGTGGACCACGCGCTCCTACGCCGGGAATAACGCGATCACGAACCGGATCGAAGGTCGACGCCAGATAGCGGAGCACGTCATCGGCCTCAGCCTCTTTCAAGCCTGCAGTCACCATGTACTCTGTTTCGCTGACTGGATCATAGGCCGGTGGCTTGCCCATGTTGACGGCCCAGAACTCCGTCTGGGTGCCGCGTAGCAGTTCCTGTACTGAGCCGAACGGCGGTGGATTTTTGGGGTAGGCAGGCGAGAATGTCCAGGACACTCCGCCATCAACGATCGTCTTACCGAGACCGAGAGCCAGGCTGGCTACACCTTCCTCGGGGCGCGCCGGTCCGGTCGGATAGAAGTTGTAGGAGCGGGCCACCCCGGACACGTCGGGATAGAAGCGATCTCCATGCCGCCTGCCGACTACTTCCTGAATGATGACGGCCATCTTCTCTTCACTGGGATCGCGGCCGGTCGTCTTAATATAGTCTCTCGCCTCTCGGAAGTAGGTGGAAGCGTAAACAAATTTGATGGCCTCAACCAGCAACCGGAAACGGGTATCCGAGTCGAACTGGTTGTTCGGGATCATCTTGGTCGCGTACACGCCGGCGAATGGGCGATTGAGCGCATCTTCCAGCAGGCTGGAAGATCGGATAGCCAGAGGAGTTTTGACCTGTGTGATCAGGGCGCGTAGATCGCCCAACAATTCTACGGGCAGGTCGGACTGCTCGAAGGCAAGTCCGATGCGATCATCGGTCATCTCGTCGACAAGTAATTTCCCAAGGTGGTTCCGCGCGATGAAATCGTCAAAGCAATCGGTCGCAATGACGGCCATCGTGGGGACGTTGATCTCGATACCGGGAAATGCAGCGGCATCGATCTCGCGCACCAGCAGATCCTTGGCGAACGACAACCCGCTCGCCTTGCCGCCTAACGCGCCGCTGCCGATGCGCGTGAAATGAAACTCCCCGTTCCAGAAGTGCCGGTCGAACGACGGCAGATCCGCAACCACGGTCCGAAGTTCGGTCATCGCTGCCTCCGTTCGCCCCATTTCGGCGAAGCGGCTCTCCGCGTCCTTCGCGGGACAGGTCCGAAGTGCTACACCCAGCCGCGGTCGTGACAGGCTTTGGCGACTCGGCCAATGGCAATCGCGTATGCCGCGTCCCGCATGGACAGTTTCTCGCGCCGGGATAGTTCCGAAACCGCGACGTATGCCGCCGTCATCTTGACGTCGAGCTTGCCTAGTACCTCGTCCTTTTCCCAGAAATAGTTCATGTTGCTCTGCACCTGCTCGAAGTAGCTGCAGGTAACGCCACCTGCATTCGCGAGGAAATCAGGAATCAGCAGGATGCCACGCTCCTTGATCTGGACGTCGGCTTCGGGAGTGGTTGGACCGTTCGCTCCTTCGACAATAATGCGAACCTTGGGGCTGATTTTGCCAACGGTTTCGTTGGTGACCTGGTTCTCCATCGCCGCGGGGATGAGGATGTCAACATTCTGCGCAATCCACGCGTCGCCGGGGAGTTGTTCGTAGCCCAGTTCGCTGGCTTTCTGCTGGTTGATTCCGCCGAAACGATCGGTGATCGACAGCAGTTGATTCAGATCGACGCCGTCCATCTTGCGATAGGTGTAGGAACACTGATCAGCCTGGTCCCAGCACGAGACACAGATCACGCGTCCGCCCAGTCGCTGGTAAAGTTCAATGGCGTATTGGGCTACGTTGCCAAAGCCCTGGACGCTCGCCGTCGTATCCTCCGGCCGGATGCCCAATTCCTTCAAGGCCTCGCGCAGAGTGAAGACGACACCGTAGCCTGTCGCCTCGGTGCGGCCGAGCGAACCGCCCATGCCCACCGGCTTGCCGGTAATGAACCCGGGATAGCGGCCGCCATGGATCTGTTCGAATTCGTCGAGGATCCAAAGCATGTGCTGCGAGTTGGTCATGACGTCCGGCGCCGGCACATCGGTAACTGGCCCGACGTTTCTGCAGACTTGACGCACCCAGCCGCGACAGATCTGTTCCTGCTCGCGAGAACTGAGGTTGTGGGGATCGCAAATGACGCCGCCCTTTGCTCCGCCCAGGGGGATGTCCACCACAGCACACTTCCAGGTCATCCACATCGACAGCGCTCGGACCGTGTCTACGGTCTCCTGAGGATGGAAGCGAATTCCGCCCTTGCCCGGTCCACGCGCATCGTTGTGTTGCACGCGGAAGCCGCGAAAAATCTTTACCGAGCCATCGTCCATGCGCACCGGAATCGCGAAATGGAACTCGCGCAACGGGTAGCGCAGGAGGTCGCGCGTGGCGGGGTCCAGCCCGAGATACTCCGCAACCTTATCGAACTGGGCTTGGGCGATTTGAAAGGAATTGAATGCTTTGACTGACTTCTTGGGCGATTGTCCGGGAGCCGACTGGCGTATTTCCTTTGCGGCCTCAATCGGTTCACTCACTGCGCTCTCCGGCATGATGTTCTCCTTAATAATTCTAGAAACTCCAAACCCTCCATTTTCAATGACGAGAGCGTTTGAGACTGTGACCGCCCTCACGGCAAGGGGTGACCGCGCCCCTACCCAAGTAGGGGGAAGAGTCACCGAGCATCCGGGTATCAGACTGAGAGTGCAGTAAAAGGCCTACTTCGAAGAGCCCGCCACCAGGCCAAGGTCCTTCAGCATGGGGTCGATGCTGGGCTGCGTTCCTCGCCACGTTACGTACATCTTCTCCAGGTCTTCGGTATTGCCCCGCGACAAGACCATGTTGCGGAAGCGGTCACCGTTGGCGCGAGTCAGGCCACCGTGATCTTCAAACCACTGGTAGGCGTCATCGTCGAGCATCTGGGTCCATAGGTAGGCGTAATAGCCGGCCGCGTATCCGCTGCCCCAGATGTGGCTGAAGTAGCTGGAGCGGTAGCGTGGCGGCACATAGCTGAGCGAAAGGTTGGTTTTTTCCAGCGCCTGGGTTTCGAACGCATCCGGGTTCTGTACCGGTGCGGAGGCTGGGAGAGTATGCCATTGCATGTCCAATTCCGCAGCGGCCAGCAGTTCGGTAGTGTCGTAGCCTTTGTTGAAAGTGGCCGATTTCTTGATCTTCGCCAACAACTCCTCCGGCATCGGCGAGCCGGTCTTGTAATGCTTGGCATAGTGCTGAAAGACGGTTGGGTAGGTCGCCCAATGCTCATTGAACTGCGAGGGGAACTCGACGAAGTCACGCGCCGTTGAAGTGCCGGACAGGCTCGGGTATTCGGTATTCGCGAACATGCCGTGCAGCGCGTGGCCGAATTCGTGGAACATCGTCCTCACATCGTCCGCGGTGAGCAGAGCAGGCTCGCCCGGAGCGGGCATGGAGAAATTGGCCACGTTGCTGACAACCGGGATCGTGCCGAGCAACTTGGACTGAGTGACAAAGCTGTTCATCCACGCGCCGCCCTGTTTGTTGTCGCGCTTGAAATAGTCGCAATAGAAGAGGGCCAGCGTGCTGCCGTCGGCGTTAAACACTTCGAACACACGAACGCCCGACGCATACACCGGAATGTCCTTGCGCTCCTTAAAGCTCAGTCCATACAGCTGATTGGCCGCGTAGAAAACGCCATTCTGCAGCACATTGTCGAGTTCGAAGTATGGCTTGACCTGCTCCTCGTCGAGATCGTACTTGGCCTTGCGTACCTGCTCGGCGTAGAAGTCCCAGTCCCACGGCTGGACTTTGAATCCGCCTTTCTGGCTGTCAATTACCGCCTGGATGTCCTGCGCTTCGCTGGTTGCCTTAGCCGTCGACGCGGGAACCAGCGCGTCCATGAATTTCAATGCCGCTTCCGGGGTCTTGGCCATCTGGTCTTCTATCTTCCAGGCGGCGAAACTCTGAAATCCAAGCAGCTTGGCCTTCTGTGCGCGCAGTTGTGCAATGCGTGCGATGGTGTCACGCGTATCGTTGGCATCGCCGCGTTCCGCACGAGTCCAGGAGTCTTTGAACAACCCTTCGCGGGTCGCCCGATTACTCAGTGAGAGGAGATCGGGCTGTTGCGTCGTGTTCTGTAAAGGCAGGACGAAGCCCTCCGCCTTGCGGCTCTTGGCTGCCTCGGCCGCACCACTGATCTTTCCGTCACTCAGACCTGCCAGCGCTGCCTTGTCCGTTGTGACAAAGGCGCCGTCTTTGGTGGCCGCAAGCAACTTTGTGGTGAAGGTGTTGGACAGCGTCGCCAATTCCTCGTTGAGCTTCTTCAGTTCTGTCTTGTCCGCTTCGCTGAGGTTGGCTCCTGCGTGCACGAATTGATCGTAGGTGTGTTCCACCAGGCGCAACGATTCGGGATTGAGCTTGAGCGAAGCGCGCTCCTTGTAGATTGCGGCCACGCGCTGAAACAGTTTCGCGTCCAGATGAATGGCGTCCTGGTGCGCAGCGAGTTTGGGCGCTTCGATCGAGCGGACTTTCTGCAGCGTCGGATTCGTATTGGCGGCGCTCACGGAAAAGAATGCCGCCTGCACCCGTTGCAACAACTGGCCACTCTTTTCCATGGCAACGATGGTGTTCTCGAAGGTCGGAGGCGCAGGGTTGTTCGCAATCGCGTCAATTTCCTTGCGCTCCTCCGCCATCCCGGCTTCCATGGCGGGCTGATAGTCGTCATCCTTGATCTTGTCGAAAGGCGGCGCCTGGAACGGCAGCGTACTGGGCGCGAAGAAAGGATTGCTCGGGCCAAACTCCGCTCGGGAGGCCAGTGCAGGAGACGCGGTTAAGCCAAGAATGACAGCGGCAGCAATGATCAGAGTATGCATAAGTAACTAGTGTAATCGTGGAAGCTCAAAGATGGGTCCACTTTGTGTTCGATATTGAGCGAAATCGCACGATTCAAACTCGGAACCTAGGCACAGCTCACCGATCTTGAGAGCCTGGCATTCTGAATATTCCAACTCCCCGGGCCATTTCACATTACGAACTTGGACCAAAGGCGGGGTGTCGTTGGTGAAGTCAACCCGAACGTCGTGGCCGTCAGCGATTCGGGAACCTCTGCGGTTTCACCGGAAGACCCACTGGGGACGCAATTGGGAAGGCGCCGGATCTTGCGCACTTCTCCGCTAACGCCGGTGCCACCGATTTGTTGACGTTCGGGTGACGGCGGCCGACGAATACAAGTTAGGTCGACGGAAACCGACGAAAGCCCGAGACTTCAATCGTGGTCCTCGGCCGTGCTGATGTGTGGTCCTCCCAGCATTCGCGAAAAGCTACATCGTGCTGATCTTGAGGTAGCGCCGCACGTCGGGAGCAGATATCACCATTACATACGCGGCAAGCACCAGCCCTGCGATACCGATAACGTTGGTCGCGGTAAG
>DATBZX010000363.1:0-6666 GCA_036512955.1 Terriglobales bacterium
TGCCGTGCGGGAGGAACCGGGACAGGCTTCGGCCCGTCCCCGATTTTGTCGCCCCTGATTTCATTGCCCATCTTGTCCATTCTCCGCCAGAACTCATCAGGCGACAGGTCTAATATCTCCTGGGGAAGCGTCGGCCTGGTCACGATATTATCAGCCGGGCCAGCCCCTGGACGCGGCGGCAGCAAAGTTCCCGGCGGTTTTACTGATGGCGGCGTCGGGGGTTTTGGCGGCAACTTTGGCGGCGTAGAGGGCGGCAAGTAGTCCTTATAGCTCGGCAGGCGATATGGCTTCACCTTGCCGGACCGCCAAATCTGCCGGTTCCACTTTTCCGGGTAGCGCGTGTCGGCGCTGTAATACCACCACGGCATGTACTCGAAATAAGGCGTCACCTTCAGCATCATCGGCCGCCGGTCGCCGCGCCAGACGATCTGGTTTTTCCGCGCCTTATAAAGGATCTGCGACACCTGGTCTGGATCCAGCAGGTTCCGTTCTTCCGCCACGTTCCGGCGGAATTCCCCCTCGCCTTCCTTGCCTCTGGATGACGTGCCTGTTCAGGAACTCGACCGCCATCTTGACCGTCTCGGGGTCTTTGATGCCCATGAACTGCACGGCCTCAGCCCCGCCGATGAGAGTGTTCCACGAATCCGGGTACACCTTGCGGAACTGCTCGATGTCCTGCCCAACCACCCAGAACCGCACACCGTAGCTGCGCAGGCCTGGTGCTACGACCTCGATCCCGTCCAGCTTGCCCAGGCTCGGGAATTCGTCGATCGCCAGCAGGATCGGCGGTTTCGGCGCTTTCTGGACCCGCATCATCATGTCGATCAGCAGCAGCACGAACATCCTCAGCCACCGCCCCGCCACACCGGAAACCGCGTTGAGCGGGATGGACAGATAAACCGACATCGGCCGGTTTTTGAGCTCCTCCAGCAGAAAATCAGACGACAGGCTTATGCGCCTTATTTCGGGGAGATCGAGGAAGGCGGTATGTTCCTGCGCCGTCGATAAAACCGAACCCAGTTGATTAGGCCCCATCTGCAACAATGATCCCGCCGCGAAGGCAATCGTGTCCCGGTAAGGTCCGGGCGGGCAGTGCTGCATCGTCACCAGCATGGCGTCGAATGGATCGTTGTTCTTCCGGCTGATATACCCGCCTCTCACCCCGGCCTCGAAACCTTCCTTGTCGCCCTCCATCAAAAGGCGCCGCACCTGGACCAGATTGCGCTTTTCCGCCGGCCCCTGAAAAACATAGAGGATCAAGCCCATCAGAATTCGACGCGCAGCCGTGTCCCAATAAGGATCGCGTCCGGTGATCTCGACCAGAGCCTCGGCCACCTTCCCCGCATAACTGACCGGCGCATCGATGTCCTGTTCAGCGATCCGGGCCATTTCATCAAAGACGTTGTAGGACGCGCTTTCAATCCCGGTAATCTTGAACGGGTCGAGGACATACACATCCTGCCCCATCCCGGTAACTCCGCCACCACCCTGCCCTCGCCTTGCCGCTGTAATCCGCGCTAATTCACCCTTGGGATCGACGCAAAGCAAAGACCCCTTGTGGAGGCAGAGGTTCGGAATTAGCGCCCCGGTTGATTTTCCTGCCCCCGTGCCGGCAATGGTGACCATGTGTTTTTCAGTCGGAACGGCTGACGAGAGCATAGAGATTGTCGCGGCTCGCGACTGGTACTTGCAGGATGGTACGTTCGATCTCAATCGAGTCATTCGCGGTTGGAATGAGAAACTCGCGCGTGCTTCGGCCAGAGGTTACGCCGGCGTAAGGGTTACGGGAGATACTGCCTGGCTCGAAAAGAAGGACTGGAAGGACTTCTGCGAATACGAAGAGTCACTCAACCAGGCTGTCGCTAATCAGCGCCTGGCGGTGCTATGCACCTACCCGCTCGCGGCATGCGGAGCTGCTGAAATCCTGGATGTGGTGCGAACACACCAGTTTGCGGTAACAAAGCGGCGCGGGGGTTGGGATGTTATCGAAACCGCGGGGCACAAACAAGCTAAGGCTGAAATCAAGCGCCTGAATGAGGAACTCGAGCAACGTGTCGTAGAGCGGACCAGCCAACTGACGACCGCCAACAGCGAGCTGACAAAGGAGATCCTCCAACGTCAGCGCGCCGAGGAGGCACTGCTGCGGAGCGAGGCCTATTTAGCGGAAGCACAGAGAGTGAGCCACACCGGCAGTTTCGGCTGGAGCGTTTCCAGTGGGCATATCGTCTGGTCAAACGAAACGTTTCGAATTCTTGAGTACGACCCAGCCAACAAACCTACTGTGGAAGTCATACTGCAGCGAACCCATCCCGAGGACAGAGCCTTCGTCCGAGAGACTCTCGATCAAGCAGTAGGGAATAGGAAGGCTTTTGATTTTGAACATCGACTGCTTGTGCCGGATGGCTCGGTGAAGTACGTTCGAGTTGTAGGTCATCCCTCAACAAACTACGAATCGGATAACTTTGAATTCGTGGGAGCGGTGACGGATATCACCGAGAGCAAGCTGGCGGAGGCGCTTCGTGATGGAGAGAACCGCATTTTGGAGATGATAGCGCGCGATGCTCCGCTGGAGGAAATACTGGAGAGCCTGGTGTGCGTTGTGGAAGCCCAATTTACTGACGTGCTTTGCTCCGTCCTGCTTCTCGACGAGGACGGGCAGCACATGCGGCACGGCGCGGCCCCCAGCCTTCCCGGGCCCTACACCAAGGCCATCGACGGCCTTTGCATCGGACCGAAGGCGGGATCATGTGGCACCGCCATGTACCGCAGAGAACCTGTTGTCGTCACCGACATTCTCCAGGATCCGCTCTGGGAGGCGTACCGAGACGTGGCCGAGCTCTATGGGCTCCGCGCCTGCTGGTCCACCCCCATACTTGCCCATTCGGGTAAGGCGCTGGGCTCGTTTGCCATGTATTACCGCGAACCGGGCAGTCCGAGCCCAGCTGAGTCCCGCGCCCTGGAAATGGCCACCCACCTCGCCGGCATTGCCATTGAACGCAAGCTGACGCGTGAAGAACGCGAACGATTGCGTCAGGCCCAGGCGGATCTCGCGCACATAAATAGGGTGACGACGATGGGCGAGCTTACCGCTTCCCTGGCGCACGAGATTAAGCAGCCGATTACCGCGGCAGTCACCGACGGCCGGACTTGTTTGCGGTGGCTGGAGCGCGCTGACCCCGATATCGCAGAGGCGCGCGCAGCCGCTGCAAGAATCGTAAACGACGTCATTCGCGCAGCCGACATCATTAACAGCATCAGCTTGCTTTTCAAGAAGGGCGCTGTTCAGCGGGAAATAGTCGATCTAAATGAGCTCATTCGAGAAATGGTTGTCCTGCTGCGCAATGAGGCGAGCCGGTATTCGATTTCGATCCGTTCCGACCTAGCCGGGGACCTTCCGCAGGTTATGGCGGACCGCATTCAGTTGCAGCAGGTATTCATGAACCTGATGCTCAACGGCATCGAGGCGATGAAGGACCTATCTACCGCACGTGAACTTACGATGAGGTCGCAACGAGTCAAGGATGGCCAGTTGATGATCTCGGTCAGCGATACTGGCATCGGATTGCCGCTGCAGCAGCCCGAACAGATCTTCAGCGCGTTCTTCACTACGAAGGCTCACGGTACCGGTATGGGACTCCCAATCAGCCGCTCGATTATCGAGTCTCATGGAGGGCGTTTGTGGGCCACTTCCAACTCTGAGCGGGGCGCAAGTTTTCATTTCAATCTGCCCAACGAAGTCGAAAGCCGTCGCACGTCGGCTCAAGACCACGTCCATCCTCCGAGCGCATAAAGACAGGTGAAACTGCCGTGCCAAGAGGGCGGTAGCCGGGAAGTCAAAGAAGGCGCAGCGCAACCAACGGGACGCGCGAGCAGTTGGTTCGCTTTCTGGAAAACCCCTGACGACAAGTGCTGAATGTGCATCTGTGATTGAACTACACTGTGGTTGGTTTTAGGCGCAACCATGAGCACCACAACCACAAGCCGCGAAGCATTGACCGCAACGCGCGGTCGCAATTACCTGCCGCTGCAGTACTCCGCCGCGGTCCTGCTCGCGGCGATGACCCTTCTCTACAGCGCAGCGTGGATGTACTACGTTCGCCGTCCACTGCAGGCAACGCAGGTCGAAATCGGGATCGACGCATTCTACTCTTCCGCCGGAGTTGAGATTGACGACGTGCACCCGAACAGCCCAGCAGAAAAGGCGGGATTGAAGAGGAAGGACCTCATCGTCGCGATTAACGGAAGCAGCGCAGATTCCGCATCGGCGTGGAACGGATTGGAGAATCGCACGTGGCTGAGGTCGCAACCCGGAGACACAGTGACCCTAACCGTGCGGCGCCCGGGACAATCACAGCCCTTGGTCTTAACGCCTTGGTTTCGCGCCAAACAAGGCGCCGGCGACACCAAGAGCCTCGCACGCTCGATCTACGCGGTGGTGAAGCATCGTGTAATGGACGTTCCGGTACTGCTGAAACGGAGCGCAAGATACTTTGTCGTGGAGCGCGGATTCGTCTTCCTGATTCTTGCGGTTTCGGTGGGTCTGACGTTCTGGTTCGGGCAGGCGTTCTCGCGCCACTTCTCCGCCGGATCGAGGGCAGCGATACCCGTGGGCGCAGCCTTCGGCGTGTTGCTGATCACTGGCGCGACACAAGTTCATCGTCGCGTGCGGACGCGGCTCGACCGAGCATTCTTCCGCAGCTCCTACGACGCGCAGCAGATACTGGAGAACCTAGCCGCGAAGACCCTGAATGTCAGCAGCCGCGAAGGGCTGGCAGAGCTTCTCCAGCAGAACATCGGGGACGCATTGCATCCGCGTTCGATGTTCGTTTACCTGGAAGCCAGCAACGGGCAGCTCGTCGCGTACGCCGGAAATCCGCCGCCGGAAGCGATGACGCTCTCCAACTCTTCGCCGGAAATTGCGGACTTGGCGGAACGCGGCGGACCGTTGGAGCTGATGCCGGAGGAAATGTATGGAACCCAGCTTGCGCCGCTGGATCCGGAATGTCTCGTGCCGATCTGCGGTTCTAGCAATGGGCAATTCCAAGGGTTAGCTGTGCTCGGACCGCGGCTCTCGGAAGAGTCATATTCCGCGATGGACAAGCGTTTGCTCGCGTCGGTCGCCAGCCAGGCAGGCATTGCCATGCGCAGCATCACGTTGGCGGAGAAGATGGCCCAAACCATGGAGGCAGAGCGTCGCAGCGAGCAGGAAATGCAGATCGCGCGCCAGGTGCAAAGCCGGCTCTTGCCGCAGCAGGCGCCTTCGCTGAAGACGCTGGACTGCGCCGGTAAATGCATTCAGACGCGCGCCGTCGGCGGCGACTACTACGACTTCCTCGATTTTGGCTCTGGCCGTCTGGGACTGGTTGTGGCGGACATCTCGGGAAAAGGAATGTCAGCCGCGCTGCTGATGGCGAATCTTCAGGCCAACCTGCGCGGCCAATATGCTCTGGCGCTGGAAGATGTGCCTCACCTGCTGCGTTCGGTCAATCGACTCTTCTACAAGAACACCGAGACCAGCAATTACGCGACGATGTTCTTCGCGGTCTACGACGATGAGATCCGACGCTTGCGTTATGTAAACTGCGGGCATAATCCTCCGGTTCTTATGCGAGCGAATGGCAACGTCGAGCGGCTCGGGGCGACTGCGACGGTGTTGGGGTTGTTTGAGGAATGGGACTGCGAGGTCGTGGATTGTAAACTCGCTCCCGGCGACGTTTTGGTGATTTATACCGACGGCATTTCCGAGGCGGGAGAAAGCGAGGACGGCGACAGCGAAGAGTTCGGCGAAGAGCGTTTGATTGCGGCGATTCGCAAGCAGCAGTGGCAATCTGCAGCCGAAATCTTGGATGGCATTCTCCGCGAGGTGCAGCAGTTCAGCCGTGGCGAACAGGCGGATGATATGACGCTAATCGTAGCGAGGGGAAGGTAGCAACTGGCGACTGGGACCAGCATCTAACCCTGCGACTCATCCACAAGGCTCGCGGGATGTCAAAGATCGAGCGCGGGTGGCACGGTGGTGCGGCGACGGGCAGGGACACGAATCCTGTCCCCTGTTGGATGTGTATCGCGGAGGCGGGTGGAGGTGCCAGAGAAATCGGCTAGGCGGGAAAACTAAAGTAACCAGGAGCGTCGGCGGGTTCGTGGGAAGTGGGTGCCCCACACAAGCCGGTTTTGCTTGTGTGGGTCTGCCCTCGAGCCCCAGCACAAGGCCGGGTGCCGACCATCACAGACGCAGTCATTCAGCGAACGTAATCTCCAACCATGACCAAGGGACTCGTCCGATTTCAGCAGTCCCACCACTTTCACTTTGTCACCTTCAGTTGTTATCGTCGTCAGTCCTGTCTTCAATCGGAAGAATCGAAACGAATCTTCGAGCATTCTCTGGAGGAAACCCGCCGCAGCTACCGATTCGATGTCATCGGCTACGTCGTGATGCCCGAGCATGTCCATCTTCTAGTGACCGAACCTGAGCGCACAATACTCGCTACTGCTCTGAAAGCCCTGAAACAGTCCGTCGCGCGGCGCCTCATCGCTGGTCGCGAACACTTCTGGCAGCCACGGTATTACGATTTCAATGTCTGGAGTAGCGCCAAACGCACAGAGAAGTTGAAATACATCCACCGTAATCCGGTCGCACGAGGGCTCGTCGAGAGACCGGAAGACTGG
>DATBZX010000364.1:0-4117 GCA_036512955.1 Terriglobales bacterium
CCAGTCTTCCGGTCTCTCGACGAGCCCTCGTGCGACCGGATTACGGTGGATGTATTTCAACTTCTCTGTGCGTTTGGCGCTACTCCAGACATTGAAATCGTAATACCGTGGCTGCCAGAAGTGTTCGCGACCAGCGATGAGACGCCGCGCGACGGACTGTTTCAGGGCTTTCAGAGCAGTAGCGAGTATTGTGCGCTCAGGTTCGGTCACTAGAAGGTCGGTCGATAGTTTCTTCGTTGGCTATAAGATGCATGGCGACCTTCCTTATGAGATGTTGCGCGCGTACATATTCAACCCCGAAAGGGTTGTGTCGCATATATATAAGGGGAGGCTAACTTCAGATGGGCTGACTTATATTCAGGGAACCTGAATGAGGGGAATGTATACACTGCCTCACGTTTAATGCTACGGGATAGTTTCAAGATTGTCAAAGCAAGTAAAAATCCATTGCGTTGGTGGCCCACCACGTCGTCTTTCATCTCTGAGAAATCTTGATTAGGGTGCCCCATCCCGCCTTCCGTTGGCGGGGATGGGAGTTTTCGTCTGTGCGCCAACGAACTTCCATAAACAAAAGACCCACCCCGGCAAAACCAGGCGGAGCGGTGAACCATCGTCACACGAACTCGGCTGACTCCCGTGGTTACTTTAGTTTTTCCGCCCCACCGATTTCTCTGGCACGTCCACCTGCCACCGCGATACACCTCCATCAGGGGACGGGATTCGTGTGCCTGCCCTCAACCGCACCCACTGTGCGGCCCGCGAAAGGTCTTTGAAAAACAGGGCACTCGCCATACCAGCCGAGCCCTCGTTCGGTCATCCGCAAACCCTGAGCCAGCAAGCACCCAAAATTCCCGAAACGAAACGAGAACTAACCGGCGATGGCGGCCTAACCCCATTGTTTCTGCGACTTTACCTGCAAGTCCTTTGATTGTGCTACTTTATAAGCCATCCGCCTCCAAGTCTTTTATTTCTGCTACTTTGCGCAAAGCAGAGGGGGAGGGTGGTGTTCACACTATCGGACGTTGAGGCAGTGGCTGAGGATTCCGTCCCGCCTGCGACAAGCAGTTGCACGAACGAAAATCCCCCCAAGGCCAAAAGAAGGCCTTGAATGGGGCACCCGTCGAGTTTTTTCGGTGGTAACCGCGACAATCCTGTTGTACAAACGAAAATCCCCACTCAAGGCCAGAAGAAGGCCTTGAAATGGGGCAAGTGGCGTGCGGAAACATCATGTCGAAGAACGGTGGCATCATCGGGGTATCAGATCACGGCGGCTGGGCGGTGCTGGTGACGGTGGCGCGTGATGGGACGCTCCTCGACCGCCGCCGGGTGGAACTCGTGGACGAGGGCCTACCGAAGATACCGCACCACAGCGAAGGCCAACGGCTCCCGCTCGACGAGGCAGTAGAGTTAGTAGAGCGCGTGCGAGTGTCGGCGGAGAGGCACGCGGTACTGGCCTTGGACGCTGTCTCGATGGCGGTGCCGCGTATCGTTATCCGTGGTGTCGCCCTTCGCCAGTGCCCGCAGCTTCCACCCACGATTGCCGAGCGAATCACAGACTACCGGGCGCAGAACAATGCCGATTGGGTGATGTACCGCAAGGCTCTGGCCTCCGCGGCCGAGGCGCGCGGTTGGCCCGTCTATTGGTACGACGCGAAGAGCGTATTGGGTGCGGCGCGCCAGGCGTTGCGTGTAGAGAACCTCGACGCATACTTTCTCCAGGTGCGGAGGGCCGTCGGGCCGCCCTGGAATATGGATCACAAGGTCGCAATGGCGGCGGCCATAGTCACGGCGCCCGCGGCTGTGGAGTAAGCCGCGGAACCTAGCATAAGGGCGTCTGAGGGCTTTGCCGTTTAGGGAGAATTCGAAGGATTTCTGCGGAGAAAGCCCTATTTCCGATCCCAGGCAGACAGTCTAAAGTCGGGAGCGTAACTGGCGCCATGGTGCTTTGTAAGACGGTGACAGTGAGAGCCAATTCGTTCGATTTGGCCAATGAACTGAAGGAGGATCGAATGAAATCACGGAATCTACTTGCTATCGTCCTGGGGTCGCTGACTGTATTTGCACTGTCGTTGCCGGTAATGGCACAAGACACAACGCAATCCACAACCACGACGACGACGCAGAATCCGCCGTCTGCACAGACCCAGAGTTCCACCACAACAACGACGACGTCGGAAGATCCGGCCGCCCAACCCCCCGCCCAAACCACGCAGACGACCGACACCACGACGAAGTATGACAAGCATCACAAAGTGAAGCAGTCTGACACGCAGACCACCACGACCACCGATCAACCGGAGCAGAAAAAGAAGAAGTCAACGACCACCACGACTACTACGGAACCTCCGCCGAATTAGCTGCGGTGTGACGTACTAGTGCCGATCGGCCCAGGAAGACGCCCACACAAGCAAACCAGCTTGTGTGGGCATCAACCTGCTTTACAAACCCACACCCTAGGACCTTCCGAGACCCTTATTTGTCCCTTCTGGGAACCTTTCCGGCTGCTATCCCGTAACAGACTGTGATTCCAACGCAGTCCTGTATATTGCACCGCATCCCAGAAAGGCGAATCCCTGACCATGATTAAGCTCATACGCATGCGAGCGGTCGCGACCAGCTTGCTCCTCCTTGTTTTGCTCTGTGCCTTAGCCGCTGCGGCGCAAACCGCTCCTGCGGCCCAGCCCGACATCACCAAGGTTCCTGCAGCAGCGCAGCCGTCCGACCATTTCGACGTCGATGCCGCGACCGATGCTTACCTGGCATTGATGCCCGCCTCGGCCAAAGCGCGCTCCGACGCTTACTTCGAAGGCGGCTATTGGCTAATCCTGTGGGACTTCCTGCTGGGTGCCGTGATCGCGCTGCTGCTGCTTAACCTGGGTTGGTCATCGGCCATGCGAAACGTGGCGGAACGCATCACGCGATGGAAGTGGCTGCAGACCTTTATCTATTGGGTTGAATACCTGCTGCTGACAACTGTGCTGGGATTCCCGATGGCAGTGTACGAGGGCTACTTCCGTGAGTGGAAGTATGGGCTCGCGACGCAAACGTTTGGCCCGTGGATGTGGGATCAGGTCAAGGGCCTGGGCGTCGGCGTCGTGATGGGCGGCATACTCACAGTATTGCTGTTCGGGGTGGTGAGGAAGCTACCGCGAACCTGGTGGATCTGGGGCGCTGTGGTCAGCATGCTGTTCCTTGTGTTCTCGGTCATGATCGGACCAGTGTACCTGCAGCCCATCTTCAACAAGATCACGCGACTCGACGATCCGAAGGTGACGAAGCCGATCCTGGCAATGGCGCAGGCGAATGGGATTCCGGCGCACGACGTTTACCAGATCGACGCTTCGCGCCAGACTACGCGCATGAGCGCCAACGTGAGCGGGTTCGGCAGCACCATGCGCATCACGATGAATGACAACCTGCTGCGGCGCGGCTCGCAGGAAGAAATCGAGGCGGTCATGGGACACGAGATGGGGCACTACGTGCTCAATCACATTCCCAAAGACATCCAGTTCTTTCTCATTGTCGTGGTGGTGGCATTCGCCTACCTGCGCTGGTCGCTGGACTGGTGCCTCAAACGCTGGGGCACGAAATGGGGAATCCGCGGAGTGAGCGATCCGGCGGTGCTGCCGCTGGTCGTGCTGCTGGTGTCGATTTTCTTCTTCGTGTTGACACCGTTCATGAACACCCACGTTCGCACTGCAGAGGCAGAAGCCGACATGTTCGGCGTCAACGCCAGCCGCCAGCCCGATGGTTTCGCGCAGGCCGCGATTCACCTGGGCGAATATCGCAAGATGAAGCCGAGTCCGCTGGAGGAATGGTTCTTCTTCGACCATCCCAGCGGGTATAACCGGATTCACAGAGCGATGCAGTGGAAGGCGGAAAACCTGCAGCTGTTCGCCGGACAGAAAGCGCAGTGAGGCGATCCGCGTCGAAAGTCAAAAGCAACCACGGATTTCACGGATCGCCACGGATAACGCCTAGGGAGACTCTGAACAAGTACTTCGATTTCCACCGATCTGCGGTTTAGATTGAGAGGAAATTTGGCGGAGGGCTGGTAGAGCGATGCAACAGCAGACACTGGCGATGGCGAACGGGTTTGAGCAGTACGCAAAGAAGA
>DATBZX010000365.1:0-2688 GCA_036512955.1 Terriglobales bacterium
GCACGGTGTCAACCTGCTGGGCGCGGTCACGTGGGCCTTCGAGTTTGAAGATCAGCCGTACTTCGACGGATTCCGGGATCTCGCTACCAACGGCATCGATAAGCCCGTGCTCAACGTATTTCGAATGCTCGGCATGATGAAGGGAGACCGCCTGGCCGTGGTGAATCCGGATGCGGCGACGCTCGATTCCATGCTGGCCGGCGGCGTGAAAGACCGGCCCGACATCCATGCCATGGCGAGTGCGGACGCAGGTTCAGTGGCCGTAATGGTTTCGCACTACCACGATTCCGGCAAGCCCGGTCCGGCGGCGGCGATCGACCTGACCGTCGCGGGCCTTCCCGCGGGCCAATTCCTCGTGCAGCACTATCGCGTGGACGGCGAGGTCGGCAACTCGTACGAGCACTGGAAGAAGATGGGATCTCCCCAGCAACTCACGGCCGGGCAGTACGCCGAACTCGAACGGGCGGGCCAACTGCAACTGTTGGAATCGCCTCGACGGATCGCGTCCGAAGGCGGCCGGATCCATCTGCAATTCTCCCTGCCCCGGCACGGTGTCTCCCTGTTACGATTGGTGCGGTAGGAAACCCCAGCGGCAGGCTGACGCGACAGCGCGGAAGAAGAATACCCCCAGGACTGGGGGCATGGCAGCCTGAAAGGCAAATGCCACTAAGCAGGTTTTTTTTCACTTCTCGGCGGCCTCGGTTTTTTGAGCGATTTTGCGATAAGGAAACGAGCATGGGCGCGACCAAGCTTCTCTCGTAAAAGAACGCCTCTTGCGTCGGCGCGGCAGCTTGGACTGGGAGAACACTCGTAGCATATTCTGGGCGATTTGTTGGCGCTCTTGCTCGCTGGTAGCGTTGGCGAAAGCGGGCAGAAAGGCATTGAGGGTGTCTTGTGCCAGCGAGAAACTGAAATCACGAGGATTCAGGTTGAGGGCGGTGGCGGCCTCATTGATGGTGGTGCGCGTTAGATTGTACGCCGCCACGGCGAGCACCAGTTCCTTCTCCGCCATCGCTTTGGATTTCACATCCAGCATCTCCAATCGCACCTGCCGTTTGAGCGTACGCAGATCGGTTTCGATATTCCAGCGGTATCCATACAACTCCAGGATCTGGTCGGCCGGCAAGTCCAGCGTCGTAAAAAGATACAGCTTCTCCTTTTTGCCATCCGGGCCCGTGATTTTAAACGCCAGCAAGCGCCCTGCCACCGAGGCCTGCTCGGGAAGTTCCGGGTTGTTGCGACGGTCTTGGCGACTGCTCACCCACTGGATCGCTCGGTCGCTTTTCGAGTTCGGCTTCACGCCGCCGTTCAACTTGCTGGCGCGAACCTCCGTCAGTCGAAACAGGCAGGGATGATTCTGTTTATGGGCATGATACGCCATCGAAAACACTCCAAAGTTCCGGTCCCCCATCACGCCACAGCCCGTCGGCAGCCGGCGCATCATCTCCTTGGCCAGGGCTTGCTCGCTCACCGCCATCGGTCCGTTAATCGGTCCCCAGCACGGCCGCACCGCCAGCCCACTGACCACATCGTGCGCCGCCACTACCCGCATCACGGGCCAGTGCGACATTCCGTGCTGGTTGCGCTGCGGCGGGTAGGCCGCCACCAGTTCCGCACTATAGGACATCAGAACCGATGACCCGTCCAGCAAGAACATCGGCCGATCCCAACTGGCAACCGTCCGGGGCTCCGCCTGCAACGATTCGAAAATCATGTCGCTCACTTTCTCTGCCACATCCAAACTCAGCCTACTCCGTGCCTGACTGTAGCCGCTGGTATTGGCCGACAACCGCTTCCCTGAATCCTTACTTGCCCATCGCACAAACGCTTGGGCCGGACCGCACAGCATTTCCCGAACCGCTACCGATAGCGTGCCCTTGGCATGCAATCGCTGGAAGATCATCAGCCAGATCACCAGCCACGCGCTCAAGGGTCCCTCCCCCGAACCTGCCGATCCCCCTTCCAACAGTTCCGCCACCCGTGCTTCGGGCACCACCTGCCGATATCGTTCGAAGGCCCCTATCAGCTTCGGTTTCGCGCGATCCTCGTCAAGCTTACGAACTCTTACGGCGCTAAAATTAGATCCATCCAATCTATTTGCGCAGATTCTTGCACATTTGTCCAGCCCCTTTTCGACGCAACTTAAATATGCCGCTTAGTGGCATTTGCCTTTCAGGCTGCCATGCCCCCATCCCTGGGGGCATTCTTCCCGGGCCCGGGAGGCTTGTCTCCGCCCGAGCTGAATGGTACCTTGAAACTAGTTCACAAAAATGAGAACCTCAGGCGCCTCGAAGTTTCTCTACAACCGATACATTGCGGGCGACCCTAAGCGCGAAGAGGCATACGACGAGGAGGTCATCAATGCCGAGATTGCCCGCAAGATTTACCAGCTTCGGACCAAAGCCGGCCTCACCCAACAAGAGCTTGCTGACCGCGTGGGTACGTCGAAGTCCGCGATTTGCCGGCTAGAGGACGCCGACTACGACGGACATTCGTTATCCATGCTGAAACGCATCGCCGAGGCCCTCGACAAACGCGTGGAAATTCGATTCCTGCCGGCGAAGCGTCTGCGGACGGCGTAAAGATTCTCGTGACCTCGGTGCGTGTAAAAACTGAAATGACCATGCTCGAAACGCCCCGTCTGCTCCTCCGCCCGTGGCAAGAGAGCGACCGCCGCCCGTTCCACCG
>DATBZX010000366.1:0-2634 GCA_036512955.1 Terriglobales bacterium
ACTTCTCTACCACTGAGGTCCCAACAAAACCGGTGAATGGCGTCAAAGGGCCGCAGAGTCTCGCCGGAATCCACTACACACCTACGTCGAAAATGCTCTAGCCGAAGTTCGTCACGGGACTGCCGAATTCTGCAATTTTTGGTGTCACCAGCGAGACAAGTCTTGTCTTTACAATCGCGGGTTCCGAAAAAGCGGTGTAGTGCAGACCTACCCTCTTGAAACCAGCGATGGCTGATGACACACTCGGCCAAGATGTTTTTGCGGCCGCATCAGCGCAGCAAGGACGGTAAGGATCACACCTACTGGTCGCTGGTAGAGACCGTGCGAACGGCCAGCGGTCCGCGCCAGAGAACCCTCTGCTATTTCGGCGAACTGAACGGTTCGGCCCAGGCGCGATGGCTGAAAAGCATCGAGGTGTTCAACGAGCAGGGCGAAGCTCAGCAACTGAAACTATTTCCTTCGCATATCGAGGTTCCGGACGATGATCCGCAGGTGGCGCGAGTCGTAGTGAATCGAGTCCGCCTGGAGAGAACCCGACAGTTTGGCGCCTGTTTTCTAGGCTGGGAGTTGTGGAAGCAACTCGGACTCGATGGCTTCTTCCAGCAGGCGGTGGACGACGATGCGGCGGAGGTGCCATGGTCGCGCGTGGCCGCGGTGCTGGCCATCAACCGGCTGTGCGCACCCGGCAGCGAGTTGGCGATCGAGCAACGCTGGTATCCAGCGACGGCACTGGATGATCGGCTGGAGATCGAAGAAGGCAAGATCAACGACAGCCGCTTGTACCGCTGTCTCGACCGTATTCTGCCGCACAAGACGAAGCTAGAACAACATCTCAAGCAGCGTTACGGGGAGTTATTCGGTGCCGAGTTTGATGTGCTGCTTTACGACCTGACCAGCAGCTACGTGGAAGGGGCGGCGGAGAACAACCCGATGATGAGCCGGGGATACTCGCGCGATCACCGCCCGGACTGTGAACAGATGGTGATTGCGCTGATCGTCAACCGCGAGGGGTTTCCGTTCAGCTATGAAACGTTCGATGGCAACCGTGCCGACGTGACCACCATGGAAACGATCCTGCGCATGGTAGAGCGTAAGTACGGTAAGGCGCGGCGCATCTGGGTGATGGATCGTGGGATCGTGAGCGAGGAGAATCTGGCGGCGATTCGCAAACGGGGTGGACAGTATCTGGTGGGCACACCGCGCCGCCAGCTGAAGCGGTTTGAAGCCGAGTTGCTGCAGGACAACTGGACCCAAGTGCGTCCTGATGTGCAGGTAAAGCAGATTGCGATTCCCCAGGGAGAAGAGACGTACATCCTGTGCCGCACCGCCGGCCGCAAGGAGAAAGAGCAGGCGATCCGGAAGCGGTTTTCCACGCGTATGGAGGCGGCTTTGCACGCCCTTGAGAAGAGCATTGCCAACGGCCGACTGAAGGACCGCTACAAGATGGAGCGGAGACTGGGACGGATTCAGGCGCTCACGCGCCCGTGAACGATCTGTTCGAAGTCACTCTGCGGGACACCCCTGCCGGGGTACGACTGGTTTGGGAGATGAGACCGGACCGCAAGGCTTGGCGGGACTTGCGGGAGGGCGCCTACATGCTGCGCACCAATCTGCCGGCGGACTCGGCGGAGGAGTTGTGGTCGAAGTATATGCAACTCACCGAAGCCGAGGCGTCGTTTCGCGCGCTCAAGAGCGAGCTTTCGATCCGGCCTTTGTTCCATCAGAAGGAGCCGCGGGTCAAGGCCCACGTGCTGGTGGCCTTTCTGGGTTATGCCCTTTGGGTGACCCTGAAGCATCGGCTGAAGCGTCGGCCTGCGATTGTTCCCCAACCATCGGCGAGCGGAGTCTATAACGCTCAGCCTTTATCGCCGATGAAGGTGCTGGCTTTGCTGTCCAGACTGCAGAGCGCCGACATCGTACTGCCCACGACGGATGGACGCGAGATCCGCCTCCGCCGGATCACGGAACCGACGCTCGAACAGAAATGCCTGCTTCACCAACTCGGCCTCAGTCTTCCAGAACGACTGAAGTCTTTTTCAAAATGTAGTGCAGACTCGGCGATCGCCTAAACTGAATCTGCAAGGGTTAGGCGGTTCTGCGACCGCTCCGTGACGAACTTGGGCTAGCACTCGATGGACGACGTGCACAGTGATGCACTGCACTGAATCGTGTGTCCCGCGCGGAATGCACGAGGAGTGCGGAACGCTTATAAACGCTGGCGATTTGTTATAATGCAGGGGCCTTTCTGAAGAGGCGCTATCGTCTAGGGGTTAGGACGGAAGATTCTCAATCTTCAAACCCGGGTTCGATTCCCGGTAGCGCTACCATTACTGCTGCAATCACTTACGCCATCTCTGAACACAGCCTATATTTGTCACTGTGGCCATTTTTGTGGCCACCCTATTGCACCGTCTCGGACAACTGCTGATTCCTGCGCTCGATTGCTTCCCTAATCAGAGTCACATTCGAGTGCTGTAGATGCGCGTGGTATTGACTGATTGATGCCCCATCGCATCCATGACCGCCATCACGTTTCCGGTGCCCTCCATCGCGTCGGTTGAGAAACGATGGCGAGCACAGTACAGAACGACCGCTTTGGGAATACCTGCCAACCGTTTGGCTTCCAGCCATTGC
>DATBZX010000367.1:0-5079 GCA_036512955.1 Terriglobales bacterium
AAAAACGCTGGGCACCGTCGTCAACGGAAATACCACGACCACCTTCAAGGCCGCCGGCACTCGCAATATCGACACGCAGAAGCTCAAAACCTGGAACGATTTCGCGAGCGGGCATCCGAAGGTCGCGAGCCAGCTCGCCCACAATCCCGCGCTGATCAATGACGACGCCTATGCGAAGAAGCATCCGCAACTCAGCGCATTCTTCTCAGCGCATCCGGATATTCGCGAGGCAATGACGGCGAATCCCGGCAACTACGTTGCGATTCCGCCGCGTCCCGGCGAATAGCCGCGCTCACTTCCGCAGTCTGATTCGATCGGACAGCCGCAGGCTGTCAGCCTAGGGCTGTCCGTCATAAAGAGGAGGCTATCTTCCCGGACTTGGCGAATGGCGCCTATGCCACCCACCACCGCTGCCAGATGGATCACGATTTCCGGGCGCGCGTGGGCGTACATCCGTGCGACTGAGTCCGCGCGGCGCAGGTCGCAGTCGCGTGAACAAGGCCCGAATACCTCGGCGCATTCCGAACCGCAGGCGGTTGACAATCTCTCGAGGGCGGTATTATTTTCTTACGACGCACCACGAAATACGGGTATGACCCGTGGAGCGACGCGCCTCCGCTAGCCAATGACCAGTCCTACGATTGACCCCGACCGCGGCTCTCAGGAAATCGAACTCAGTGTGGTCATTCCTTGTCTGAACGAAGCTGACACCTTGTCCGAATGTGTTAGTACCGCATAAACCGCGATCCGGGAGAATCGTATCGCAGGTGAAGTCATCGTTGCGGACAACGGCAGCGACGATGGGTCGGTTGAAATCGCTGTCAAGCTGGGAAGGCGTCTGGTCCACGTTCCCGCGAAAGGATATGGCAGTGCTTTGATGGGAGGTATCGCTGCCGCTCGGGGTGAATTCATCATCATCGGTGACGCCGACGGCAGCTATGACGTCGAGGAGATTCCCCGCTTTCTGACGCCATGACTCATCGTAGACGAATCCTCGCGGACCGGCTCATCGCCGTTCCAGTCGCTTTTCTGTTCAACGGCGTTGCTCGATTTCTCGGCGTGGTCATGCGAAGAGATCATTCGGTAACGCCGTCAAACGTCAACCGGATCGTGGTCGCGAAACTCATCGGCATGGGGAGTATTCTCCAGGCCACGCCGCTGCTACGGGCGCTAAAGCACCAATACCCGCACGCGCGATTGACCTTCGTGACGATGCAATCGAACCGGGAGTTCGTGAACCGGCTCTCGGACGTTGACGAAGTGCTCACGCTCGACGACCGAAACCTCTTGGTGATGGCAATAACCACGCTTCAGACGATCGTGACGCTCATATGGCTGCGCGCCGACCTGTACTTCGACCTGGAGGTCTATTCCGCCTTCGCGTCGCTGCTGGCGCTGTGGGCCGTGACGCGCAACCGTCTGGGATTTTACCGACACCGCACCGTCTTCAAGAACGGCATCTATACGCACCTGGTGTATTTCAATACCCGCATGCCGGTCCGTCAGTTGTATCTTCAGTTGGGGCGCGTGATTGGAGTTCCGCCCGCCCAGTCGGAGAAAACCGGACCGATTCGCGTTGAGGATGCCGACCGGTCGTCGGTCGTCGGCATTCTTTCTCAGAATTCAGGATGGCAGTCGGACCGGCCATACATAGTGGTCAATCCGAACGCGTCAGATTTATTGCTGGAGCGCCGATGGCCGGCCGAATCTGTGATTGAAGCCCTCAGGCGGTTGGTATCCCTCGGTTACCAGGCGGCGCTAGTTGGAGCACGCAGCGAGCTTCCGTATGTGGAAAGTTTGTTCAATAGTTTGCCGGCGGAGGTGCAAGCGCACGTTGCAAATACCGCAGGACGTTTGAGCCTCGGAGAGCTATTGGCACTGTTGGATGGCGCCGCGTGCGTTCTTACCAATGATAGTGGACCCATGCACATCGCGGTCGCGCTGGAGCGACCGACAGTGTGCCTGTTCGGCCCCGCCAACCCGGAACATTACGGTCAGGACCTGCCCAACGTCGCGATCTTCTACTCTCCCGTATTTTGTAGTCCCTGCCTTTACGAGGTGGATCGTCCGCCCTGCAACGGCAATAACATCTGCATGCAACGAATCAAGCCGGAACCGGTGGTGCAAGCAGTATTGGGGCTGCTCGGCGTCCCGGCTGCCGGCGCACAAGTACGTGCGCGGCCGAATGATCTCCCGATAATCAGCGATGCGCCGGACGGCAGTCCGCTGGGCCTGGTGATTCGCGCGTCATTGAGACGCGATGGGAGAGAGTAGTGCTTAACCTGTTTGCCAGCATCCATTGAGTGAAGGTGCTTCGGAGTCCGAATCGAATAAACCTGGCATCGAGAGCGATCGCCTAATTCGGCCGCACTTCATATAAGCCATCCACACTTCGAAATGAGAGGACTTGAGCGACTTTCTGCAGTGGGAGAGATATCGATGGTCTGTTTTCCTGGTCGGCCAATACCGGTGGTTCTGAATTCACAAGATGAAACTTTCCCATGCGTCGCAACTGATCGAGGTTGGCAAGCTTCGGCAGATCGGCGTACACGGTCGACCACTTTGTTTCGAGCTCATAGTCCAACAACACGACTCTGGATAGTTTATCCCTGTGGGTCGTGCGGAAGTCAGCGATGAAAAGACGAGAGCGCAGACTGGGAGCATAGGCGTACAGCAGGTAAGCTTCATGGACATTGAACGTCACGATGGCTAGTTGATCACCTTGACCGATTTTCGTCATCTGCTCTTCGGCAGTTTGCCATCTCAACTTCCAGGCGCTATATACCCGCAAATTCCGCGCGCCGAGTAGCATCAGCAACATTGCGGTTCCGACCAATATTCTTGGCGAGGTGTTCGATGCGACAACGGCCAACAGCGCTGTTACTCCAAGCAAGCCGGGGATCATATAGCGAGTCGTCATCGCGGGGTACACCAAAGCTGAAAATATAGCCAGGAACATGGGTACCAGGATCAACCCGAGGAGTCCTGCGACTGGTTGCAATGGTCCGATGTTTGGCGTTCTGGCTTCGCCACTGTATCCGAGCAGGTGAATTGTTAGCCTTGCTAGAGAAGAAATAGACCACGCGAAGGCCAATATTACTGTTGCCTCCAACGCTCCGCCCCACGAAAGGAAGACGTCTCGGACTGCGGAACCCAAACTTTGCGGAGGCAAATAACTGAATACCGTCTGGCCGGTATTCCATGCGTGAACGAACGGCCAGCAGGCAGCTACCGCAATCGGACCTGCCGCGGCCGGCAACCACCGGCGGATCATCGCCGGCAGTGGTTCGTGGCGCGCGAGCGTGTCGCCCAAGACCACGGAAGCCAGCGCGAAAACTCCGAAGTAATGGAGCGTACAGACCAGGGCCGCCATCGCCGCCGTCAACGCGGTGGCTGCGGGTCCTTTCTTGTCTGCGCCATAGATCAGGCAAAAGCCCGCTATTGCAGCAAGCAGAGGCGCGTAGGGCCGGGCAAAAAAAGCGTACTCGATGATTGGAGGGCTGGACCAGAACGCAAGCACGGCTACCAAGGCGGGAAGAACGGCGAATGTGCGACGCAATAATGCATAGATGAGAACCAACGCAACCCACATTGAGACGAAAGCGAGGGTCCGGAACGCGGTTTCGCCGCTACCGCCGACTAGTCCCCAGGAGGCCCGAGCTAAGAGGTGGTATACTGGCGGCGTAGGATCTCCCGAATGCTTCAGGGCAACTAGGGATTGCCACACGCTCGGTTCAGATGCGATTAGTTTCGTCCAGAGTTCGTCAATCCACAGGTACCGGCCGAACAAGATCCACGGAGTGCTCATGAGCACTTCAACGATTAACAATACGAGGCTGCCCAACGCCATCAAAAACATTTCCCGGACGGAGGCACCCAGTACGAACGAAGGCGGTGACTCCGGTACAGTGGACGATGTGGCGGACATCATTCATACCCTCCCGAAAGGAACGGGGTTGCAACGGGCCAAGAGTATCAGTTCAGGCTTCGCTTCGAACAAGACCTTGGTCCTTGTGCTACAATCGAACACCAAGCACGCAGAACATCATGTGCCCGATGGGCCCGTGCTCCGTGATCCGCTCCACTTCGAGGCCCAGCCTGTCGGCGATGTTTAAAATCTCCACTCGCGTATAGTAGTGCGTGCCCCCGTCCACGATGGCGTACCACAGCAGGAGGATGTGGCGGAGAACCCCTCTCTCTGGCACCACACCTTCAAGGAACACAACGCGGCTTCGCGTGACGCGGGCCAGCTCAGCCAAAACGAGTTCGGCGCTGCCTGGGATATGGTGTAGCGAGGAGTAGATCACGGAGACGTCGAACTCGCCATCTGGGAAAGGCAGCTTAAGTACGTCGGCAACACAGACCTTCCACGTTGGGCGGTTCTTATGGCATCTCTCGACGAACGCCGGGGAGACATCAAAGCCCCACACTTCCGCGGCACTGTCAACGGATGGGCCGGTGCTGACGTCACCCGGCCCACACGCGGCCATCAGCACCCGTCGATCCCGGAACAACTCCTCCGCACCGGTCAGGGGGCGAGGCTTCAGACGGAAAACGCCGCACAGGAGCCATTTCCAAATTACTGTCTCAATGACGAAGCACTTGAGCTTATATAGGGCAGGGTTACCGAAGAGGACTTTTTCTGGAAGTGAGGAATTGCGCGGAACCATGCGCCTAGCCTAGTCGGCCCCGCGACGGCTGCGATGCAACCTTCGATGCCGCCACAGACGCTCCGTCACTCGCCGCTCCTTTCTCGTACCGTGCGGCGCGCGAAGCCTTTGGAGCGGCGCTTCTTGACCTTGGTCGCTTCCGTCTGGCGAGTCTCCGCGAAATCTATCATCGCCTGCTGGCAGGCGGGGGATGCGTCCGCGGCAGCGGTCCTTGCGTAGCTGCCGTCGGCCAGCATTTCCCACTGGCATCGATTGGGCCGCAGCTGGAAGTCGAGCACGATGCGCAACTCCTTGCGCAGTTGCGGGTCCTCGACTGGCGCGACGACTTCGACGCGACTTTCAAGATTGCGCTTCATGCAATCGGCGGAGCCGATGAGATAATCCTCCGCTCCGCCATTGCGAAAATAAA
>DATBZX010000368.1:0-19844 GCA_036512955.1 Terriglobales bacterium
GATTTCCATGTTTCGCACTCCCCTGCTGAAGATCGCTCTTCTCTTCTCGCTTATTTATGCAGTTGCCACTCCGGTACGGGCGCAGTGGGCAACGCCAACCGTCGACGGTTACATCGCCACCGGCGAGTATGGAACGAACAACCAACTCAACAACGCTGGCAATACCGGGCAAACCTGGTACATGACTTGGGATGCCTATAACCTTTATGTGGGCATCGTGAACGCGAATTTGAGCGAGGGCGCGGTGCTGTACATCAAGGGCAATCCGCAGAACCCGCCAACATGCTGTTCGAATTCCGACGGGAATCTATCGGGCTTTAACTATGACGGCGCCCAATTCACGTCGCTACCATTCCGCGCAGCGTTCGTGACGTATTTCAAAGACGGGTATCGCGAGTATCGCAATTCCGACGGAAGCGGAAACTGGGGAGGCGCCAACGCGTTTTATGGCTCCTACGCAAGCAATAGCGCCAACACGAATACGAGAGAGGTTGCGATTCCGTGGACTGCCATAACCGGCGGAGGGATTCCTTCATCGTTCGTGTTCTTCGGGTACCTGACCTCGAACGGCGTCCCCCCTGGCTATGTATACGGCCAGGCGCCACCTGACAATCCAGGTGCGTTTGTAGGAACTAACGCAACTGCAGTGGCCTACTATGCTGTCTTGAACACCGGTAACGGTACCAGCACTCCGCCATTCTCGCTCGAGGAAGCACCTGGAGCGTTCCCCCCAGCTGACAAGGCTGGATTCCTGCACGATACGTTCGATCCGTTCTATCGCGACCAGGAAGGCGCGGTGCCCGAGAATACGCCCGTGACGTTGCGCTTCCGGACACTGACAGCAACCGCTGTATCGAACGTGACCGCTCGCGCCTACATTTTCGATACGGCCAGCGGCAATACAACAGGTCCGATTGATACGGTCATGGCAGCCGACACCGGCATTGCTGTAAACGGAACCAATTACGACGTTTGGAAGACAACTCTGACGATGCCATCGGCGACCAGCGTCTACTACTACAAGTTCAAGATCAGCAACGCGCAGTATAACGGCTTCTATAGCGACGATTATCTGGACGATAACGACAACGTTCACAAGGACGGAACCGGCATCGCCACGAACGGCGAGCCCTTCCCGTCGTACCAGATCACGGTCTACGACCCGAACTTCCAGACTCCTGCATGGCTGCAGAACGCGAACGTGTACCACATCATGCCGGACCGCTTCCGCAATGGAGACCAGACCAACGACTACTGCCGTACCGGATCGACCACCGGTTGCCCTACGTTTTACGGTACCGATCCCAGCACGGTGATTCATTACGACACGTGGAATACGCAGATGTGCGATCCACGTAATAGCAGCTCGTCCTGCTTCAACAATTTCACCCAGTTTTATAACGGCGATCTGGCGGGCGTGCAGAGCGAGCTCGACTACATTCAGTCGCTCGGCTTTGACACCATCTACATGAATCCGATCTTCATGGCGCGCTCCTACCACCGCTACGATACCGACCAGTATTTGCATATCGATCCGGCGCTGGGTGGCGATGCGGCATTTACCGCGCTGCAAACTGAGATGAACCGGCGCGGAATGAAAGTGATCCTGGACGGCGTATTCAATCACGCCTCGTCCGACGGACTGTACTTCGATCGCTACCATCGCTATCAGTCGGATGGCGCATGCGAATCGCTCAGCTCAGTCTGGCGGAGCTGGTTCCATTTCAACGACACAAACGTTCCCTGCGATTCGTCGGACTACAACGGATGGTTTGGCTTCGACAGCCTGCCAACCTTCGACCACACCAACCCGGCGGTGAAGGACTTCTTCTACCGGGGCGCGGGCAACGTCACCCAGTACTGGTACAGCCAGGGAGCTTCAGGATGGCGCTTCGACGTCGCCGATGATGGCAACTTCGGCCATCCCTGGTGGAACGACTACCGGACCTTCGCCAAGAACTACAACGGTAACGGTCCGCTGATCGGCGAGATCTGGCCGAATGCCAGCCAGTTCCTGGCGGGCGATCAGATGGACTCGGTGATGAACTATCGCTTCCGCAAGAACATCACGGGTTTCGTGCGCAATGCGGAATGGCACGATGACAACAACAACGGCACCAACGATATTCCGGGACTGACGCCCAGCCAGTTTGATCACGCGTTGCGGGCGGTCCGCGACGATTATCCCGCGCAGGCTACGGCGGCCATGCTGAATCTTCTCGACTCGCATGACACTAACCGGGCTCTGTTTGTGATGACCGAAACTGGCGACACGGGCCTGGTGCAGGCCAAGCAGCGGCTAGAGTTGGCAGCCCTGTTCCAGTTCACTTACATCGGCGCGCCAATGGTGTTCTACGGCGATGAAGTCGCGATTAACTCTCCGTCGCAGACCAGCAGCGCGAATGGACCGATCGGCGATCCCTACACGCGAGCGCCGTATCCGTGGACGGATCAGTCCGGCGATCCCACCATCTACGGTCCGCCTGACACCAGCGTGCTGGCGTTCTACAAGAAGCTGGCACACACGCGAAAGCAGTACCCGGTATTGCGCAAGGGCAAGTTCATCACGCTCCTGACCGGTGACACCCAGCAGCCAAAAACTGCACCCAACACCTACGCTTTCGCCCGTACTATGCAGGGCCAGGGCTCGGTGGTGGTGGCACTCAATAACGGATCGGCCGTCAACACTGCGTCCGTTCCCGTGACAGGGCTCTATACAGACGGAACGCCATTGTATGACGTCCTGAGCGGCGCCACTTACACCGTCAGCTCCGGAGCAGTACAAATCATGCTGGCGCCACGGGCCGGCGTGCTCCTGGTGCGAGGGCCTGTTCGCGGAGGCTCGTAAGCTCCAGGAGCAAACATTACTCTGAGCCAACCAATCACCAACTCTAACTTGCACGAGAATGCCGCCCTGCGGGGCGGCATTTTTTGGCATTGCGCGACGGGCTCCGCAAGAAGTTAGGCGAGACCGCCCTGACGCGCAAGTTTGAGGGCTTCGATGGCGGCGCCGCGCGCACCCGCGGTGTCGCCATTAGGCATCACGTGGATGGGAATGCCAACCTGCTCCTCGCGCTGTGTGGACATACCGGCACGGACTTCGTCGATAAACCAGCGCTGAAAATCCAACGTAGTTTCGAGCGCACCACCGCCTATGATCAGCGCGTCAGGATCGAAGGTGTTGATCATCTCGTCGAAGAACAAGCCTAATCCATGGGCTTGCACGCGGAAGACATCCTTGCACAGCGGATCGCCTTTTTCCGCCATGCCACGCACCAGCTTGGCGGCGGTGTGAAGATCGACCTTTCCCAGTTCGTGGCCGGGATAGCGCGGCAGGAAATACGGCAGCAGCGTGCGTTCAATCGCGGTCAACGAGCATACCGATTCGAGATCGCCGGTGCGTCCGCAATTACATTCGGGTTTCATGCCGGGGGTCCCGGCGATGCTCTGGTACGGAATTAGCACGTGGCCGAGCTCGCCGCCGAAACCGTTCCTGCCCTTCACCACATTGCCGTCGAGGATGATGCCGCCGCCGTTGCCCGTCCCGATGACGATCGAGACCGACGTCTCCTTGCTGTTAGGTCCAAAGATCGAGTAGTGTCCCCACAGCGCGCCGGCATTGGCATCGTTCAAATAAAGCACGGGCTTGCCGAGTTTGTGCGCGAGACCTTCGCGGATGTCGAAGCTCGCCCAATTGGCATGCACAAAGTTGGTGGAACCGCGCGCGCTGAGCACACCCGAAGCACTTGCCGGGCCGGGCGTATCCAATCCGACAGCGACGATGTCGGAGAGAGCGACGCCCGCTTTGTCCGCCGCGATCTTGAGACCATCGGCGATCTGTTGCAGGCAAATGTCCGGCCCCTGTTTCGCCAGCGCAGGATGCTCACACAATCCGTCAATGAGAAAGTGTCCCTGCTGATCGACGATCGTATAGTTGACGGCGGTTCCGCCCAGATCCACTCCGGCTACGACTTCCACGACGTTGTCCTCTTAAGTATGGTGATGACGAACGCACTAGATTAGCAGATGAGACTGGGTATCGAGTCGCAACCTTGCGACCCAGCGGATGGTCGGCTCACATATCGCTGACGATCCGGCACTACCGTTATAGGGCACGCGGGACGTCGCCCGTCAGAACCCTATGAACTCAAAACGAAGCTGTGGCTTAGCGAGGCCCGACGCATGCCCACTCGCAAGACCGCCATGCACAGAAAGAACTGTCGGCCATGACTCGATACTAGATCTGTGACTCATCAGTCAGTCGTGCAGCTTTCAGTTCGGAGCAGGTGCATGCCGCACTTCGATCTGTCCATTCCGCGCGCGGGCTTCCAGACACGGCTGTGGGTGAACAGCCGGACCATCGAGGACTCGGCCATCCTCCAATGCAAACCGTGAGAAGTGATAAGGACAAACAACGGTATCCCCTTCGAGTTTGCCTTCTGAGAGCGGCGCGCTGAAGTGGGAGCACGTTTCAGCCATGGCAAAGAGACGATCTCCGCGACGGACAAGTAGAATCGGCGTGCTCTGGTACATCACTCGGGTAAGTTTGCCGTCCATCAAACTTGTTTCAGGCAGAACGGCGACAAACTGCTCTGGGAACACCTGGCCATTGGTGCGGTCAACACCTACCCTGTGCTCATACACCATTTTGCCGCCGAGGTGGGCAGCGTAGCTCATAACCGCATAACCCAGAACGCCAAAGATGCGACCCGCCTTACGAGATTTCGTCTTTCGCAGGAACAACGAAGCTGCAAATAACGCGGCGCCACTCAAGTTGAGAAGACCATGAATGAATCCAAGGCGACGAGCCGGAGGATCAACGTCAGACCAATCCGCCATGCCGGTTGCAGCCGCGCCTGCTGCCCCAATCAACCCTATTGCTATTGACGTATCCGCTGCCCGCGCGAACTCACGGCGGTCGGAGACCAGGTCCAGAGCATCAAACGCCATTGCAACGGTCCAGGCCCCTACGGGCACATCCTTGAGCACGACATGTAAAGGCTCGCCGAGCCACGTGCCATTCAGAAAATTCCTGATCTTTTGTGCCGACGGGTGGCCTCCGCCGTACAGAGCTTTGTCGAGCAACTTCTGTAATTTCTCGTCTACAGGCTGCCGGACCGGGGCGGACGACGAACCGCGAGTTGAATCGACATCCGATCCTGTTCCAACGCTGAGGTTTGGATCTTCCATATACTCCTCGTTCCCGATGCTGGGACAGCAGATGTAACCGATATTTGGATGCAACCGACGCGGGGTTCGTCATTATCTTTTCCAAATGTGTGTGGTTCCCGTGCTCGTAGGACTTAGGGGAGAATATCTAACGGGATCGGACGGCGTGGTTGGCAAGTTCGTTGGCTTCCAGGTTGAGTTCGCGGCTGATGTGCGCGATGGAGAAGTCGAGGGAGCGAGCTAGCTTGCGGCAAGTCCAGTTCAGCGAGTGCAGGCGAGGGCTACGACAGGCGTACTGACCGGTCATCTGCTTCACAACAATTTGAGAATCGGAGAAAACATGTAGTGCGCTGGCGTTCACCGAGATGGCGTGTTGCAGGGCTTCCAACAAGGCCACGTACTCGGCGACGTTGTTGTCCTGACGCCCGATGGACTTGGCGATACGCACCTTTTCACCGCCGGACTGCTCGATGACGACGCCAATACCAGATGGCCCCGGACTACCGTGGGAACCACCGTCAACATAGGCTACTAAATTCGGCATCAAACTCCCTGCTTCGACAATGCCGCACTCCACGGGTTACGTCAAGCCACTAGCTTGGTTCGCTGGCAAGGAGTTTTGCACATGAGCTTCTCTGTGAATAACGTGTGAAGAAGTCGCAAAACGATTTTGATCGAAAATTCAAGTGCTACACATTCAATAGTTTGCACGGCGAATTTTTCACTTTGAAATAATCGTCATTTGCACCAACCTTGGGCGTTGACAATTTCCGTTCCTGTATTAGTATCCAACCTGTCGACGGCAGAAAAGGGCTGACATCTTAAACGTAGTTAGCCTGAAGTACGCTGAGTGGTCAGAGAAGCGGGGCGACTCGCCGATACTGCCAGACCCGAAAAAACCAACCGCGCTGCGAGGTGTCAGTTGGGGTTTGGAACCGCGAAAGCGGTGATCGCTAGAAGGGCTGTGACGGTACATGCGTCCACGCCGGGGGCTCCCTCGCAGGAGTTGTCGGCTAGAGCATAACCAAAGTCACAGCCTTTTCCTTTTGCTCATCCCCCTGGCAAACGCCTTACCCCGCCAACCTCAGTTCATCCCACCAGCAAAATCCATACCAATGCAATCCAGTAGAACGTCGAATTTGCTCATCGTTTATTAACAGATTCGTGGAAAAGCCTGTGTAAGACGCGGCTGTTGTCTAGCGGGGGAGTTTCTTTTCGCGGACTTGCACGGATTGCACGTGAAGTGGTGCGATTGCGATTCGAGGCGGGACTTGCATTAGCTGTGGTGTCGATCAGCGTTCCCGCCGCCATGCGACGGCGGGAGCGCCGAGTGTCAGGTGTTTTGCCCGCTGCTTAGTCCGAGGATTCTGCCATTTGCTTTATGACCTGATCGAGATTGAAGCTGGCCGGCTTCTGGCGCGGAGGGAATTGCTTGAAGCTGGTCAGCCACTGCCCGACGTAGGCTTGTGCAGGCGTTAGCAGAAAGACCCGGTCAAGCCGCCAATGGGAATAGTCGATGCCTTCCATCTCGGCCCTCTCGAAAGGACCGGCATGGAGGTCGAAGAGCTTGGGAACGCGCAGCGGAACGAATGGCGTTTCCCACACAGAGAACCCGCGAGCGGGCTGCTCCAGGAACAAGGCCTTCCACTTGTCGTAACGCAACGCAGCGAGCTCGCCGTCGTCCGTCCAATAGAGGAACTCGCGACGAGGATCCACCTGCGTGTCGCCCTTGAGATAGGGCATCAGGTTATAGCCATCCAGGTGGACTTTAAATGTCTTGTGGCCTGCCTGGTAGCCGGTTAACAGTTTCTCTTTTACGTCGGGCACGCCCGCTGCGGCCAACAGGGTTGTAGCCCAGTCCTCATGCGCGGCGATGTCGTTGATCATCGTTCCCGGCTTGACCACTCCCGGCCAGCGAATCACGAATGGAACGCGATATCCGCCTTCCCAACTGGTGTTTTTCTCGCCATTGAAAGGAGTGGTGCCGCCGTCGGGCCAACTCATGACTTCCGCTCCATTGTCGCTGGTGAAGATGACGATAGTGTTGTCCGCAATGCCCAGGTCGTCGAGCTTCTTCAGGATGACGCCGATGTTGTCGTCGAGTTGGGTCATGCCGGCGCCGTAGAGGCCCTTCTGGTTTTCCATGGCCGCGTACTGCGGCGGCAGGTGTGTCCAGATATGCATGCGCGTGGTGTTATGCCAGATGAAGAATGGCTTACCCGCCTTGACCGAGCGCTCCATGTCCTCTAGCGTGACGGCCAGAAATTCGTCGTCAGCGGTCTCCATGCGTTTCTTGGTCAGCGGGCCGGTGTCTTCGCACACCTGCTTGCCCCACGGACCAAAGCGAGGATCGGAAGGCGCGGGGTTGTCGGTGGCCGTAGCTTTGCATTTGAACACGCCACGCGGGCCGAACTCCGCCTTGAAGGTGGGGTTCCTTGGATAGTCCACGTTTTCCGGCTCTTCTTCGGCATTCAGGTGGTAGAAGTTGCCAAAGAACTCATCGAAGCCATGCACTGTAGGCAGGAACTCGTTGCGATCGCCGAGATGGTTCTTGCCATTCTGGAACGTCATGTAGCCGAGCGGCTTGAGCAGTTCGGCAATCGTCGGATCTTCTTTCTGAAGTCCGAGCTTCGAGCCTGGGAGTCCGACTTTGAGCAGGCCGGTGCGAATCGGGCTTTGTCCGGTGATAAACGCCGCGCGTCCCGCGGTGCAGCTTTGCTGCGCGTAGTAGTCGGTGAACAGCGCGCCCTCGTGGGCCAGGCGGTCAATGTTGGGCGTCTTGTAGCCCATCATGCCGAGGTTATAAGCGCTGATGTTGAAGTACCCGACGTCGTCGCCAAAGATGACGAGAATGTTTGGCTTCTTTGCGCCGGCAGCTTGCGCGTGCGCGGTTGCACTGCCGCCCGCGAAAAAACTCGAGACGGCAAGCGCTCCCAGCGCCAGTTTTCGAAATCCTGCTCCTAGGTCCATGTGTATTCTCTCCTCAACTGATACTGGTTAGCTCCCGTGGGGGAGGCGTACATTTCCGTTTGGCTAATTCAAGACGATCGCTGCGGTGAAGGAAACTGTCAGTTGTTACAGGGACTCCCGCCCCATGCTGCTCTACCGCGGGAGGTCGGGAGGTTCGCAGAAATTCCGCAGCGCTTCACACACTCGGTACGAGCGCTGTCGCGCCGTGCTCGATGCGCTGATGTTGCGTGTGGCCTCTAACTATAAGCAATCCGTCCGGTTCGCGCTAGCCCTTGATGGTATCGCTGGCGGCGTCCCAGGTTACCGTGGCCTTCCGGAAATACGCCTGGTTCGCCATGTGGCACGCCGCTGCCGCGTGATGTCCGAAGACGGCGTCCTGCACCACAGGTTTGCGAGTACGGACAGCTTCGAAATAGTTCCAAAGGTGCGGCGCCTCGTCGTCGTACGAAGGACCGCTGAAAGTCACCGCCTCAGCGACAAATTCTTTACCGGGCGCGGGATCATGCTCGTCCTCCCATTGCTTCTCATAGGCCTTGCGCATGGCTGCAGGGAAACCCTGCGCGTAATAACTGGGAGCGGTGTCGATGCCGCGTTGCGGCGTGTACGTAAAATCACGCTCGCGAATTTCGAGCATTCCCTTTGGCCCCATGAGGCGGGTCATCTCGGTGGTCTCGGTACCGAGCGTGAGTCGCACGTAAGCCGGAACACTGCCGTATTCGAAAATTGCGGCCTGCAGGTCGGGCATGTTGCGGCCATCCTTCCAACGCACGATGCCTCCACTGGCGAAGGCGCGCGTCGGCGCCTGATTCATGCCGGTGACGAACATCATGCCGCTCACCAGATGCACCATGAGATCGCCCGCCACGCCTGTGCCGTACTCCTTCCAGCAACGCCAGCGGGCATAGGTGATGGGATCGAATGCCTTCTTGGGCACAGCGCCCTGCCAGGTGTCCCAATCGAAGTTGTCGGGCGCGAGGCCGGGAGGCGGAGGATACTCCCATGCGCCAGTAGGATCGTTACGTCCCAGCGAAAGCTCGACGGACAACAGTTCGCCAATAGCTCCCTGGTCGTAAAGCTGCTTGGCTTTCGCCAGTAGCGCAGAACTGGTTCGCTGCGAGCCAATCTGCACGATGCGGCCTGACTTTTTCGCAGCCGCGACCATAGCAGCGCCATCTGCCACACTGTGGGACATCGGCTTTTCGCAGTAAACATCCTTGCCCGCGGTGACGGCGTCAACCACGATCTGCTTGTGCCAATGGTCGGGCACAGCCACGATCAGGGCGGCGATGTCCTTGTTGGCGAGAAGCTCTTGATATTTTCTCGTGGTTGCGATGTCGGGTCCGGCAATTTCCTTGGCGAGCGTCTGGCGGCCATCCCAAAGATCGCAGGCAGCGATGCACTTGGTTCCCGGCAATGTGACGGCGGTCTTTAACAGACCCGAACCTTGCATGCCGATGCCGATGATGCCGAATTGCACAGTCTCGCCACTTGTGCCGGCGGCCCATTCCTGGGCGTAGGCGGGTTCGGGCAAGGCGATCGCCTTGGTGACCAGAGCGAGTCCAGCAGCACCTGCGGCGGTCTGCAGAAAATTACGGCGCGAATAGTCTTTACCCATAACGCAGAACTCCTCCCTACGTGGTGGCAAACTGGTTGAACGGCTTAACAATCCAAAACGGAGAATGAGTGATGGCTATTTCACCAGTGGCTTGATCGCGACTTCCTTGAAAAAAACGGTGTCCTTGTCAATGTCGGTATTGGTGCCTTTTTCGCGGTCATAATCGCCGTGATTCTGCAGGCCGATCCAACCGACATTTGGTCGGGTGCCGCGTTCCCCTTCAAACCAGAATTTCTTCGCCGGCACTGGATCACCTTCCGTGTAGTCGGTGACCTTGACGCCATTGAGCATCACGATGGTGCGCGGGCCGTCGAGGGTGATCTCCATGGTGTTCCACTGCGGGCCGGCCTTGCCCGGCTTGGCCAGCGGCTTGGTCAGCGAGTACAGCGTGCCCGTGACGTGATATTCGTCTTCGTTCGAGGTCTCGGGGTGGTTGTCAATCTGCACTTCGTAGCCGTAGTGCACGGGCATCCACTCTTCGCGAGGCTCGATGGGAATGCGGATGAAGACGCCGGAGTTATTGTTCTCGTCGCGCATCTTGTAGACCACACGAATGGTGCAGTTACCCACCGGGCCAAGGGTCCAGTAGAGCAAGCCCATGCCGCCATGAGTTCGCATGAGGCCGTTTTCGACGATCATCGAGCCAGGGCCAACGTGTTTCCATCCGTCGAGGTTCTTGCCGTTGAACAGTTGAATCCAACCGTCTTGCGCCAGAAGAGGAAGAGCGCAAAACAGCAGGAGAGCAAACAGAATAGGACGTTTCACCGTGAAGCCTCCGGGTGCAAGCTTCCGGACAAAGACGAATTGTCCGCAGCCGAGAATCATGCCCCGAGCGAAGGGCTGTTGGCAAGTCGGTAATCAGACGCCGCGAGCAGGCTTATTGCGTTACCTCCAGCACAATCACCTGATCGATTTCGCCAGGCGCTCGTTTTGGCAGTTGCAGCACCACACTGCCCCCGGAGACGCCGAGACTCACCTTGGCTCCGCCGTTCATCAGATGCGCGTCGCGCACTGGCTTTGCGATGCCCGGCAGCGCCAACACGTTCAGGGATGGATCGAGAACGTGCACATAAATAGTGTTGCCGTGCTGCGTGGTCACTCCCCATCCACCGGGCTTGACGGGGCCACCGTAGGTTCCATAGATCGACTCCCCGTAGATCTTCAGCCACGCTCCCATCTCGCGCAGGCGATTGGCGAAGGCAGATTGAATTTCGCCGTTGGGTTGAGGTCCCACGTTGAGCAGGAAGTTGGCGTTGTTTCCTGCAGCGCGAACCATATATTGCACCAGGTCGTGCAGGCTCTTGGGATCGGTGTCGCGTAGGTTGAAGCCCCACGATCCGCCGCGATACATGGTGTCATTGGTTTCGAGCGGTAGCTGGCCGATCGGAGCGCCGCCCCATCCCGTCGTGTTGTCTCCCGGTAAGTCCTTCTCGAACGTCTGATAGTCCTCGCCTGGGAACGGCAGCTTGTGATGATTGGAGACGATCAACGCGCCCGGCTGCAACTGGTGAATCATCGTGTAGGTGCGGTCGATCTGCCAGTCGGCGTCGGGCTTGTCCCACATGCCGTCGAACCATACGCCGCCCAGCTCGCCATAATTGCTGAATAGCTCGGTCAACTGCGCGTTCATGAAGTCGAGGTAACGCGGCCACCGCCCGCTGGTGGGGCGGCCCTCCCAGTGCCCGGTACCGCCCAGCGGATAGTAGTCGGGATGATGCCAGTCGAGCTGCGAGTAGTACACGAACAGCTTAATGCCCTGGCGATGACACTCGTCGGCAAGCTGGCGGATCACATCTTTGCCATACGGCGTCGCGTCCACCACGTTGTACTTGTTCTGCTTGGTCGCAAACATAGAGAAGCCATCGTGATGCCGGGATGTCACGACGATGTAGCGCATCCCCGCCTGCTTGGCCAGCGCGACCCACTCCGCCGCATTGAACTTGGTGGGATAGAACTGCGCTGCCAGTTGTTCGTACTGTGGGCCGGTGAGATGGTGCTCCTGCATTACCCACTCACCGTCGCCCAGAAGGCTGTAGATCCCCCAATGAATGAACATGCCAAACCGCGCCTGCTCGAACCACTCGCGCGATTTCAGATTTTCCGGAGAGGGTTGATGGGAAGATTGCCCGGTCAATGCGAGGGGCAACACAATCGCCGCGCAGGCAATGACGGCACAGCGCGAGAGGCGCGAGAGTTGTTGGGATGAATGAGTCCGCATGGGAAACAGATTATACGAAGAGCAATTTGCCCGACCGCGCGGCAGCAGGAAGCGCAACCAAGAAGCTGCTTTTCCATTGGGCCTGCGCTAATATGCAACCTTGAGGTTGCGTAAATGAATGACCGCATTGAAAAACGAATTGAACTCAAGGCACCAGTGTCGCGGGTCTGGCGTGCGCTGACCGATTACCGTGAGTTTGGCGAATGGTTTCGCGTGAAACTCGATGGCCCGTTCGTACCGAGTGAGGTGTCGCGCGGCCACATCACATGGCCGGGCTACGAACACGTCAAATGGGAGGCCGTGGTGCAGACCATGGATCCCGAACGGCTATTTTCCTATACCTGGCATCCTTATTCGGTTGATCCCAACATCGATTACTCGAAGGAGACGCCCACGCTCGTCGAATTCAGGCTAGAGCCGACTGCGAGTGGCACTCTGCTCGTGGTCACGGAATCAGGCTTCGACAAGATCCCAGACGACCGTCGCGCTGAGGCGTTCCGCAGGAATGACGGTGGTTGGGCACAGCAACTGAAGAACATCGAGAGCCATGTCGCACCAACGTCGTAATCGTCCGGCCGCCAGGAGGCAGGCTCGTGCGCTTGTATTCGCCGCCTTGGGTGATGAGACGCGACTAGCGCTGGTAGCCCAGCTTTGCGCCGGGGGCCCTTATTCGATCTCGCAGTTGACGCACGGTTCCAGGCTCACCCGGCAAGCGATCACCAGGCATCTCCGGGTGCTGGAGAGCGCAGGAATCGTGCACGGCGTCCGTATCGGCCGCGAGAGCCTGTTTGAATTCGATCCGCAGCCGATTGCAGGAATGAAGGAATACCTTGATTCGATTTCCGAGCAATGGGACCAAGCACTGGCTCGACCGAAGTCGTTCGTCGAAGATTGAGCGCCTGGAACGGAACGAAGCCTCGGAAACCCTAACAACTTCCATGAGAAGTTTGCCCGGCTGACTGCCTTTACGAAGTCTAATAATACTTAAGTTTTTACTTGACAATTACCGCGGACCGACGGACACTAAAGTCGCTACTTAACCAATCCTTCGAGGAGAGAGGGCATGAAGACCATGACAGAGCAATCCGTAATTCACAACACGTTCGTGATCGAACGCAGCTATTCCGTCGCGCCGGAGCGCGTGTTCGCCGCGTTCGCCGACCCGGCCAAGAAGCGCCGCTGGTTTGCCGAAGGACATCATCATGACGTCGAGCAATTCGAAATGGATTTCCGGACGGGAGGTGTGGAGCGGTCGCGCTATCGCTTCCGGGAAGGCACCCCGTTCCCCGGCGTGGCCATGACGAGCGAAGGCACTTATCAGGACATCGTTTCCAACCAGCGCATTGTGATCGCCGCAACCATGGCGATTGGCGACAAGCGGATCTCGGTGGCCCTGGCCACGTTCGAGTTCCTGCCAACGGAAAAGGGCACCGAGCTGATCCTCACTCACCAGGCAGCGTTTTTCGAAGGGGCCGATGGTCCGACGATGCGGCAAGATGGATGGCGGAAGATTCTCGACAGACTGCCGACGGAGATTGGCAACTAAAGCGGCGCGGGAAGGCGCGGACCATGACAAGAAAGAAACCTGATATCGACCGTGTCTTCCACGCCCTCGGCGATCCTACGCGCCGGGCCATGGTGGAGAAGCTCAGCCACGGACCCATATCGGTTTCGCGGTTGGCCGAGCCCCTCGATATTACGCTGGCTGCGGTCGTTCAACACCTGCAGGTACTGGAAGAATGCGGAGTGGTGCAAACTGAAAAGCTCGGGAGGGTACGCACCTGCAGCCTCGCGCCCGGTGGACTTGCGGTAGTGGAACGATGGATCTCCGCTCGCCGGTCGATCTGGGAACGCCGATTGGATCGGCTGGGCGATTTGCTAGCGGAGGAGGTCGAAGATTGAATCTTGGATATCTGCGAACGAGCCCCGCCCCACTGACTCGGAAACGCGGCACTGAATTCCCCGACCGATTACTTGTGAGTTGCCTCATATCAGCAGCTATCCGAAAATTTCCCGTGCTCTAATACGGTAGCGGAGAAACAAGCGAACGGCGAAACTCGAGTTGTTCGCGGAACTGCCTCGAGTTTGGTGAACGAAATTCGCGAGTGCATGGGACAGAACTTAGTGTCTCCGGAAACGTTCCCCGTCGAGGCCGATTATTCGGGTAAAAAATGATGCATATCGTTTTACTTGGCGATTCGATCTTCGACAACGCGAGCTATACCAAAGGCGGGCCAGACGTGATCTCCCAAGTTCGTGAACTCCTGCCTACGGACTGGCGCGCGTCGTTGCTGGCCATCGACGGCTCGACTACCGAAGATGTTCCTGCTCAATCGCGGCGTGTACCCCACGATGCGTCGCACTTGGTGCTAAGCGTGGGAGGCAATGATGCCCTCGGAAATCTCAATACCCTCACTTCGCCCGCTCATTCGACAGCCCAAGCTGTGGCAGCATTGGCCGATGTGTCTCGGAGTTTTGAGGAAAGGTATCGTCGCTCTGTTGAAGCATGCCAGCACCTGCGTCTGCCCCTGACGCTTTGCACTATTTACAACGGCTGCTTTGCAGACGACGATTTCCAGCGGTTAGCCTCCACTGCTCTCATGGTTTTCAACGACGTTATATTGCGAGTCGGGATCGAGTTCGGTCTTTCAATAATTGACTTGCGATTTGTTTGCTCTTTGCCTGCTGACTACGCGAATCCAATCGAACCTTCCTCCGTCGGGGGCGGCAAGATTGCTCGCGCAATTGTCAATCTGGTTTTGGCAGGACACAGGGAGAATGCCGGCGCCAGGATCGTTACGATCTAAATGCGGATTGTTGACGATTCTTCGCCACTGTCTTTGTAGTGTCCGGCATGCCTGGTTGATGATACTGGCTTCTAAGCGGTGAGTGCCGTCACTGGAGACAGACAATTCGCAGTGCTCTCCAGTTCCAGGCCTTTCGGCAGCGGCTCGCCGAAGGTGCGTACCACATCGGCGTGGGTGGGCGCGACATACTCGTGCAGGGATCGCAACAAGGTATCGTCGGCAAGTTTGGCCAACTTAAGTCTTGCAACTGTTGAACGCACCACCTCGGGGCTGATGTCGCGTGCGCGATCATCGACTCGTCGCCCGAGTTGCAAAATGGCGGAGGCGGTCTCCGGTGTCAGTTCGCGCAACTCCAGAAGCGCCGCGACCCATTCCGATGCCGTCTCCGCTGGAACTACGCAACTGAGCGATCCGTACAGCGGAATCCGCGCCCCGAAGCGGCCCAGCGACCACAGCCAGCCGCTGTCGGTGGGCTCTTTCTTAAGCTTGCGAAGTAACTCACTGCCGAGCGCCGCGCGAGTGGAACCAGACAGGTGTTCGAGACTGGCTAACAATCGCCAGCCATCGCGCTCTATTTGGGAGTTCAGGCGAGTACCGGCCTTCCTGCGGCCGATACCGAGGTCTCCAAGGTAGTTGCGCAACTCATGCTGGTGGGCGGCGCTTAGACCGCCCGCAATGCGCCGCCACAGCACCAGCCAATCGACCTGGGACTGAAGCTCGCGCGGAAAGGCCAAGCCCGCCGAATAGATTCGTCGTGCCTGGGTGATGCGAGCGCTGTCCTGCGGATCGCCGAAACCCGGCCGCAAACAATAGCCGAGCAGATTTAGCCAGCGCACTTCATGGCGCGGACTCAGCTTGCGCCCGTCCGCCACCTCGAGCAGCACGTCGCAGAAAAGTCGAGAGGTCGCGATAGGCCACGATTCCCGCTTAATCCCGGCAACCTCCTCCAGTTCGGTCACTAGAGATGCCGGATCGACGAGTTCGCCTTCGCCCGCTGGCGACTTGGCGAACGTGCGTCTGATGAGTTGCACCGCCGAGTCCTGCGACTGCTCCGAAATCGATACTGTCGAATGCGGGGTCGTAGTTGCCAGCGCCGCTGAGCGGCGCTGATCCGTTGCGCTGGCCTCGCGGCGCAATTCAAACTGCAGTCGCCAACGGTGCTCTGAACTAGCGGACTCGCACCAAAGCTCGAGTGTTCCCACCTCGGTGAAGCTGACCGACAAACGCACCGCCAGTTCCATTTGCTTGAGCTTCTTCCCATAGCGCAGCAACGTGACCAGGGGCGCGTGATGATGCGCTTCATCAGGATCGAGATCAGCGATTTCGCCGTGCGCATCATGGCGGACGGTTGAGCTGTAGAGATGGAACGATACGGGGCGGTTGGCTAGCACCGAGAATTCGCGGTCCAGCAGCGGGAGGGTCGTGCCCTCGTTGGTGCCGTAAGGCAGGACGCAGACCGCCTTGATGCCGTGCTCCGAACGCATGCCGATGTAGTAGGTGCGGGCGCTGCCAGCCTTGACGCGCAACCCGGCGCCGCGGCGCACGCGGCCGTAATAAGCTGCGCCGATGGCGACCGCACTGCTCATGACTTCGTTGCGAAGAATCTTGGGACGCCAGCCGTCGCCGTTGCCAAACCATTTGGCAATGGCGTCGGCAATTCGTTCGCGCGCGATGGCGGGAATGCAGAAACCACCATTGAAGAGGATCGCATCAGGTCTTGCCATGGGAGCGCGCGGACCGGCTGCGGTCTGAGAACTCTTTCCATCGCGCATGGCCATCGCAGCTTGACGGAGAAACGCCGCAAGGTGCTTGGTGATGGCGGGATCGGAAGCATACGGCAGCCCGATTTCGCGAAGCCCGGCAGCGCGAGTGCTTGCAGGCATGTCGCCACGCGCGGTCAACGGCAGGAAGCCATCAGCGAGCAAATCGACCACCTGATCGCGAGTCAATTCACTGCTCAACATCTGGCCGACAACGGAGCGTCCGCCACCCAGAATGTTGATGGGAAGTCGATCGATGCCATCGTCGCCAAGTAGGCGTTCTTTGGCTGCCGAACATGTGATGCGCAAGGCGCGCCGCTGACGCACGCTCAGCTTCGCATCTAGCTTCTGTTCGACGCGGCGCGCCAGCGCGAGGTCAAGGTTTTCGCCACCCAGCAGCAGATGCTCGCCGATAGCGGTGCGCTCGAATTCCACGTTGCAGCCCTGAACATGCGCGCGCACCAAGCTGAAGTCGGAGGTGCCGCCTCCGATGTCGCAAATCAAAACCAGCTCGCCGTCACGCAGTTGTTCGCTGAGAGCGTTCTGATGCGCCGCCACCCACGCATAGAACGCAGCTAGCGGCTCTTCCAGCAAAGTCAGGTTTCGCAGCCCGGCCTGACGCGCGGCTTCTACCGTCAGTTCGCGCGCTTCCGCGTCGAAGGAGGCGGGTACGGTGAGCACGATTTCCTGATTCTCGAAAAGTTGCTGCGGATCGGTGACCCCGCCCGCGGCTATCGCGTAGTTCCAAGCGTTGCGTAGATGCAAGAGGTAACGCGCCGAGGCTTCGACAGGGGACACCATCGGCTCCGGCGGTTCGGCGTCGCGTGGCAGAGTGTCGGCGGTGCGATCGATTGCGCTCTGGCACAACCACGACTTCGCCGAAGACACTTGCCGCCCCGGCACCAGCGCGCCCTGTTCACGAGCCATGGCGCCGACAATCGACGGAGGGCTCTCTTCCCACGGCAAGTTCACCGCGCCCGATGTGATTTCGTCTATCGTGGGGAAATAGAGGAACGAGGGCAGCAACGGTTCGGCGCGCACTTCACCGGGACCCGTGAGCTGCGCGACGTCGAAAGTGTTGATTCCTGACGATCCGGCTTGCTCCGCCGCGTCAGCAGTGTCGACATAGGCTACCGCCGAATTCGTGGTGCCAAGGTCGATGCCAATCAGGTAACGGGACTGCCCTGCCATCACTGCCTCGACATCAGCCGCCGGATCGTCACTGGCCGCTCTTCTCGCGGATGTTCAGCTCGAGCTTCCAGCGATTAGCATTGTCGCGCGAGACGCACCACAACTCCAGCGTACCGATTTCGGTGACCCGTGACTCCAGGCGGACCGGCAGCACACTGCCCTGCTGGCCTTCGAGTGTCAGCGTCACTTCAAGCGGACTGAGTTCCTCGATGTCGCTGCCCCAGTTCTCCAGTAAATCGCCAACGTGGTCCTGTTTGCGAATGGTGGAACTGAGGAAGCGGAACTCCGCAGGCTCGCCGACAACCAAGCCGAACTCGCGGCCAGGCACGAGCGCTTCAGTGCCTTCTTCCATGCCGAAGGGCACGACACACAGCGCCTTAAGCGGAGCCTCCATTCCGGGGACGGCAGGCATCGCACTTTCGATTCCCACGTAATAGGTGCGGGAAGCGCCACTGCGGATGCGCACTCCTTGTCCGCAGCGGGCACGTCCATAATAGGCTGCGCCTCGCGCTACCGCGTGCTCGAGATCGGGAGCGTCCAAAATCTGCGCCGGCCCCAACACTTCAAATCCCTCCGCGACCAGCCAGCTATTAAGCACTTCGACCAGACGGCCTCGCAAAACATCCGCCTTCATGACGCCGCCATTGAAAAGCACCTGCGTCGGACAGGCCAGGCCGCTGCGCCCGCGCCGGATGTTGGCGGCTTCCGGACTGTTTTGCACCTGCTGGGACAAAAACCGCGCCAGATGTTTCGTCACTGCTGCATCCGCGGCATAGGGCAGGCCTAATTCCTGAAATCCGATGCGGCGTTGCCGGGTCGGCATCTCATCACTCGCGACTTTAGGAAAGAACCCTTCAACGAGCACGCGGTTCAGGTCCTCGCGCAGCAACTCGGTCTTGATGGTTCCACCCACCAGCTTGCGTCCCTTGCCCAGAAGGGTGACGTCTTGCTTCAGGCTCTTCGGATGTTCGAACAGGTGTTCCTTCGCGGCGCGGCACTGGTGCCACAACGCCTGCAACTGATAGGTGTCGATCTTTTGACCTTCAGCTTCGAGCTTCTGTTGCAGCAAGCGCGCGAGGGCGAGATCCATGTTGTCGCCTCCCAGCAGTATGTGCTCGCCAACCGCGACACGCTTCAGCGCCAGGTCACCCTCTTCTTCCGAGACGGCGATCAGACTGAAGTCCGTGGTTCCACCGCCAACGTCGCAAACGAGCACGAGGTCTCCGACCTTGATGCGATGGCGCCAGTTGTCACCCTGGCTTTCGAGCCATGCGTAGAACGCGGCCTGCGGCTCTTCGAGTAGCGTAACGCGTTCGAGTCCCGCCTGTTCGGCCGCACGCCGGGTCAATTCCCGCGCTTCCTCGTCAAATGATGCGGGTACCGTGAGCAGAACGTCTTGTTCTGCCAACGCGTGGCCTTTGCCGTCCGCTGCGTGCTGCTCGTCCCAGACCGTACGAAGGTACTGCAGATATTGCGACGATACTTCGACCGGCGAGAGTTTGCTGACCTCATCTGGAGCCTGCCACGGCAGGATCGGTGCGCTGCGATTCGCGGCGGCATACGACAGCCATGATTTTGCTGAGGCCACCAGCCTTCCGGGATTCTCCGCGCCGCGCTTACGCGCCAACTCGCCAATCACGAACTTCGGATCGCCGTCCCAGGGCAAGCTGAGGCTGCCCTTGGGGAAATCCAGCTCACCCGGGATATAGAGAAAAGACGGAAGCAGCGTCCGGTCGGCCACTTCATTGGGATTGACCACCTGCGGAATTGTCCCGACTTCGATGCGCGCGCTCTCTGGGACGGCAGCAGTATCGGTGTGGGCCAGCGCGGAATTGGTGGTGCCTAAATCGATGCCTACGATAAATCGTGAGTCCAAATGAGTCTCCTGTGGCGGATGCTGCGCCACCTGAAAATTGCTCTGTTATGCGCCGAGATGCGGGACTTCTAGGCGATCTCAACCTCTGCCGGAGCCACGATAGCTCGGCCCGCACCTTGGGGCAGCGACGGTAGGTTCACCTCAGTGACTCGCCAGCCGCGATGGCGCAACAATCCGCGAAGTGGCGGCTCGCCGGATACGTTTCCAATTAGTTTGATGGCCGCCGGATCGAAACCCG